>CAMPKJ010000143.1 GCA_946887105.1 uncultured Acidobacteriota bacterium | reverse complement strand
ATCACACGCGATGCGAACAGCACCGCCAGGCTGTGCGAAAACGCGAACAGCAGATAGCCGGTACAGCTCGCGGTGAGGCTGATCAGGATCACCGGACGCCGTCCGACGCGATCCGACAGTCTTCCCCACACCGGCGCGAAGAAGAACTGCATGATCGAGTAGATCCCGACCACCGCACCGACGGCGATGCCGCTCGCGCCGTATTCGCGCGCGTAGAAGGACAGGAACGGGATCACCATCCCGAACCCGATCAGGTCGATGAAGACGGTGAGAAACAGGACGGCGAGCGATGCCTTGCGCAAGGCCGCGCAGTGTACCGCGCGGCCTTGCGCCTCGACATACCCGTCAGAACGCGCTGTCGTAAGCACGTGAGTTGTCCGGCCGAATTAGCAAATGAGTTGTCCGGTCATGACCGACGGGGCCGGATGAGATCAGATGCACTCTGGGGGAGAGTGCATGCGTGTGTATCCGGCCCGGTCCGTGGAGCGGGCGACGAAGTTTCAGGAAGTGATTTTGAAGGCGATGAGTAAGCAGATCACGTGGACGCAGGCGGCGGAGATCGTTGGGATGAGCGATCGCAACATGCGGCGCTACCGCAATCGCCTCGAGAAGGGCGGGTACGACGGATTGATCGACCGGCGTACGCAGCGGCCGAGTCCGAAGCGCGTCCCGATGGCGGACGCCGAGCGTGTGCTCACGCTCTATCGGGAGCAGTATTTCGACTTCAACGTGCGGCACTTTCAGGTGGTGGGTCAGTTTGACCCACTACCGAATCCGCGAGGAATCCGCTGAAATGCGTCGATGACCTTGCCGAGCGATTCGGTGACCGGATCAGCGGCCCGCTTGAGACACCGCCCGGCAGAAAATTACTTCGCTTTTGCCTTGAAGGCTGACAGCACTTCCTTCTCCCGTTCCGGCGCCAGTCCGGCACGCAACTTCGACTGCCGCTCCTCGGGACGTCGCTGGTGGAACGCCAGCGTCGTTTCCGCGGTGTCCGCGAGCGAGCGGAACGTCAGTCCCGCATCGAGCGCCCGGCGGATGCTGCGCGAGCCAAAGCCCGCGTATTCACCGGCCGGCGGAATCCACACCGGCATGTCCATCCACGCCGAGACCTTGTGCTCTTCGAGGAACTCGGCCGGCACCCACGTGAACTGCGCGCCGGCGGTCGTCACCGCCTTGATGCCGTACAGCATCTCGGCCACGGTCAGCGGATGCGCGGGACCGGTCGCATTGAACGTGCCGTACGCCTTCTGTTCCAGCAGGCGGATCGTCCATTCGCCGAGGTCGCGTGCGTCGATGAACTGCACCGGATCGGTGGGATTGCCGGGTGCGAGCACTTCACCGCCGCGCGCGATGCGGATCGGCCAATACGAAAAGCGATCGCTGTTGTCGCCGGCGCCGACGATCAGTCCCGGACGGACGATGGTGGTGCGTCCCGGAAACGCGCGCTCCGCTTCCTTTTCCGCGAGCGCCTTCAGGCCGCCGTAATTCGGGCCGATCTCTTCGACGGTCGGATCGGCGAGCGTGAGCGTCGGCGCCGTCTCGTCCATGCCGGGCTTGGAGTTGTCGGCATAGACGGAGATCGTCGAGATGAAGAGATAGTGATTCGCCGAGTCCTTGAGCAGTTGCGCGGCGTCGCGCACCCAGCGCGGCAGCGTCGACGGATTGTCGATCACCGCGTCCCACGTCTTCCCTTTCAGCGCCTCGAGGTTGCCATTGCGATCGCCGATGAGCTGCTCGACACCCGCGGGCAGCGAACCGGGGTTGGTCTTGCCGCGATTGAAGACCGAGACCTTGTGTCCGCGCGCGACCGCGTATTTGACCTGGTTCGGACCGATGAAGCCGGTGCCGCCCAGGATGAGGATGCGCAGCGGCTTTGCGGCGGGAGTCACGGTCGCGTTACCTCGAGCGACAGCCGCGGCGGCAACGCCGGCGGCGGTGGTGGCGAGAAAGGAACGGCGCGTGATGTCGGACATGGGCGCGGATGGTAGCCGCGGCGTGACAGGCGCGGCGCTACAGAACTGCTAAAGTTCGCCGCTTCCCGACCGATGAAACTCGTTCTCTTCGACATCGACGGCACTCTGCTCACGGATCGCGGCGCATCGCGCGAGGCGTTCGGCGAGGCGCTGCGCGCGATCTACGGATACGACCGGGACCTCGCACGCTACGACTTTTCGGGGCGCACCGACCCGCAGATCGCACACATGGTATTGCGCGACGCCGGGTTCGCCGCGGAGGAAGTCGATGCGCGGATCGCGGATCTGTGGGATCTCTATCTCGCCGGCCTGGCGCGCAACGTCACGCCCGAGCGCGTGCGGGTGATGCCGGGGATGCGCGAGCTGGTATCCGCGCTGCACGATCACGAAGAGGTCGCGCTGGCACTGCTCACCGGCAACATCGAACGCGGCGCGCGCCTGAAACTCGGCGGCGCGCTGCTCAATGACTACTTCGCATTCGGCGCGTTCGGCAGCGACTCCGCCGACCGCACCGACCTGCCACCCGTCGCCATCCGCCGCGCCAACGAGCAGCTCGGCAAGCACTTCGCCGGCAGCGAGGTCGTGATCATCGGCGACTCGATCTACGACGTGCGCTGCGGCGTTCCGTACGACGCGACCACCATCGCGGTCGCGTCAGGCAAAACGCCGGCGGATGTATTGCGCGCCGAGAACCCGCGACACTTCTTCGACGATGCGTCGGACGTGCGCGCGGTGATGGACGCGATCCTGGGCTGACGTCAGCGCCGCGACGGCACCGACACTCTTCCTGCCACCCGTTCGTAATCGATTCCGCCGCTGCCGTCGCGGCCGACGGTGAAGTTGCCGCCGACGTCCGCGACGTCGATACCGCCGGAACCGTCTTCATCGATGGTCACGTCGCGGCGCACGTTCTGGACGCTGATCGAGCCCGAGCCGTCGTTGCGGATGCGCAGCGAGCCTTCGATCTTCGCGATCGAGATGGCGCCCGATCCGTCTTCGATCTCGACGCCGCCGGTCACGTTGCGCACCGTCAGCTCGCCGGAGCTGTCCTCGATCTCCACGTTCCCGGTAACGGTATCGACGTCGATCGATCCCGAGCCGTCGTTGATCACGAGCGTTCCGCGGACATTGCGCACTTCGATCGAGCCGGAGCCGTCGTCGATCTCCGTCGCGCCGGTATTCGAGACCTTCAACCAGCCGCTGCCGTCATCGATCTCGACCGGCAGGCCCGCGGGCAGCGTGACCGTGAAATCGAGACGCGCCGAGAAGAAGCCGAATACGACCGTCTTCTCCGGGATGTTCGCGTCGACGTGCAACACGGAGCCGGACTTGCGCAGCGAGAGCGTCATGCGCGGCAGGAAGTCGCCTTCGGAGGTACACGCGGTGCCGTCCGCGACGATCTGCGCCGCGCCGGACGTGCCGTTCACGTCCAGAGAGCCCGACTCGCCGTGGATCACGACCTTGGTGATCCCGGACGCCGGCGTGGCGGCGCGCCGCTTCGCGGTGTACTTGCAGTCGTCTTCGTCGAACAGTCCACCGGCCATGGCCGGTACGGTCACGAGTGCTGCCACGGCGGCGATCGCTGCGAGTCTCATGCGGAATCCCTCCATCTGCTTCGACTGTACGCAACCGGACAGCGCGGGTTTCAGAAGCGGACAGTGATGCGATACTCCCGGCCCGAATGGATCGCGACCTGCGGCTGAGCTTGGAGACGTTCCTCCGTCCGTTCTATCAGGACCTCGACGGAGCCTCGCGCTTCGACGACGTGGAACGGATCGCGCGCATCGCGCGCAAGCTCTACACACCTCCCGAATCCGATGCGCGGGTGTTCGAGTTGCTCCTCCTCTTCCACCGCCTCGGCACCTGGCTGGAGAAGGTCGGCCACCTCTCGCGCACGCTCCTCGGCGTCCCGGGAGTGACCGATGCGGAACTGCGGCAGACCGCCGCGTCGATTCGCCGGCTCGAGGCGCCGGCCACGGATGCCGAGCGCGCTGTCGCCGCGGCGGTGCTGATCGACAGCGCGGGCGTGCGCGGATTGACGGAGCTCTTCAGCCGCGCGCGCCGGGAAGGGAACTCGCTGATGGACGTCCTGCGCGCGTCGCTGTCCGACGTCGCGGTTCCGGAATGGCTCCCGCCGCATGCCGAGGAGTGGCTGCACGCGCGTCGTGAGGCACGACGCGAGGTGTGCCGGCGACTCCTCGAAGAGCTGGCGATGGACGCGTGATCAGCGCGTTGCGCGGCGACGTTCGGCGTGCTCGAGCCGCGGAGCCCAGTCCGCGCCCGTCCACTCCCACACGTCGGAGCGATAGAAACCGTCCGCGTAGCCGCCGAACATCACCAGGCGCGAGCCCACCGGATCCCACGCCATCGAGCCGTTCTCGCGAACGTCGGGCTCGCGCGTGGTCGGATCGCTGTCCAGGCGCGTCCAGCTGCTGGCGGAACCATCCCACTCCCACGTGTCGTTCATGAACGTCTGGACGATCGCGGTTCCGTCCGGATCGTCAGCCGCGATCTCGGCTTTCAACCCGCCGAACATCAGCGTCTTGCCCGTCACCGGATTCACCGCCACCTGCGGCTTCATGCGCATGCCGGGCGTTTCGTTCACGTTGAGCTTCGTCCAAGCCGTTCCGCTGAACGCCCACATGTCGCTGTAGCGCGTCACGCGATCGTCGACGCTGCCGCGGCCGATGCCTCCGTAGAGGACGATCTTCTGCTGCAACGGGTCGTACCACATCGCCATCTGCGCGCGGTGCGGCGGGCGCTCGTCCTTATCGACCTTGACTTCGACCCACGCCGTGCCGTTCCACGTCCACGTGTCGTTGCGGAAGTTGTTGCCCTGATAACCGCCGAACATCACGACCTTCTTCAGCTTCGGGTCGTACACCATCGCGGCGAAGTTGCGGATCTGCGGCGTGGGGTCGAGATTGGCGAACGACTTCCACTCGGTGCCGTTGAACTCGTACGTCTCCTCGCCGGCGCAAACCGCGACGAGCACGCCGCGATCGCTGTCGAATGCCCCCAGCGGACCATCGCAGCCCGATGGAAGGTCGGGTCCCTTGAACCACTGGCCGTTCCGGTAGCCCCACAGCTCGCCGTGATAGAACGAGCTGGTCTCGTCGAGTCCGCTCAGCATCCAGATGGTGTTGCTCGCGGCGTCGGTCTCGAATGGCGCCAGCGAGCGCGGAGCGGGCCGGAAGCTGATGAAGATCTGGCGCCACGCGCTGCCGCGCAGGATGTTCGTCCCGGACGAAACGACGGTCCCATTTGCAGCCGTCCCACCGAAGGCGATGATGTCGTTGCGGAGCGGATCGTACGTGACGGCTTGTCCGGCCAGGCGCGGGAACGCGGCAGTGGTCAGCTTCGTCCACTTGTTGCCGGCGTTGTCCCACTCCCACACTTCCTCGCCCGCCGGCGTGTCCACCGCGCAGACTCCGCCGAAGAACGTCAGCTTTCCGGTGCGCTCGCGGAAGACCATGTTTCCATCGTTGACGCACGTCGGAAACGCGGTCGCAGTGACGGCCGCCCACGAATGCGCGGCGGTGTCGTAGCGATACATCACGATGGTCGTACCGGTCTCGTTCAGGCCGACCAGCAGGGTCTGATCGAGCACCGGGTCATAGGCGATGATCGGCTTCGCGACTTTCGGTCCGTTGCCGATCAGGATCCACTGCTGTCCGTCGAACTCCCACGTATCGTCGCGCAGCGTGAACGATTCCTCGTCCTCCGCGAGCACGTTTCCGCCGTAGAGGATGACCCGGTCGCGGGCGCTGTCGTACGTCATCGCGGGGAACTGGCGCGTGCTCGGATTGAGCTCGGACTCGATGCGCGTCCAGTCGTCGTTCTCGTACACCCAGGTGTCGTTGAGATAGCTGGGCAGACCATCGCGATCGGAAGGCGCCTGGCGTCCGCCGAACATCACCACGCGATTGCGCGTGCTGTCGTACACCATGCCGTGGACGGCGCGGCGCGGCGGGGTGGTCTGCGGGAAGCGCTGCAGCCAGCGGCTGCCATTGAAGAGCCACGTCTCCGAGCTATCGTGCTGAAGGCTGGTGGCGCCGTCGAAGGGGCCGAGGCCGCCGAAGAGAACGCCGACGTTGCCGGGCGGCACCCAGACCATGCGCGCCTGCGTTCGCGGAGAGGGATTGCTGGCAAAGGCGCTGACGCCGAGAAGGACTGCCACGACCAACAGAACCGCTCGTTTCGGGGTGAGAACGCCCATCCGTGAAGGTGCCTCGCTTCGCTGTAAGTATTGATGAGCCGCGAGTTGCCGCGCGGCGCCGGGTTTGGCAGCGTTCCGAACCGGACCGTGCGAAACCAAATTCCTTTTGCTGAGACGGTCCACGGCGCAAAAAGAAACGCGCCCGGGAGGGCGCGCTGCAGGAAGTTTCAGGGAGAAACGACTAGGCCGGCCGCGGGTCGACGCCGTAGCTCTCGGCGATGCTCACCAGTTGCTGCTCGACGTCTCCTGCTTCGCCGAGGGTGGTGCGGATCTTCTCGATCTCCTTCATGTCGTCCGACTCGAGCGCGAATCCGTGCGACTGCAGAGCGTCCTGCGGACTCTCGATCAGCCTCCGGCGAAACTCGGGATGCTCGATCGCGCGGCGCACGATGGCGCCGATCATCTCGTTGCGCATGCTCTTCCTCCGCTCCGGGAAAGAGCAAGACGTGCGCCGCTACATCCTCCAGCGCACCGTGGCCAGCACCTCGGTCATGTCGATCGGCACGCGTCCCGCGGCACTGAACGCATCGTGCGTCGCGTACTCGACCGTCACGTCGAGCCCATGCGTGAGACCGACCCGAACGCCCGCGTCGTATTTCCTCCAGTCCCAGCGCACGCTCGTGGCCGGAAACTGCGGATGTCCGATGAAATGATTGTCGAGATTGCTCACGCGCACCGCGGGCTGGATCGATTCGACCGGTCCCAGCGACAGAGGCCAGCGGTAGCCGAGCTCGAGCTCCCATCCTTCCCGCTCCAGGCCCGCGACGGTCTGCCACGTCATCTGCGCGATGGCCGTGGCGTTGCCCCACTCGCCGTACAACCGCGCGCCGTACTCCTCTTTCTTGTCATCGCCGGGAACGATCGGCAGCCCGCGATCGATGGACTGGCCGACTTCCGAGCCTCTCACGACCAGCAGATCGAGATCGCCGCCGTATTCGGTCCCGGTCAGCCGCACCGTGTCGGCGAGATCGCGCTGGTAATGAAACACGATCACGTCGAAGCCAAGCGTCTCGTTCTCGCGCTGCCAGCGATACCCGACCGCCTCTCCCATCTGCATGTGACTCGTATCGAAGAAGAGGTCCTCGGTCTCCGCGTTGTACAGGATCGGGAACCCGGAGCCGAGCTCCGGTGCCTCGCCGCGCAGAATCTGATCCGGAACGCCGTTATCGCCCGCGAGCGCATTCGGATCGCGCATGAAGAGCGGATTCCCGTTCGCGGCCTGCACGCGCCAGTACAAGTTGCGTCCCACCGTGCCGCCGATCAGCACCTGCACGTCCTCGAAGCGATTGAACGACGTCGCCGCGAGGCCGTAACTCTCCAGCAGCCGCACCGGCTGGCGCTCCATCTTCGGGAACTTGCCCGCCTGCAGAAAGAACGACGTCCGCTCCGGCCGCGCCAGGAACTCCGGCTTCGCACCGATGCGCACCCACAGCTCGTCGGCGTCGATGTCGTCATCGGTGGTGGTCGGATTGCGCCGGTGTTTCGCCGCGACATGCACCTTCGCGCGCGCGGCCAGCCAGTCGCCGTAGCCGAGGTCGAGCTGGATGTCGGCGACGTTCAACTCGACGTGACTGCCGGGATCGGGAGTCTCCAGCGCCGCGCCCGCCGGGAAGGGCCGCGCGATGCGCTCCTCTTTCGACCAGCGGTAGTTCGCGCGGACCTCGGTGCGATGTGCCCACGACCACACATCCTGCGATTCCTGCGCAAATCCGGGCACACACACGACCAGCAATGCGACGGCACACAACAGCGACTTGTACGGCATGCCGGCGATTTTACCGGAAGCAGCGCCGCTAGTCCGCCTTGCGCAAGAGCGTTCCCGCGCGATCGAGATCCTGCCGCCGCTCGCGGCGCGAAACGAATGCCTCGTCGAACGCCACCTGCGCGATGGCCGCGACCGGGATCGCCAGGATCGCGCCGACGATGCCGAGGAGCGAGGCGCCGATCATGAAGGCGATGAACACGGCCAGTGGTGAGATCGAGACCTTACGCGCCATCACGCGCGGCACGATGAACAGATTCTCCGCCTTCTGCAGCACGACCGCGAACGCCAGGTAAGACCAGAACTGCCAGCGCGATTGCAGCAGCGCGATGGCCAGCACCGGAATCGCGCCCACCGTCGGACCGATCGCGGGGATCAGTTCTCCGATCGCGGCGATGATCGCCAGCGGCAGCGCATACGGAATGCGCAGCGCCACCAGTCCGGCGAATGTCGTCACGCCGATGATCGTCGAGAGCAACAGCTGCGCGGACAGCCAGGAGCTCATCCGCTTCGCCACGCGCATCAGCACGCGCCGCCGCTCGCCGCGCACTTCCGGCGGATAGACGAGCAGGAACAGGTTCCGCAGCCGCTCCGCGTCGATGAGCATGTACGCGATCATGAACAGCACCGCGAACGTCGAGGCGATCGCGGTCGCGGCGTTGCGCATGTACGCGAACACGCGCGAGCGCGGCAGCTCGATCCCGCCGCGCAGCTGCTCGCGCACGGTCCCGACCGGAACGTACGCGCTGAGCGGCTCGAGGATGTTCTGGTCGATCAGCACCGGCAGCCGCTGGCCGAGCTCCTGCGAATCGGCGATGAAGCGCGGGATCACCAGCAGCGCCAGCACGATGCCGACGATCAGCAGCGGCAGGTAGACGATCATCACCGCCGTGCCACGCGAGAGATTGCGGCGGAAGCGATACCGCCAGAACAGCCGCACGCGCCGGACCGCGGGCGCGATTCCGGCCGCAAGCGCTGCCGCGATGAACACCAGCAGCACCACGCCGCGCGCGTACCAGAGCATCGCCGCGGCACCGAGCACCGCCGCGACGATCAGCACCTTCTTCGTGAACAGCTCGAGCTCGCTGGGCACGCGCTCGGGACGGCGCGCATCGGACCGGTGCCGCGGATCGGAAGGCTGCGGATATGCGGACACGGTGCGTCACGACCCCGGCAGATATCGCTGGATCGCTGCCTCGATCTGTGCGCGCGGCACCGCGCCGACCACCCGCCCCGCCTCCGCGCCATCGCGGAAGAAGATCAGCAGCGGAATGCCCTGAACGCCGAACTGCGACGCGGTACGCGGGTTCTCGTCGACATTCAGCTTCGCGAACGTGACATCCGTGCGCTCCGCGGCCAGCGCATCGATGATCGGCGCGATCATCCGGCACGGCCCGCACCACGCCGCCCAGAAGTCCACCACGTACGAACCGCTGCGAATCTCGTTCGCAAACGTCGCGTCCGTCAGCTTGATCGGATGGCCGCCGTTGCCCGCCGCCGTCAGCGGCGTCTTGCACTTGCCGCACACGGCCGTCTGGCCGCTCCCCACCGGCGGGACGCGGTTGGCCTGTCCGCAGTTCGGACACCGGACGATCTGACTGTCCATGAAGCGTTCCTTTGCGAAATGTACGCCGTCCCTGGAAATATAGTTGACGCGTAAAGCATTCGGCAGTACATTGCACGCCATGGCTCGATCGATCACCGATGAAATCAAACAGACCCGGCCGTTCCGGACGCGGTCGCAGGAGGCCACCGTGGCGCTGATGCGCACGGCGCACGTCCTGCGCCGGCAGGCCGAGGCGGTGGTGGCGCCCGAGGACATCACGCTGCAGCAGTACAACGTCCTGAGGATCCTGCGGGGCGCGCGCGGACCGCTGCCGACGATGGAGATCTCCGTGCGGATGATCGAGCCATCCTGCGGAATCACGCGCCTGATCGGCACTCTCGAAGAGAGAGGGTTCGTCAAACGCGAACAGTGGGAGGGCGACCGGCGCCAGGTCCTCTGCCAGATCACATCCTCCGGCCTGCGCCTTTTGGAACGGCTCGAGGCGCCGATGAACCGCCTCGACGACGCCACGACCGGCACGCTCGCCCCCGGCCAGGTCGAGGCGCTCCTGGAGATCCTCGGCCAGATCCGCGAAAACGCGGAGAAAAACAGTCCCCCGGAATAGGTTCGATGTTTTACCAGATACTTGACGCGTCAACTAACAAGGAGAAATCAAAATGACCACCCTCGCTGCTGATCGATACGACAATCTGTCCACCACCGCCTTCGGCCGCGTCGTCCAGGCCGTGCTCGCAAC
This sequence comes from uncultured Acidobacteriota bacterium, assembly GCA_946887105.1. The sequence continues at coordinate 2,153 of CAMPKJ010000143.1, read as the reverse complement.
CGACCGCTCCACCATCCTGACCATCCTCCGCATCACCCTCGGCCTGGTGATCCTGCCGCACGGCCTGCAGAAGACGGTCGGCTGGTTCGGCGGCTACGGCTTCTCGGGAACCATGGGCGGATTCGTCGGCATGGGCATCCCGGCGTTCCTGGCCTTCCTGGCGATCTTCGCGGAGTCGGCCGGCGCAATGGCGCTGATCGCCGGCATCACCACGCGCATCGCCGCATTCGGCGTCGGCGTGACGATGCTCGTCGCCAGCTTCATGCACAAGGCGAACGGCTTCTTCATGAACTGGAGCGGCCAGCAGAAAGGTGAAGGCATCGAGTTTCACATCCTGGCGATCGGCATCGCGATCGCGCTGATGATCGGCGGAGCGGGACGCTTCTCGCTCGACCGCGCGCTGACGAAGAAGTAAGTTTCGTGCGTGATTCGCATTGCGACAAGAGAAGACCTGACCCCACTGCGCGAGCTGTTCGGGCGCGCGAATGACGCGCCGTATGACCTCGCCGCCGTCGCCGAAGAGAAATGCTTCGGCGACGGCGTTGCCGGTCGGCCCATCACGCGGGTGTACGAGCGCAGCGGCCGGATCCTCGGCGCGGCGGTCACGTGCGGCAGATGGCTGCGCATTCTCGCCGTCGACCGCGACGCGCGCCGCCAGGGCATCGGCACGTCGCTCCTCGGCGACGAAACGGTGATCTTCGCGGAACCGGGCAACTACTTCACGCCCGGCGTGCTCGCGAGCGACGAGGGAACGCGAGCGTTCTTTCGCAGGCGCGGATTCTCCGAAGCGCAGACGACGTGGAATCTCGAAGTCGATCTCGATGGCATCGAAGGCCACGCCATCCGCGCCAGCGCGGAGACGATGCTCCCCTTCGTCGAGCGCGAGTTCGGCCGCATCTGGCGCTTCGAGGCGGCCAAGGCATTCGAGAGCGATCCGCCGACCGCGTTCGTCGACGAGCAGCTGACCGGTTTCGCGGTGCACGACGTCAACAATCGCGGTCTCGGATTTTTCGGACCGACCGGCGTTGCGAAGTCGATGCGCGGCAAAGGAATCGGCTGCCGGCTGCTGCTGGCTTCGCTCGCCGATCTGCGCCGTCTCGGCCATGCGCGCGCGGTCATTCCATGGACCGATGCACTCGACTTTTACCGCAAGTGCTGTGGCGCGGAACCGGCACATCGCTTCGTTGCGTTTACCAAACCTCAGCCATAGACTCGCGCCCGTGAAGAAGTCAGAACGAGAAGAGAAGAAAAGGAAGCCGCTTCGCGCCGGGAAACGGCGGCAGGCCTTTCTTCCGCTGGCCATCGGCCGGAGCGGCGGAGTGGTGCTGGCCGCGCTGGCGCTGTGGTTTTTCAAGCATCAGGCGGATGAAGTCGTCCAGGGTCACGCCGACAAGTACGACGAGGCGGTCATGAAGGCCGTGCATCGCGTCGATCATCCGGCCATCCACAACGTCCTGCACGCGGCCACGCAGCTCGGCTCGCACATCGCCATCGGCGCCGCGGCAGGCATCACCGCGATCATGATGTTCAAGCGCGACCGCAAACACGACGCATGGACGGTGCTCGTCTCCACCGGCGGCGCAATGGCCATCAACACCGTCCTCAAGAACATCTTCCGGCGGCAGCGGCCGATCGAGATGGCCCGGCGCATCAAACTGCCGGCCTCGCACAGTTTTCCGAGCGGACACTCGCTGCTCTCCGCCGCCACTTACCCGATCGTGGTGCATCACCTCGTCGAGGACCACTCGCTGCCGGTTCAGGCCGTCGCGCACACGCTGGTGGGCATGATTGTCCTCAGCGTCGGGTTTTCACGCGTGTACTTCGGCGTACACTTCCCCTCCGACGTTCTCGGCGGATTCGCTGCCGGCTTCGGATGGCTCGGTCTGACGTCGCTGTCCCACACCGCGGTTGAAGCCACCGACAAGAACTAACTCCTTCAGGACGAGAAATGTCATCAGTCGCATACGGCGCCAACATCGCCTTCATCGAAGAGTTGTTTGAGAAGTATCAGTCCGATCCTCAATCCGTGAGCGCGAGCTGGCGCGAGTTCTTCGAGGACTACACGCCGCCTGCCGATGAGGAAGAGGAACAGCTAGAGCAGGTCGAGCAACGCGTCGCCGCGGTTGCGGGCGGCGCCAGCGTCGCTCCTGCCC
>CAMPKJ010000142.1 GCA_946887105.1 uncultured Acidobacteriota bacterium | reverse complement strand
AGCAAACCAACGCAAAACATCGCGTCGCTGCGCCGCACCGCTAGACGAAGTTGTTGAAGTTGATCCGTTTCACAGGTTGATCAGAGCTTCCCTAAGACTCTACGACTCTAAGACTCTAAGACTGCTCTCGGGACTTTGACACTCCTCACGCGTACGCGCTCAACCGCTCCCGCATCTTCTTCATCCCGAGCTGCATGCGCGTTTTGATCGTTCCCAGCGGCTGGCTGAGGCGCGCGGCGATCTCGGTCTGGGAGAGTCCTTCGAAGTAGGCGAGCTCCAACGCGATGCGCTGCGCTTCGGGAAGCTCGGAGAGTGCGCCGCGGACGGCGCGGCGTTCTTCCGACTGGATGGCTTCGTCGGCGCCTTTCGCGCTCTCGACGAACGACGAGAACACCGACATCTCCCGTCCCGCTTCATCTTCGCGATCGGCGCGCGTGCGGCGCGAGCGGAGGCGGTCGATGCCGCGGCTGCGCGCGATGGAGATCAGCCACGCCACTTCGGTGCCGCGCACCGCGTCGAACATCCCCGCGCTCGTCCACGCCTTGACGAACGTCTCCTGCAGCACTTCCTGCGCATCGTCGGGATTGGCGAGAATGCGCAGCAGGAGCCCGTAGACCGTCGATGCATAGCGGTCATACAGCTCCTCGAAGGCGGAGACGTTTCCCTGTGCCACCGCAGGAAGCAGCGCTGCTGAAGTTGCGCTCGAGCTCATCGACTTTCGGCGATGCGTAGAGTGTACGACGCAATTCGCGAGTCGGATTTACTTCGTCTTCGGAACCTTCGTTTCTTCGGGGAACTCGAGATCGGTGCGGATGCCCACGCGCGTCGGCTTGCGCACGCCGGGAAACCCGCTGGTGCGGCCTGCGGTCTCGCCGCTCTTGCCGTGACTGGCCGAGCCGCCGTCCCAGAAGCCTTTGTCCTTGATGTGTTCCCGTGGAGTACCAGCCATCACTCACCTCACCTAACCGCTTGATTTCGTTCCACTTGGCACCCTCTTAGCAACTACAGATAACACTAAGGAGGACTCCTTGATGGTGGACAACGTGAATCCTACCAGTCAGTTCCATCCGTATCAGCCGGAGAATGCAGTTCCCGTGGCAGAACGGCAGAAGACGGGCGGACTCGGCGGCATTCTGAGCGGCCTCGGCATCGATCGCAGCAAGATGGGATCGCTCGGCAACTCGATGAAGAACATCAATCTGTCGAAAGCCCGCAACCTCGCACGCAACAACGGCGGCCTGGTGCTCGGCGGCCTCGCGGCCCTGGCCATCGGCGCCGGGTTGATGCGCGGACGGAGGTAGCATCGGAAACGCAAGCGGCGGACTCCGGTCCGCCGCTTCTGACTTCACTGCGTGTGGCGCGTGTAGTCGATGCGCACGGTGTTCCCGACGATCACGCCGTCCACTTCCACGCCCGCCTTCGCTTCCACGACGCCGGTCGCCGTGGCGGTTGCGAAGATCCTGAAAGTGGCGCCCTTCTGCTCGCGCCTCCCGACGATCGTTCCCTGCCAATCCTTTTCGTCGATGGTCAGGATCGGACTTCCGCCCACCATCATGTGCGCCGCGCGCTCCGCGCCGTTTTCGGCGAGCGTCAACGCCACGATGCGCGCGCGAAACCGCCGCGCCTCGGCCAGCTCGCGCGAGGCGTCGACCATCATCAGCCCGATCAGGCCGAAGTAAAGCGTGGCGATGATCAACGCCATCGCCAGCGCGAAGCCCCGCTCACTGGTGCGCGCGCGGCTGCAGTATCTGATCGATGACCAGTTGTCCATTGCTGTCCTTCGCTTTGACGCGTACGCCGTAAACGCGATCCGGGAATTCGACCGCGTCGATGTCGACGCCGGCCGTGAAATCGGGCGGTAATCCGCGCGCAACCCACTCGGACTTTTCACCGGCTTTGTAGTCGAGGCGGCGTGCCACGCCCGGCTCGGAGAGATCCCAGATGATGACGTGCTGCCCGTTGTCCAGGATGGTCTGCAGGATCAGGGTCTTCGGTCCCATTTCGTAGCCATCATGGGTGAGCAGGTAAACCGGCTCGTTGCCGTTCACGCGGATGTCGAGCACGTCCCGCCGCATGCGCGCGATCGTGGAGATGACGTTCGGATTGCGCAGGAAGTTGACCGGCTGCCGCTTCTCCCACTTGCGCATGTCCGAGGTGAGGGAGAACGCAACGATGAGAAAGACTCCGAAGATGGCCATGGCGATGACCACTTCCAGCAGCGTGAATCCGCGGCTGCGCCTCAAAAAAACGTCCTCCCGAGCGGCTCACCCGTGTCGACGCGGATGATCGCCAGTCGCGCCTCCCGCTCGTCGTTCTTCCAGAGCACGGTCATGGTCACGTGCCTGACGCCGGTCTTCACGAGCTCCACCTTGACCCGTGCCTTGAACGGCGCGAGCGGCGCCAGCAACTCGAGATTGGTCTCGTTGAACAGGTCGGATGCCGTTTCCAGTTGTTGGTAGGGCACCCGCCGCCGGAACTCCGCCTCATTCGCGAGCGCCTGGTACGCGAGGATGATCTCGCTGGCTTGCTGCAGCCGTTTGTTGCGCTCCAGAAACGCCCACAGCGACGTGGTGATGACGAACGTCAGGATCAGAAACGCGGCCATGATTTCGACCAGCGAAAATCCGCGTTCGTCGCGCATGGCCTGACATTGTAGGCTTTGCTAGACTCCGCCCCCGATGCCCCGTCCGATGAAGTTGCGGTTCGCTCCTTCGCCCACCGGTTTCCTGCACGTCGGCGGTGCGCGCACGGCCATCTTCAATCTGCTGCACGCGCGGCGGTTCGGCGGACGCATGCTGCTGCGCATCGAGGACACGGACGTGGAGCGCTCCAAGCAGCACCACGCGGAGCAGATCGTCAGCTCGCTGCAATGGCTGGGCATCGATTGGGACGAAGGTCCGGTCTACCAGAGCGATCGCCTGGCGCGCTATCGCGAGCGTGCCGAGGAGCTGGTCGCGAGCGGCAAGGCATACCGCTGCTATTGCACGGTCGAGGAGCTCGAGTCGGAGCGCGCCGCGTCGGAAGAGGGCGGCAACGCCTATCGCTACTCGGGCCGTTGCCGCAGGCGCGCGGAGGAAGGCGCGCCGCAACCCGATGACGCACCGCACGTGATCCGCTGCAAGGTCTCGCCCGGCCCGATCGAGTTTCACGATCTCATTCGCGGCGACGTGCAGTTCGAGGGTGAGCTGATCGACGACTTCGTCTTGATCCGCTCCGATGGCAACCCGACCTATCACCTCTCGGTCGTGGTCGACGACGTCGACATGGAGATCACGCACGTCGCGCGCGGCGACGATCACCTCTCGAACACGCCGAAGCACATCGTGCTCTTCCGCGCATTCGACGCGGACGTCCCTGTGTTCGCGCACCTGCCGCTGATTCTCGGCAGCGACCGCAAACGGCTTTCGAAGCGCACCGGCGCGACGTCCGCCGAGGAGTATCGCGACCTCGGCATCGTCCCGGCTGCGCTGTTCAACTTCCTCACGCTCCTCGGATGGAACCCGGGCGGCGATCGCGAGCTGATCACGGCCTCCGAAGCACAGCAGCTCTTCGATCTCGCCGACGTCAACAAAGCGCCGGCGGTGTTCGACTCCGAGAAGCTGCTGTGGATGAACGGCCAGTACCTGATGCGCATGCCGGCCGGCGAGATCTACCCGCACCTCGTGCCATTTCTCGGCGAGCAGGCGCGGACGCTCGAGGAGCTGCATCCCGTCATCGAGTTGAACAAAACGCGCGCACGCACGCTGCGCGAGCTCGCCGAGCTGATGACCCCGTTCTTCGAGGACGACGAGGCCATCGAGTACGAGGCGGACGCGGTGAAGAAGCACATCAAAGGCGACGATCTCGCCAGCCGCATGAACGAGCTGCATGATGCGCTCGCGAAGACGGAGCCGTTCGACGTCACGAACACGGAACAGGCACTGCGCACGCTCGCAGAATCGCGCGGGGTATCGGCCGGGAAGCTCATCCACCCGCTGCGGCTCGCGCTCACCGGCCGCGGAGCATCGCCGCCGATCTTCGACGTCGCCGTGGTGTTGGGGAAGGAACGAACGCTGCGCCGGTTGCAGCGCCTAATCGATCGACTTCTGACGCCCCAGAACTAGTGGAGTGTAAACGGTGAATCGGGACCAGATGGCGCCGGGATCGGCGTCGTGAGCGAGGCGCGCCGACGCAGGCATAGCGGTGACTATGTCGAGAAGGCGCAACGAAGCTCACGGCGTCGAGACCAAGCCAGGTGGTACCGATTCACCGTTTACACTCCACTAAGTGCACGGCGTAGCCGAGCACGAACAATCCCGATGAGATCCAGTGCGTCACGGCCATGGCCTCGCGCAGTGTTTCGTTCGTCGCGATCTGCAGCAGATATCCGGACAGCGTCATCGGCACCAGCAACAGCATCGACGAGACGCCGCTCTTGCGATGCTCGTCGCTGAAGCGGTACTTCGGCAGCATGTGATTCGAAAACGTCCAGCCGAGCACGAACAGCGCAACCGGCGCGATCACGACGTGCGCGGCCAGCATGTGCGGTTGCAGCGGATGGTTGGCCACCGCGAACTCGTCGGTGCTCTCGAGAAAGTACTTCATCACCGCGAACACGACTCCTGTGGCCGCCGTCAGCGCGACCGAAACGTGCAGCCACAGGAGTTGAAGCCTACTCATGGATTTCCGATGGCGCGATGCAGCGCCAGCACTTTTCGCGATGCGTTCACGATCGCGCGGCCGCTCAGACTCGCGCCGGTGATCGGCCGGATGGCGCGCTTGAGCGAGAGGTCGTCATCGAGCTTGCGTCCGCGGAACTGATCGATCCAGCGCGGCTTCGGCTGATACTCGGGCGGCTCGTCGAACGACAGGATCTCGATCTTCTGCACCTTCGCGTCCGGCGTGACCACGATCATGATCGTCTCGGGCAGCGTGCGCACGCGATGCGTATCGAAGTACGCGTAGCCGATCACGCGATCGGCCGCCGTGCCCCCCGCCACCCGACCAACATAGCGGACGATCATGCGATCGTCGAACTCGATCCCGCTCTCTTTCAGCGCCATGGCGCGTTGCTCGGGCGTGAGGAACAGCGCCTGGCGCGTGACCTTCGTCCCCGCGGGAAACGCGCTCGCGAGCGCCTGCTGCTGCGTCATGAAGACGCGCGCATGCGCCGCGAGCGCGATGGCCGCACACGCAACTAGAAGATGTAGCCGACGCCGATGTTCCACTGGTCGAGCCCCGTGCCCGCTTCGTTGTCGGTGTTCTGGTAGTCCCACTTGATGACCGTCTGCGGCATCGGGCGGAACTGGAGACCGTACGTGAAGACCGTCAACTCGGAGGCCGGATTGCGGGCGAAGCCGGCGGGCACGCTGCGCTGCGTGTCGAGTTGCTCGTAACGCACGTACGGCGTCAGCGACGCTTCGCCGAAGCGCGGCAGGAGCGACGACAGGTCATAGCCCGCCTCGACATACCAGCCGCCCATCTCTTCACCGATCGAGCGGTTGCCGGTCAGGTTCTGGATCGCGTTGAGCTGCGCGACGTCATCGAGCGTGGCCTGCGCCCAGAGCGCGCGTACGGTCGCGCCGCGAAACTGCGCCTCGCCGTGCAGGTCGACGATCGTGAGCTTGCCTTCCACGACTTCGCCCGCGACGCTGTTCCCCTGGCCGGTGTTGCCGGAGAAGAACGAGCCGCCGATGGTGGTCCCTTCGATCGGCGTGTAGTCGAGGCGGCCGGTCAGGGCGATGTCCTCGATCTGCGCGTTGGCTCCCTTCTGGCGGCCGCCGCGAACACCGCCGGCGCTGAAGCGGTCGCCGCGGATGCTGTTCACCGCGTATGCGCGCCACGAGAGAGGGCCGTGCTCGCCGAAGACGCCCGCGCCCATCTCGCGCCACGTCGTGGGGATGATGGCGTTCTCCGTGAAGGAGCGTCGCGCGGTGAGGTACGTCGTCGGCTCGTGTTTCTCGTTGACCAGGCCCATCGGCACGAGAAGCAGTCCGGTGCGCACGCCGACATTCTTTGTAGCCATGAAGTCGAGGTACGCGAACTCGACCGAGGCTTCCCCGCCGAGAGCCGTGTTGCCGTGCTCGAACTCGATCTCGGAGTTGAACAGCACCCGGTCGTTGTATTTGTAGCCGGCGTAGAGGACGCCCCGCAGCATGTCGAACTTGTCCTTGTTCGTGGTGCGCACTTCGGCGTCGGTCCTGGCGGCGTAGTTCTCGTAGAGCATTTCGCCGTAGCCGCCGAACGACATGCCCGACTCGACGCTGTAGACCTTCGAGGCCGCCGCGCCGAGTCCGTACTGCTCCGTGTCGGCCACGACCGCTTTCTCCGTCTGGCGCGTCTTCAGCGCCTCGATTTCCTGCCCGAGGATTTCGATCTGGCGGCGGATCTCCGCGAGATCGGGGGTCTGTTGCATGGCGGCGATCTTCTGTTCGAGGTCGCGCAGACGGCGCTCCAGATCGGCGGCTTCCTGCGCAAAGAGGGAGGTGGTGGTGAGAATGGCGAGCACGAAGCCCGCGATACGTTTGAACATCATCGATCCTTCAATCTGAAATTTCGATCGAGCAGCCGCAGTCCGCGCACGTGTTCACGGGCCGCTGCCGACAATCGGATTTGCCGGTGTGGCGTGATGAAGATGGCCGCGACACCGTTGGCATCGGCCCAGCGAAGACCGTCGTCTTCGCCCATCACGTAGAGAGCAGTGGACAGGATGTCGGCGGTGAGCGCCTCGGGCGCGATCACCGAAACCGAACCGCGCGGCGGCAGCGCCTCGCCGGTGCGCGGGTCGAGGATGTGGGAGAAGCGCCGCCCATCGACGGCGAACGTCTTCTCCGAGCCGGAGCTCGTGGAGATCGACGCATCGCGCAGCTCGAAGGCCAGGACGGGCTTCGCGCGATCGGCAGGATCGGCAACGCTCACTTCGAGCGGACCGCGCACGGCGATCTGTCCGCCGAAGTTGATCATCGTGACCGCGGGCTGCGACGCGAGCATGCGATCGATCGCGTAGCCCTTGCCGAACGCGCCTTCTTCGATCTGCGGCTGCTGCAACGCGTTCGCGATCGAATCGGACGACGGCAGTGTCCCGTCCTGACGCGTTCTCCAGACCTCGACCAGCGCTTTCACGCGCGGGTCGAAGGCGCGCTGCGTTTTTCGCGACCAGTCGAGCGTCTGCTCGAGCAGCGCCTGCAGCTCGCGCGACGGCGTTGCCTCGCCGCGATTCACCCGCGCGAGCTCGCTGTCGTCGCTCCACGTGCTCAGCATCGATTCGATGCGCGCCGCTTCCGCGAATGCGGCCTCGATCGCTGCCGGATCGTGCGCCGCGACTTCGCACACGGTCCCCATCGCGTACCGCGCGTGAATGAGGGGAGCCAGTGCAAGCGCGACGATGAACGCCGCGTTGGTCATGCTTCGATCGGACCTCGGCCGTTCGCACGGATGCGATCGAGCGCCGTCACTCCGGCCAGCCAGAGCGCGCAGATCGCCACCATCCCGAACATGATCCACAGGCCGTAACGGCCGTCGGCGGAGTACGGCTCGGTGGCCATGTGGATGGCCTCGCTGTTCGGAAGCAGCTCCGCTTCCGAAAATTCATGGATCGCGTAGAAGAGGATCTGTACGGTGAACAGCAGCAGGAACAGGCCGGTGACCTGGAAGAAGCGTTTCAGGTTCACGCGATGGCCGTAATGACCCCAGACCCAGGCCATCGCGGCGGCCAGTGCGAGACCCATCGCGCAGCCGAGCCAGAAGTTGCCCTGGCGTACCTGGATCAGGAGCAGCACCGTCTCCATCCCTTCGCGCGCGATCATCAGCACCGTGAAGAAGAAGATGCCCACCCACGCCCACGGCGCCGATTCGATGGACGCGCGCGCCTCGAGCTTCGCTTCCATCTCGCGCTTCATCGTCGGCGCGACGCGCCAGATGTGAATGACGAACGTGGCCACGAGCACAGCGGCCACCAGCGCCAGGATTCCTTCCCACAACGGCTGATTGCTCACGTTCTTGAGCCAGTAGCCGAGGATCGCGCTGACGATCACCGCGACGCCGATTCCCCACCAGACGGCGGGACGGAGCCAGTCGCGGCCGGTCTTCCGGAGGTACGCGAAGATGATGGCCACGGTGAGAAACGACTCGAATCCTTCGCGAAACACGATGATCAGGGCCTGGAGCATCGGCTATTTCCTCAGCTTGGTCGCCTGGATCATGCGCACGCGATCCGGCGACTCCGGGGTCTGTCCTTTGCGCCTGCACGGATCGCAGACGCCGAGGATCTGAAGGTTGTGGAACGTGGGAGTGAACTTCTTCTTTTCGCAGATATCGCGCTGGCGCTGCTCGAGCGCCTCGTCGTGGAACTCGATCACGCCGCCGCAGACGGTGCAGATCAGATGGTCGTGGTGCGAGTTCCCGCTGACGTGCTCGTAGTGGTAGTGGTCTTCGCCGAGGTGGACGCGGCGGACCATGCCCGACTTCACCAGCAGCTCCAGCGTGCGGTAGACCGTGGCGCGTGAGATCTTGACGTTCTTCTCCTTCATCTTGAAGAGAAGCTCGTCGGCCTCGAAGTGATAGTGGATGGCGAAGATCTCCCGCACGAGCGCGGTGCGCTCGGAGGTGAGCTTCTGACCCTGCTGTTGCAGGAACTCCTGGAAGCGTGAGATCTCGCGGTCGACGTGAGCCATCTGCGGGCGCTATTTGAGACTGAGTCTCAGTAGCGGATTTAGCGTAGTGGTCTCAGTCGAGTGTGTCAAGCGTCACTGAGTTCCTCGGAGTTCCTCGGGAGAGAGGGGGCCGGACCACTCCGAGGAACCCGAGGAACTCCGAGGAACCGAGGAACCCGGCTACAGATGCGTCTGCGCGGCGTCCGCTGCCTGCCGGATCTCCGGCTGGCGCGGATCGATGCTCAGCGAGCGGTTCCAGAAATCGAGCGCCCGGGCGTAGTCGTTCTTTCGCGCCAGGTAGTTGCCGATGTTGTTCAGCACCAGCGTCGACGACGGCTGCAGCGTGAGCGCACGCTCCAGTTCCGCGATCCCCTCCGTGTAGCGCTCCGACTGCGCCAGCGCCGATCCGAGGTTCGCCGCGATCAGGTACGACTGCGGGAAGATCTGCTTCGCCTTGTACAGGAGCGTGATCGCGCGCGAGGTCATGTTGCGCGAGCGATAGAGCGCGGCGTAGTCGACGAACCACTGCTCCGCGTTCGGCAGTCCGCGCTGAACGGCCATGATGAACACGTCGTCCGCGGCGGTGTACTGCTGCCGGTCGAACAGGGTCATGGCCAGGTTCAGATACGGCACGGGACGCGAGGGATTGCGATTGATGGCCGCCTGGAACGCGTTCACCGCCTCCTCGAGTTTGTCCTGCTTGCGCAACTCGATGCCGAGATTGTTGTAGTACGCGTACGCGCCCCATTGCGCGGGCGCGAGCGGCGTGGCATTCGCCACCTGCGGCTGCTCGTTCTCGAACACCGGCTGCATGCGCGATGGATCGACGAGGTGGCCGATCGACTGCAGCTTCTGCGTGTACTGCTGTTGATTGACCGCAAGCCCGCTGGCGAGCGTGTTCAGCGGGAAGAATTCGTCGTAGCTGATCACGCGCACCGAGGACACCGGTTCGATGTCGCGGAACACCCAGCCCGCGTGCCGTCCCGGCATCTCCGTCGACGGCGGCAATCCCATCACCGCCAGCACGGTCGGGACGATGTCGTAGAGCGAGATCGTACGGCTGCCGCGCGACGGTGCGACGTGGTTGCCGTACGCGATGAACAGGCCCGGATTGCGGTGATCGGAAAGCGCGGCGCGGCCCACCGGCTGCACGCGCGGCCGGTTTTTTCCCCAGCGGAATCCATGCGCCGACACGATGATCACGGTCGTGTCGTCGCTGAGCACCTTCATCCATTCGCCGATCAGCCGGTCGACTTCGGAGTAGTAGTTCGCCACCGCCGGCCAGAACTTGCGGAAGCTGGACTGGCTGATCCCCTCGCGATACGGAGGGTGATACGGCGCGAAGAGATGATTGACCGCGTCGGTGCCCTCATAGTTCACCATCAGCAGCAACGGCTCCTGCTGTTGATAGAGACTGAGCGCGACGCGGTGATCGCTCCAGGTCTTCGCGAGCACGTCGCGGAAGACGTGGATCGGATCCATCGGACCGCCGCTCGTGACCGCAGTGTTGAACTCGGCGTCGCTGATGTTGAGGAAGCGGCGCACCTGCGGCGAGCCGACCGTCGCCGCCGGCACCTCGAGCTGCGCCACGCGCTGGCCGTACTGCGCCGGATGGACCGCACCGCGTTGCAAGGTCACGGGCGCGTCGAAGATCGTGGCGCTCTCCGGGCGCGCCGGCCATCCCGTCCACCAGTTCACGATCACGGCATGGCGGCCGAACGCCTCCGCGATGTCCCACACCGCCGGCGTGCGCCGCGTCCGCGAGTCGACGGGACGCTTGGTGCGCGCGTCGATGAAGTCGACCACGCCATGCCGATCGGGAGGCAGGCCTGTGGCGACGCTGGTCCAGACCAGCGGCGAGACGGTCGGCTGGATGGTTTGCAGCGTGGCGCTCGTGCCGCCGAGGGTCAGCGCTCGGAGGTTCGGGATGCGGCCGTCGGCGGAGAGCTCGGAGATCAGTTCCCAGTCCGCGCCATCGATGGCGAAGATGGCCACGCGTCCGGCCACGCCGCGCGCTTCGCGGCGGAGCTCCTGGCGTTTGTACGCGAGCAGCGCCTTGCGGTCGGGCTCGATGCGCGCGATCTCGAACGCGGTCACGCGCAGACCGCTGCGGGCCAGATGGCGCGCGACGTTCTGCCGCAGGTCATTCCGCCGCGCCGCGAAGGCCGAGGTCGGCGAGAGCAGTTCCTCGATCGCAACCTGCTCGGTCATCGCCGAGACCGCTTCGGCGACGCGCGCGCGGATCCACGCGCTCCATCCTTCGCGCACGAGGCGCCGCGCGTCAGGGATGCGCTCTTCGGGGATGCTGAACCGGAGGCGGTAGCTGATGGTGACCGGCACGCGCTCTTTCGAGAGGATGCGCACGAAGCCGTCGCGCTGCGCCGATCCCTGCCGCTTCTCGAACCGCAGGCGGTAGAACTGGTGCGGCGGAAGGTAGGTGACGCGGTTCTGGACCATGCGCACCTTGCCGCTGTTTTTGTCGACACCGAAGATCAGCTGGCGCGAGGAGGGGAGAAAGAGGCTGACCAGGAGGTACATGACCGCGGCCATCCCGGCGAGGATGGCGACGGCGCGAACAAACTTCGAACGGAACACGGCGGTCGTCCTATGAAAGAAGGCTGCCAAAGGGGACGACGTAAGGCCTCCGGCGGCTGGGGCCATCGGCCCCAGACCCCGTTGGTTGGCCTAGCCTCCACGACACTGCTCTCCCATGAACCACACCGTGTCGTGGAGGCTGGGCCAACCAGCGGGTCCGGGCCCGTGGCCCGGCCGCCGGAGGCCTCTCGTCGTCCCTTCTAGCTACTTCTTACGTTTGACGAGTTGCTTGACCTCGTCGCTGCCGATGGGGCTTTGCGCGGAGATGATCACCGCGGCCGTTCCGTCGCGGAACGCCGGGATGTTGCAGCGGATGATCGTCGTCCCATCCGCGGCCGTCTTACCGCGGAAGATCACGCGCGGCGGCTCGACGGTCGAGATCACTTTCACCTCGATCGCTGCCGCCGGGATCGGCGCCTGCGAGAGGCTCTTTCTGGCTGCCACGCGCATCTCGATCGGCGAGCCGGCGAAGAAGTCGATCTGGTTCAGCAGCGCCAGCTCGAGGTGTTCGCTCTCCGCCTCGGAAGCCAGGTAATCGATGATCACCTGGTCGAGCGTCTTCTCTTCGCTGAGCGTCGCGGACGGCCCGTTTTCGTCGAACACCACGCCGCCTGTGTCCGCCGGTTGCGCGAGCGTCGGCAGCGCCTCGCGCGGGCCCGTTCGCGTCGCATCGGCCGGCTGATCGAAGCGTCCGCGCTTGATGGCCGCGATCATGGTGCGATGCTGCTGCTCCATCAGACCGCCGATCCATTTGTCGTCGACGCCGGTCTTCAACTGCTCCGCGTACGACGTCTTCTTCGACGCCAGGATCTCGCCGCCGACATACACGAGCGTCTCGATGTACGGGTTGGCCACACCCTTGTCCTCGGTCTGGACGTGGTAGACCTTCTCGTTGTGCTTGATGTCGGTATTGAAGCCGGTAATCACGTGAGAGCTCGAATGTTAACAGACGACTCGCTCACGCCTGCAGCGCCGCGACCCGCGTCCGCAGATCCTCGCCGATCGCCTTCCTGGCCTGCCGTTCCCAGTCGTACAGCACCACCACCACGCGTCCCGTGGCCGCGACTTCGCCATCGCCCTTGCGGATCTCGCTGAGGAACTCCATCGAGCTGCTGCGCATCTCGCCGACGCGCGTGCAGATCTCGATCGGCTCCATCACCAGCTGCTTCTTGAAGTCGCACGATGCGTGCGCGACGATGAAGCCGATGTCGAGTGCGCCGCCCCACTGCGTCAACTCGAACCACAGCTGCGTGCGCCCCCACTCGTAGTAGGTGAAGTAGACGGCGTTGTTCACGTGCCCATACGCGTCGATGTCCCCGAACAGCACGTGATATGGCACCACGAACCAGCCATCGCGCCATTTGCCTCTGAAGTCGATCATTGGATGGCGGT
>CAMPKJ010000141.1 GCA_946887105.1 uncultured Acidobacteriota bacterium | reverse complement strand
CGATGGCGATCGGAATCCCCGCCGCCGCCGCGATCGCGACCGCAACCGCGACGATCATCACGTGCTGGAGAGTCGCGCGCAGGATTTCCTGGGACATTTCCTGGGACATCGAAGTGAAGTGTACACAGCGCGGCGGCTCTACACAGCAATGCGCGACGCGTCGAGAAACCTCCGCACCAGCGGATGCTCGGAGGCGATGAAGCGCGCGCGCGGCTCGTCGCACACGATCGCGCCGTCATCGATCAGCACGATCCGCTCGCCGACGCGCAGCGCCTCGGCGAGATCGTGGGTGACGAAGACCATCGTCACCGCGCCGCGGTCGCGCAGCGTCACGAACGACTCCTGCAGGTCGCGGCGCACCAGCGGATCGACGGCGCTGAACGGCTCGTCGCAGAGGAGCAGCGGCGGCTCGGCGATCATCGCTCGGGCGATGCCGACGCGTTGCTGCTCGCCGCCGGACAGCGATCGCGGAAATCGATGCGCGAAGCGCTCGAACGGCAGCTCCAGCTGCGCCAATAGTTCGCGCGCGGCGGTGCGGATGCGCGCTTCGTCCCATCCGAGGAGGCGCGGGACCGTGGCCACGTTGTCGTAGATGGTGCGGTGCGGAAAGAGCGCCGGCGCCTGAAGCATGGTGCCGATGCGGCGGCGGCGCGCGGCCAGATCGCCAGCCATCCTCAGTCCATCGATCGCCACGCTTCCCGACGTCGGCGTCGCCAATCCGTTGAGCAGGCGCAGCAGCGTGGTCTTTCCCGCGCCGCTGCGTCCGATCAGCGCCAACGACTCGCGCGGCGCGATGTGCAGCGTGACGTCGCGCAGGATGGAGCCGACGGACACGGCGTCGATGGCGACGGAGGAAGGCATCTATTCGCTCACTTCATCGACGAACCGTTCCGTGAAGAGCGGCGCGAGCATGTTGTCGACGGGTGCGTGATCGTCGGTGAGCACGATCGTACCCGAACGCGCAACGTAGCGGCGCAAGGCGTCCTGCGGCAGAACGTGCGCCTCGGTGAAGGAAAAGCGCGACGCAGAGGCCACGACCACGAACGTCGACCGGCTGCTCTGCACGTCTTCCTCCTCTTCCATCACCAGCTCCACATTCCGGTCGCCGAACACCGACTGCAGCGTGCGGATGTACGAGCGCAGGAAACGCCCGCGCTCGAAATCGTCGACGAGATTCACGACCAGCGCGCCGCCGGGCCGCAGCATCCGCTCCAGCATCAACGTGTATTCGCGCGTGGTGAGGTGATACGGCACCGACAGGTCGTTGAATGCGTCGATGAAGATCACGTCGTACGTCCGGCCGGACGCTCTGGTCGCGAACCAGCGCGCGTCCTCGTTGATCGTGCGGATCGACGACTGCCGCGGCAACTCGAAGAATCGATGCGCCACGCGCGTGACCGCCGGATCGATCTCCACGACGTCGATCGCGGCACCGGTGCGCGACAGCAATCGCGGCAGCGTGTAGCCGCCCCCGCCGATGAACAGGAAGCGCGGCCGGTCGCGCTCCCGCAGCGCCGAGTTCGCGGCGTCGTTGAAAATGCGCAGGTATCCGTATTCGAGATACTGCGGATCGTCGGGATCGGAGTACGAGTGCACCAGGTGATCGAGCTGCAACGCGTGCACGACCCCGCCGGTGTCCTCGCGAATGGTCCGCTCCACGCGGATCGTGTAGTACTGGCTCTCCTCCGAATGAATGATGCCCGTGCCGGACGGCTCGAGCAGCAAGTCCTGTTCGGGAGGCGGCATCGCGCCCGGCCAGAATCCGGCGGACGCGGCCCCGATCGCTAGCACGAGGATCGCCGCGGCGCGGCCGAAACGCCCGCCGAAGAACAGCGCGCACGCAATCAACACGATCCCGACGCCGATCAGCGTCGCGCGCGTTCCGAATGTGGCGATGAGATAGAAGCCGGTGGTGAACGTCCCGGCGATCGAGCCGAGCGTCGAGAAGGCGTAGATCTTCCCCACCACGCGGCCGGTGCTTTCCAGGTCGCGCACCGCCAGCTTCACGGTCACGGGCGAGATCATGCCGAGCGCGAACGAAGGCAGAAAGAAGAGCAGAACCGAGAGCGTGACGACGCGTTGCAGGAGCGTCGGTGCGATGCCGAGGCTGGTCAGAATGCCGGAGTCGTCCGCGAAGAGCGCGGCCGCGGGCACGATCAGGAGCGACGTCGCACCGGAGGCGAGCAGCAACCATCCGAGCGTCGAATCGCGCGGACGGCGATCGGCCAGCCATCCGCCCGCGTAGGCGCCGCCGCTGATCCCGGCCAGCACCACGCCGATGATGCTCGTCCAGGTGTACAGCGAAACGCCGACGTACGGCGCGAGCACGCGTCCAGCCACGATCTCGATCACCAGCAGACAGAACGAGGAGAGGAAGGCGACCGCGGACGCGCGAATCATTACCGCGCGAGCGCCGCGTGCGCCGCGAGCGACTCCGCCACTTCCGCGTCACCGCGGCTGAGCTCTTCCTGCGGGTGCGCGAAGTAGTAGCCCTGGATCAGGTCGATGCCGAGGTCGCGGCAGGTCTCGTACTCCTCCACCGTCTCGATCCCTTCGGCGAGCGTCTTCGCGTTGATCTTGCCGGCCAGGTCGACGAGCATCTTCACCAGGTCCTGCTTGATCGGCTCGTCGGCCAGCGTGGACACGAGACTCTTGGTGATCTTCAGATAGTCGGGCGCGATCGCGGCGATGGCCTCCAGCGACGCGTAACCGGAGCCCGCATCGTCGATGGCCACCTCGATCCCTTTCGAGCGGAACTCGCTGAGCAGCTCGCGGAACTGTCCATAGTCCTCGATGGCCGCGCGCTCGGTGAGCTCGAAGACGAAGTGCCCGGGATGCTCGGCGAAGTACGACACCATGTCGTGGATGCGGAACTCCGACTCGCCGAACATCTCCGCCTCGAGATTCAGCAGAAACTTGCGATCGCGCAGGTGGGTCTTCTTCAGCCGCTGCAGCGCGGCCTCGAGCGCGATCGCCTCCAGCGCCCAGGCCAGCTTGGCCTCGCGCGCGAACGAGAACAGCATGTCCGAGTTGCGGAACGACGAACCTGACGGTCCGCGGGTGAGGATCTCGTAGCCGAAGACGGTCGAGTCCTTCGCCCAGACGATCGGCTGGAAGAGCGTGGTCAGGCGTTTCCTGCGAATGATGTCGCGCAGCTCGCGTGTGAGCTGTTTCTTGCGCTGCTGTTCGGCGTTGCGCACCGCGTCCGCGGCGGTCTGCATGCCGGAATAGATCTGCCGTTCCAGGCGGATCTGCGGGCGATAGTCGATGCGCGCGGTGCCGATGAAGAAGCCGATCTGCTCGGCGTGCAGGTTCGTGAAGCGCGTGCGCGTGGCGTCGATGAGTTTGTGCCGCAGCCCGTGCGCGACGCGCTCCAGCGCGTTTTCCTCGCTGAGGTCCTTGCCGCGCGTTTCGTAAAAGACGTAGAAGCTCGAGCCGCCGACGCGGTGGCCGGTCACGATGGCATTGGTGAACTTCTCCTTCGCCTCGGACGCGATGATCTGTCCCACGTGGTACAGCAGCTCGTCGAAGAACGCCCAGCCGTATTCGGCTTCGATCGCTTCGAACTGCTCGATGTCGATGAAGACGATGCCGATCTCGCTCTGCTCGATCAGCATCTCCTTCACGCGATCGAGGACGATCGGGAGGCTGGGCAGCGAGGTGGCGCGATCGACCAGCATCGCCTCGACGGCGGTCCGTCCGGCCTGCGCGGCATCGTTGAGCTCCTCGGCCGACCGTTCGAGCACCGCGCGCACGCGCTTGACCACTTCATCGCGGTTGAACGGCTTGACCAGGTAATCGTCGGCGCCGACCTGCAGTCCGGTGAGGCGGTCCTTCACGTCGCCGCGGCCGGTCACCAGGATCACGCCGATGCGCGAGGTGCGCTGCACCGCTTTCAGCGCCTGGCAGACTTCCCAGCCGCTGCGCTTCGGCATCATCACGTCGAGGAGCACGGCGTCGGGCAACCGCGCCTGCGCCACGGCCAACGCTTCTTCTCCGTCGCGCGCCGTCAGAATCTCGCAGTCCAGCGGCTTCAGATACGTGCGAAGGAGTAACGCCACTTCTTCGTCATCATCCGCAATCAGCACGACCGGCCGGGACATAGCTTGGTCGGGCATCATTGCGGAAAACAGGCCAGCGGACAAGGCGGTGCCCCGCCTGCGCTAGCATCTCGCCATGCCGGAAGTTCTCCTGGCCGCGTCGATCGCCGCGGGCGTCCTCTTTCTGATCGCCCTCGTGCAGGCGATCGCCACGCGCCGCTTGCGCGATGCGCACCGCACCGCCACCGGTGTCGACGACTTCCTGCTCGACGTCAGCCGTCGCACGAAGCTGGTGTTGCTGCTCCTTCCGGCGATTTTCCTCGGCGCACGCGCGCTCGATATGCCGGCCGATTTCCGGCGCGTCCTGAACATCGCCGCAACGCTCTCCTTCATCGCGCAGGCGGCGCTCTGGGCCACCGGCGTGATCGACTTCTGGCTGGCGCGCTACCGGCGCACGCGCATCGAGACGGACCCGTCCGCGGCGATGACGGTGAACCTCTTCCGCGGCGCCGCGATGGTCACGGTGTGGCTGATCGCACTCACGGTGGCACTGGCGAACCTCGACGTGGAGGTGACGCCGCTCATCGCCAGCCTCGGCATCGGCGGCGTGGCCGTGGCGCTGGCGCTGCAGAACATCCTCGGCGATCTCTTCGCATCGCTGTCGATCGTGATCGACAAGCCGTTCGTCCTCGGCGATCCGATCGCGGTCGACGATCACAGCGGCACGGTCGAGCACATCGGTCTCAAGACCACGCGCGTCCGTTCCGTCAACGGCGAGCAACTGGTGTTCTCGAACGGCGATCTGCTCAAGAGCCGCATCCGCAACTTCAAGCGCATGTCCGAGCGCCGCCTGCTGGCGAAGCTGACCGTGGCGCATGGCGCCGCACCGGACGCGCTGGCGCGCATCCCCACGATCCTCGAGGCCGCGGTCGCAAAGCAGCAGGACGCGCGCTTCGATCACGCGCATCTCACGACCGTCACGGACGCGGGAATCGGTTTCGAGTTGGTGTATTTCGTCCCGATCGACGGCGGGACGCCGTTCCTCGACCTGCAGCAGGCGGTCTATCTGGACGTGCTGCGCGCCTTCGCCGCGGAACAGATCGAGCTCGCCCACCGGTCCGCGCCGGCATACTCACTTCTTCTTCGCCGGCTTCTTTTTCTTCTCCTCGTACTCATCGACCTCGGTCGTGCGCAGGATCCGGTACCCGGATGGGAACACCTTCTCCTCCACGACCGAGGCCGGTTTGGGAAGGCCCTTGCGGGTCTTTTTCTTCTTCGTCGCCGTCATGGAGCGATCAGCTTGATCTTCGAGATCGGATGCACTTCCCAGACGTTCGGGATCTTCGCGCGCAGGCTCTGCGGGCCCGGCTTCGAATCCTTCGCGCCGCCGTGCGAGGCATCCCAGAACAGCGAGCCCTGGACGTCGACGTGAATCGGCGGATCGTAGAAGTCGTACGACGTCCCCGGAAGGTTTCCGGCGAAGTGTTTGGCGAAGAAGGCGTTGAACGCATCGCGCGCTTTTTTCAGCGCGGCGCGTGACTTCGTGCTCGCGGGCGGCAGTCCGGAGAGCTCCATGGTCAGGTAGACCTCTTTCCCTCCCGCATCCGGATCGCGGCCGAGAATGAGGTGAAAGTCGTTGTCGTCCTCGCGGCTGGCCGCGTAGATGTAGCAGTCGACGCGCACGTTGCGGTCCTCTTCCGCCACGCGCTTCGACGTCGCGTCCCTGGTGATTCCTTTCGTGCGCATCACCTTGTCGGCGGGAAGCGTGGCGATCAGATCGGCAAGGTCGGCGAACTTCTCCGTCTTCGCATTGGAGATCGACAGCTTCGACGCTTTGCGCGAAGTCCCTTTGAAGAGCTCACTCTTCTTCTTCGGCTTCTTCGCCGCTTCGAGGACCATCCCCTCGGGCGCGAGCGACTGCGCCACCTCGAGCGCCGGCGGCGGCGTCTCGTACTGGTCGACCTCGGTCGTGCGCAGGATGCGGTACTTCGGCGCGGCGGGCGAGACCTCCGCCATCGACAGCACGCCCGCGGGGGCAAACGGGATCTCCATCACCACGGATTTCGGGTTGGGCAGACCAGGACGCTTCGCGTTCGCAACCATGGGTACGTCTCCTCCTTTTTCCGGAAGAAAGGATGATACGCCGGCCGCGGAGAGGCGGAACGGGTTGTGCTACCGTTCCCGAGTTCATGATCAAGTTCGGTACGTCCGGGTGGCGTGGCATCATCGGCGAAGACTTCACATTCGAAAACGTCCGGATTGCCAGTCAGGGAATCGCCAATTACCTAAAGAAAAGCGCTCAGAACGGGTCGGGCGTCGTCGTGGCGTACGACACGCGCTTCCTCTCGGAGAAGTTCGCCTCCGAGGCTGCAAAGATCCTGGCCTTCAACGGCATTCAGGCCTTTCTCTGCACCCGCGATGTGCCGACGCCTGCCGTATCGTTCGAGACCATCCGCCGCAAGGCCATGGGAGCGATCAACTTCACCGCGTCCCACAATCCGCCCGAATACAACGGCCTCAAGTTCTCCACCTCGAACGGCGCGCCCGCACTGCCGGAGATCACCAGGCAGATCGAGCGCGAGATCCATCTCGTGCAGCAGAAGAACGAGCGCCTCGACGTGTACGAACGGACGGAGCTGATCGAGGAGATCGATCCGAAGGATCGCTACCTGAAGGAGCTGCGGCAGAAGGTCGACGTCGACGTCATCCGTGAAGCCGCGCCGCGCATCGCCATCGACGCGCTCTACGGCACCTCGCGCGACTACCTCGATTACCTGCTGCTCGAGTCGGGCATCGAGGTCAAGATCATCCACAACTATCGCGACCCGTACTTCGGCGGCTTCTCGCCGGAGTGCAGCGAGAAGAATCTCGGCGATCTGCGCGACGTCGTCACCACCGAGCACTTCGACCTCGGCCTCGCCACCGATGGCGACGCGGACCGCTTCGGCATCATCGACGACCGCAACCGCTTCGTTCCCGCGAATACGATCCTCGGCCTGCTGTCGATCTATCTCAAGCGCGACCGCAAGCTTCCGGGCGGACTGGGACGGACGGTGGCCACCACCCATCTGATCGACGCCATCGCCCGTAAACTCGATGTGCCGCTCTACGAAACTCCGGTCGGATTCAAGTACATCGGCGAGCTGATCCTCGCCGACAAGATCGCGTTCGGCGGTGAGGAGTCGGCAGGGATGTCCATCTACCGCCATCTCCCGGAGAAGGACGGCATCCTGGCCTGCCTGCTGGTCGCGGAGATGGTGTCGCGGCGCGGAAAGAAACTGAGCGCGCTGATCGAAGAGATGCACGAGGAGTTCGGCAACTTCCACTCGCGGCGTCTCGATCTGAAAGTGACCGCACAGCTCAAGGAATCGCTGGCGTCGAAGCTCGACGATCCGCCGACGGAGCTCGATGGCCTGCGCGTGCGCGACGTGAACACGATCGACGGCGTGAAGTTGATCTTCGACGAGCAGACCTGGCTGCTGTTCCGTCTGTCGGGAACCGAGCCGGTGGCGCGGCTGTACGCCGAGGCGGCCACGCCGAAGGACCTGAAACATCTGGTGGAGGCCGGGCGCAGGTTCGTCGCGCCGGCCGCGTGACATGCGGACGATCGGAATTCTCTTCCTCGCTCTCTTCCCCTCTCTCGCCTTCGGCGAGATCTCCCACATCGTCGTGTCGGCCGGCGGCGGCCAGAGTCACAAGACGCGGCACGGGCAGGCCGACATTCAGGAGTTGAACGTCGAGCTCGGAAAGGTGTTCTCGCCGCGCACCGAAGTGGCGTTCGTGGTCACGCCGATGAACCTGTGGCAGCCGCGGAGCTGGTTCGGCGACCAGTTCGGCGACGGCAACGAGACCGTGCGCGCCATCGCCGCGTCGGCGCTGGTGCGCTACCGGCTGAACACCGACTCCTCGCGCCTGCACCTCTTCGGCGAAGCGGCGACCGGACCGATGTGGGCGGAGAAGGCCATCCCGGCCTCGACGTCGCGGTTCAACTTCGTGACGCAGCTCGGCGCCGGCGTGGTGCTGATGCCGCGCTCCCGCTTTCCGCTCCTGGCCGGATATCGTTTCCAGCACCTGTCGAACGGCGGCTACTCGCCGCGCAACCCAGGCTTCAACATCTCGACGATCGTGCTGGGCGTACAGGTTCGGCGCTAGAAGCCGCGAGAGAACCCCTCATCCGCCCTTCGGGCACCTTCTCCCACTGCGGCGGGAGAAGGCTACCTGAGAGCGAAGTAGCCTTCTCCCCTCCGCAGAGGGGAGAAGGTGCCGCAGCCGGATGAGGGGTTCTTCAACTACTCGAAGGCTCAGAAACGCCACGCCGCGCCGGCGCTGATCGTGAACGGATCGACCTTCACCATCTCGGGCAACGCGACGGGCGTGTCGTTGCGCACGTGATTCGGCGTTGCCTCGAGCGGCATGTACGACACTGCCGCATCGAGGTAAACATTCGTGAAGATGCGATAGCGCAGTCCGCCCTCGACCAGCACCGCAATCTCGCGATCGAACGTCATCTCGATCTCGTCGCCGAAGCGATCTTCGAGATCGCCGAAGATCACCAGCGCCGGACCCGCACCGACGAACGGCGAGAAGCGTGCATCATGCGCGAAGTGAAAGCGCGCGGTCAGCGAGTACGTGTCGATGCCGAATGTGCCGAGATCGACGTCCTCGACCGGCAGGACCGTGATGATGTTGGCCGGCCGGAGAATCGCGGCCGGATTCACGAACGTCCCGGCCAGCTGCGTCGAAATGCGCGGCGTCCAGAAGACCTCCGCGGTCGCGGCGAAGCCACGGCTCGAAACGATCTCGAGCTCGCCGAACTCGAACGCGCCGTCGCCCATCGGCCGCATCGACAGATGGCGGATGCCGAGCTCGAATTCTGCCGCGTGCAGCGGCGCCGCAAGCAGAAGCACGAGGGCCAGAAGCACGAGGGCGGCGATGCGCATCATTCGAAAAGTGTATCGACATAGGCCTGCGGATCAAACGGAATCAGATCGTCCGCCGCCTCGCCGACGCCGATGAATTTCACCGGGATGTCGAACTGGCGCATGATCGAGAGGATCACGCCGCCTTTGGCGGTGCCGTCCAGTTTGGTGACCACCATGCCCGTGACCTTGGCCGCCTCGAGAAACGCCGCGGCCTGGCTGACGCCGTTCTGGCCGGTGGTGCCGTCGATGACCAGCAGCGTTTCGTGCGGTGCGCCGGGCAGTTCTTTGTCGATCACGCGATGGATCTTCGACAGCTCCTGCATGAGGTGCGATTTGTTGTGCAGGCGGCCGGCCGTGTCGATGATGACCACGTCGGCGCCGCGCGCCCTGGCCGCGGAAACCGCGTCGTGCGCGACCGCCGCGGGATCGGAGCCCGCTTTGTGCTTCACGATCGGAACGCCGATGCGATCGGCCCACATGCCGAGCTGCTCGATCGCGGCCGCGCGGAAGGTGTCCGCCGCGCCGAGGACCACGCTCTTACCTTCGTTCTTCCAGCGCTGCGAGAGCTTGGCGATGGTGGTGGTCTTGCCGGTGCCGTTCACGCCCACCACGAGCACGACGAACGGTTTGGCACGCGAGAGGTCGATGGTCTGCGCCTGCCGCCGCGGAATGAGGGCCCGGATCTCCTCCCGAATCACCTCGGTGAGGCGATCCATCCTGGTGATCTTCTCCTCGCGCACGCGGCGCTGCAGACGATCGACGATGGCGGTGGTCAGCTCCGCGCCGACGTCCGCGCCGAGGAGACCTTCCTCCAGTCCGTCGATCGCGGATTGATCGATCGGCAGGTCGGGAATCAGCGACTCCTTCACCTTCTCGATGATCTCGGTGTGGGTCATGAACAAGCCGCGTTTCAGCTTGTCGAAGAGGGATTTCTTTGGTTCGCCCATAGTTGTGTCGAGTCTCAAAGTCGCAAAGTCTCAAAGGTCGCGTCGCCATCCTCTTTGCGACTTTGAGACTTTGCGACTTTGCGACTTCATCGCTTTCCCGCGCTCCCCTGCTCGCGCGCCGCGATCGCGCGCCGCACCATCTCCTCGTCGATGGTCAGCGTGCCGCTCTCGCGCGGCTCGAACTCCAGCGCGCGGATGATGCGGCGGTAGGTTTCGCGCAGCGCGCGTGCGCCGAGGCGCTTCTGCCGCGCGGCGTCCCACGCGATCGCCACCAGCGCCCCGCGCGTGATCTGCAGATCGATGCCGAAGCGGCGGAAATACTCGCGGGAGGTGCGGAAGATGGAGGCTTCCGGCTCCACGAAGATGCGCGCCAGGTCCGTCTCGCCGAGGTCGTTCAACACCACGATGGACTCGAAACGCGACACGAACTGCGGCGTCATCCCATAGCGGAACAGATCGTCGTATTTCAGGTAATCGCCGAGATAGAACGGCAGCTCCTCGCGCACCTCGCCCGAGGACGACACGACCACGACCGGCTTCATCGGAACGACGTCCTGCCCGATGGTGGCGCGGCGCAGCACGCTTTCGTAGAGCTCCTCGAACGCGCCGCCGGCGACGAAGAGCGTCTGTGCGGAGTTGACGACGAACGTCATCCCGTCCGCCTCGAAATCGACGTTCTCGTTTTCCATCAGCGTCAGCAGCGCTTCCTGCGCGACGATGCCGCGCACGTTGGTTTGCCCGCTGACGTTCGCGCGCACCTTGTCCACTTCGTCGATGAACACGATGCCGCGCTGGACGGATTGGATGATCTCGTGCGGCGTGGCGCCCGGCCCGAGGATCCTGCGCGCGTTCTCGTACAGCCGTCCCAGGACGACCCGGCCATACCCCTGCCGCTCCTCGGCCAGCACGTTCGCGTTGAGGCGTACGACATTCGCGTAGCCGCCCAGGTCGGGCGTGTCGACGAGGAAGTGCTCGACCGCACGCATGAGCGTGGTCTTGCCCGACCCGGAGTTGCCGATCAGCAGGATGTTCGGCGCGGGCTGTCCGACCAGGTGCTTGACCAGCGCTACGGAAATCTCACGGATGGCGTCGTCCTGCCCGACTACGGACTTGCGCAATTCCTCGAAGATGTCGCGCGGACGGAGAGGGAACGTGTCGGCCATTCAGGGGCGGCATTGTAGCCGCGGCGGCGCGGGCTACGTGAAGAACGAAAAAATCACCGCCACCAGCAACAGCGCCACGACCGCCACCGAAACCCACAGCGCCTGCACGGTCGGCTTGTGCATGTCCACCGTCTCCCGCCGTTCGCCGAGGAGGTACTGCAGATACTCGACGCGGGGGCGCAGCACGCCCACTTTTTCCTCGAGATTCGGATAGAGCACTTCGTTGATGCCGGGGACGATCACCACCGGGATGAACGTCGCGCCGCCGATGCGGGTGATGTACTCGCTGAGCGGCTCGTTGTGCGGTTGATCGCTGGTGCAGACCAGGCAGTGGTAGACGGTCGTGGACTGCAACACCGCCAGTGCCTTCTGCTTGACGGTCTGCGCCCGATAGGTCTGCACGACGGAGTCGGAGGTCTGGCGCAGGATGCGCTCGTTGAGCTCGGGGATGCGCGTGAAGATGAACACCGTCTCGCCGGAGGTGATGGGCAGCTTTTCCTCGCGGCGGTAAATGATCTCGCCGTATTCGTCCCACCACTCCGGACCCTGTTCGGTGACGAAGCCCTCTTCGCCGAGTCGCGACATGAGACGGAGCACGGGATCGCTGTCCGCTGGCGATTCGATCGGCTTCTCAGCTTTGAGCTCTTGCATATTTTTTGACGAGACGAATCAGATCCTCGAATTCAAAAGGTTTGCCCATGTAGTCGTCGGCGCCGCAGACGCGCGCCTTTTCGGCGATGTCGCGGTCGCCCGAGACGACCACGTACGGGATGTTCTTCGTGTCCGGATTGGACTTGAGCGCGCTGCAAAGCTGCTCGCCGCCCATCCCCTTGATGGTGAGGTCGGCAAAGATCATGGCCGGCTTCGCGGCGCGTGCGCGATCGAGCGCGCTGTCGCCATCCGCCACGATCTGCGATTCGAAGCCGCTGCGCTGCAGGACCAGCGAGATCAGTCTCGCGACCTGCGGATCGTCCTCCACGACGAGAATCACCGCGGCCTCCCCGGCGTGCTCAGATCTCGAAGTGCACGTGCACGCCCTTGCGCGCGTGTCCGAGCGCGGCACCGGCCAGAGCGCCCATGCCGTTCGCGAACATGTCCGGCAGCGACGTCACGCGCGTCGGCAGCGTCTGTTGCCACAGGATCATGGACGCGGAGAAGACCACCGCGCCGATGACCGTCAGCACATACGCGGCACGGCGCGATTCCACCCTGCCGTCGAGGGAGAGAAAGGCCAGAAAGCCCCACGGCACGAAGAGCATGACGTTGGCGATGACCGGCATCAGGAACGCCAGCAGCGCGTCGCGCGATACCGGCGCGCGGCCCGAGCCGAACAGCCGCGCCAGCAGTTCGCGCATCGGATGCGTCTCCGCCGCATACGCCTTTCCGGAGAGGAAGTAGATCAGCGCGATCATCGCCGCGGTGGCCAGCGCCAGCAGCGCGAACGTGACCGGCGGCCGCACCCTGATGATGTGGACCTGCCGCCTTCCCATGGCCGTACTCTATCCGATGAGACATCACTGGCCGGGTCCGATTGCCAGTGAGGTGCCAACCGGCTGACGAGTTCCTCGGAGTGCCTCGGAGTGCCTCGGGTTCCTCGG
>CAMPKJ010000140.1 GCA_946887105.1 uncultured Acidobacteriota bacterium | reverse complement strand
GCTGCCGGCGCATCTCGGCGATCTCACCGCGCTCGAGGAGCTGTACCTCGGCCAGAACCAGTTCAGCGGCACGATCGCGAGCGCGCTCTCCAAGCTCACGAACCTGAAGGTGCTCGAGCTCGCCGAGAACGATCTGCAGGGAGAAATCCCGGCGTCGCTCGCGACGCTCACCAAACTCGAACGCCTCACCCTCGGCGACAACGCGTTGAGCGGCGCGATCCCGCCGCAGCTCGGCGGGCTCGCATCGCTGGTCACGCTGCGCCTCAGCTACAACCAACTCACCGGCACGATCCCCGCGACGTTCGGCGACCTGCACGCGCTCGAAGAGCTGCGCATGGAAGTGAACCAGCTCTCCGGCCCGATCCCGTCCGCGATCGGCGGCCTTTCGTCGATCCACATCCTCGACTTGCGGGAGAACCAGTTCTCCGGCTCGCTCCCGTCGGAGCTCTTCCTCCTCACCACACTCGAGGAACTGCTGCTCTCCGGCAATGAGTTCGGCGGCCCGATCTCGCCGGAGATCGCCAACCTTCAGAACCTGCAGGTCCTCGTTCTTTACGACAATCACGTCACCGGTGCGATCCCGCCGGAGCTCGGCGACATCGCCCCGCTGCGATCGCTGGAACAGCTCTCGAACGACTTGACCGGATCGATCCCGCAGGAGCTTGCGCGCCTCTCGAATCTGACCTGGCTCGACGTCGCCGACAACCAGCTCACCGGCACGATTCCGCCGCAGCTCGGGACGCTGCCGAAGCTCGAAGTGCTGTCGATGTACGGCAATGGCATCGAGGGCCCGATCCCGCGCGAGCTCGGCCAGCTCGCGAACCTGCGCATTCTCTACCTCGGCCAGAACCGGCTGCAGGGGAGCATTCCCGACGAACTGCGCAACCTCACCAAACTCGAACAGTTCAACGTCAATGGCAATCAGATGACCGGCGCGGTGCCGGGCTGGATCGGCGAATGGACCGCGCTCACCGATCTCTTCCTCGGCGAAAACCAGTTCAGCGGACCGCTGCCGCCGGGACTCTCAACGCTCACCCATCTGGCCTATCTCGATCTCGGCG
The DNA here is from genome assembly GCA_946887105.1 of uncultured Acidobacteriota bacterium. Next base: position 11,839 of record CAMPKJ010000140.1, on the reverse strand, counting down.
AAAACGACTTCACCGGACGCCTTCCCGATTTCACGCACCTGACCCAGCTGCGCTATCTCACCGCGCAGTACAACCATTTCAGCGGATCATTGCCGCCGAGCATCGGCCTGCTCTCGCAGCTCGACTTCGTCACGCTCGGCTCGAACGATCTCTCCGGACCGATTCCGGCGGAGATCGGCGGCCTGACCTCCGTCACGCACTTCGATCTCAGCGGCAACGACTTCGACGGGGCGATCCCGAAAGAGATCGCCAACCTGAAGAACGCGAGCTCGATCCAGCTCGCGGGCAATCACCTCAGCGGAACGATTCCGAAGGAGCTCGGGCAGCTCACGCAGCTGCAGTTTCTGAGTTTGTCGTTCAACGCATTGCTCGGACCGATTCCGCCGGAGATCATCGGCATGACCGGTCTGGAAGACCATCGCTCCGACTTCGGCTGGAACGGTCTCTATGCGAATGACGCCGCCACGCGCGCGTTCGTGAATCTCAAGCACTACGACGGCGACTTCGAGGCGACGCAGACCGTGAAGCCGCTGAACGTGAAAGTGGTCTCGACCACCGACCGCTCCGCGACGCTGAGCTGGGATCCGATCCGCTACTCGTATTACGGCGGCGGCTATCAGGTCTCCGCGTCGACGGTGCCGAACGGGCCGGCCGTGGTGTTGGCAACGTCGAGCTCGAAGTCGGTGGACACGTTCACGATCCGCAATCTGCAGCCGTCCACGACGTACTACTTCACCGTCGCCACCGTTTCGCATCCGGTCTCGGATCAGGAGAATCTCATCACCAGCGAGCGTACCGCGCCGTTGCAGGGCACGACGAAGCAGCGCGTGCTCGCGCCGGCGGAAGTGGTGATCACCGACACGCCGAACGGCATGGTCCAGATCGACAGCGTGGAAGTGCAGGAAGACAGTTTCACGCTGACGAACTTCGGCGATGTCAGCACCGCCATCACGCTGGAGCGCATCGAGAACTTCTTCACCGTGTCGCCGCAACAGTTCACGCTCGCCGCCGGCGCGAGCCAGGTGGTCACGCTGCACTCGCTGCCGCAGAGCGCGGGCACGTACTACGGCTATGTCGACATCACCGGCGCGGGCGCACCGGACGATCTTCTCGCCGAAGTGGTGCTGCTCTCGAGCACGCGTCCGGCGGGAAGTGTCGTGGCCACGCCGCTGGCCACGCGCATCGAGCTCGCCGGCGCGGCAGGGTCCGATGAAGTCGGTGTCGCGCAGTTCCGCAATACCGGCACCGCGCGGCTGACCGGCATCGTGCTCTCCGATCAGCCATGGGTCGAGGTGAGCGCGGAACCGATCACGATCGAGCCCGGCGCGGTCGGCTCGGTGAACTTCACGATCGTGCGCGCGAAGCGTCCCGCGGGCGCGCAAGGAGCGCTGACCGCGAACCTGTCGCTCGTCTACGTGAGCGGCACCAGCGACGCGCGCAGCATCAGCACCAATGCCATCCCCGGCATCAACGTCACCAAGGTGACCATCGTCGACATCACCCAACCGTCCGTGGCCATCGGCGCGATTCCCGCGCTGCTGCCGGGCGAAGTGCCGTTCTTCATCCCCGGCCTCACCAACACCGCGTCGATGCGCTCCGATCTCTCGATCGTCAATGCCACCGGCGCGCAATCGATCGACGATCTGCGGCTCTACTTCACCGGCGGCGCGCAGACCAGCATCGCCTCGCTCGCGCCGCTCCCATTCGCGCAATCGATCAACCTGGTGAACATCCTCGGCACCGTGTACGGCGCCCAGGGGAGCGGCACACTGCAGGTGCGGACCACGAATGCCGCGAACATCCACGCCGGCGCGAAAGTCACGGCCATCACGGATGAAGGAACGTACAGCGGTGCCGTGCCGGTCTTCCGCAGCGATCGTTCCGCCGAGCCGGGAGAGACGATCTACCTGGCCGGGCTGACCGCGGGCGGCGATCTCTTCGTGCAGGAAGCCGGCGGCACGAACGGGCGCGTCGACATCGCATTCCTCAATGCCGCGGGCGCTCTTCTGTCGACGCGCGGCGAAGACATCGGCGCGTACGGTCTCGTCGAGCTGACCGGCGCCGTGCCCGCGGATGCCGTCACCGCCGTCGTCACCAGCAGCGGTGCGTCGATTGCCGCGTACGCGCGTCTGCACGATGCCAGCGGCGACACGTGGAGCGTCGTCGACTGGAGCCAGTTGCACGATTACCCACGCACCGAGACGGTGCGCATTCCGTTCGCCGACGGCCGAGGGGGGTCCGCGCGGCGTCGCGGTGTGCGCCACCTGTCGAGCGAAGCAACGCCGCGGCGCGCGACCGATCTCGTGCTCTTCAATCCCACCACTGCGGAAGTGCGGGCGTCGATGCAGGTGATCGACACCACCGGCCGCATCTACGAGCGCGCTACCAATGTTCCGCCGCGTGCGACCATCACGGTACGCGACGTCGCGGCGCTCGCCGGCACGACCGTCGCGCACGTAGTGATCGAGCCCGATCGCGGCGGACAGCTCGTTGCCACCGCACGCACGCATGACGCCGACAGCGGCTCGGCCATCCCGATCGTCTCCGCGAGCGCAGGCCTGCGACTCGGACAGGCGCAGACGTTTTCCGGACTCGACGACACGGCCACGCTGCGCACCGGCTACGGTTTCGTCGAGACCGGCGGCGCCACCACGAAGGTTCGCGCGCGCATCATCATCAGCGAGACCAACGCGCTCGTCTCGACCGTCACCGAGCGCACGTTCACGCTCGCACCACGCGAGCAGCTCTTCCTCCCCGAGCTCGTACGCTCCTTCGCCGGCAACCTGCGCGAGGCGTTTGGCGATCTCAGTGGCCTGGTGCTCGAGCTCGAAGTGGTCGAAGGCACCGGCGCGGTCGTGCCGTTCGTGATGACGATGGATGTGATGACGGAGGACGTGAGCGTGCAGGTGCAATAGGCGGTTCCTCGGAGTTCCTCGGGAGTTCCCTCGGAGTTCCTCGGAGTGGTGGGCCCTCCCCCCGAGGAACTCCGAGGAACTCCGAGGAACCTGAGGTCCCGGGCACCCAAACTTTTCCCGTCGCGAAACGTTCTACCAATCGACCGATGCGCATCCGCACCCAACTGATCCTGGCCGCGTTCGTCCTCGCCGTCGTGCCGCTGGCCGCGATCGTGACGTACTCGTATCACTCCTCGCGCCGCGCGCTCGAGGCGGCGTATCGCAGCGAGGCGGGCCGGTTGACCGCGCAGATGGACCGGCGCCTGGCCACCATCCGTACCGACCTCGACCAGCGCCTGCGCTTCGTTTCCGCGCTGCCGTTGCCGGCCGATCAGGCCAGCGGCGACGTCGGCAACATCGTCACCGTGATGGGTGACGCGGCGTCGTTCGTCGACGCGCTCGATTTCGAGCCGATGCGCGTCGCCGATCCGGATCCGCAGGCCGAAGTCGAGGAGGAGGAAATCGTCACGGAAACGGACGCCGAACCACCGGCCGCTGCAGTCGCGCCGCTCGCGCCGCCTGCGCCGCCGGTTCACGTGGTGATCGACTTGCCGCCCATCCCGGAAATGCCGCGCTTCGTGATGTCCGAAGAGCAGCGGGAGCTGGTCGCAGAGATCGGACGCCTCGGCGCGCAGCTCGGAAGTCAGGAGCTGGCCGCCGATGAACGGCAGGACATCCGCGAGGAACTGCAGAACGCGCAGGAAGAGCTGCGCGCCGTCGTCGAGGCCGATCGCGACCAGTTCGCGCAGCAGATGCGCCAGGCGGAGATGGCGCGGCGCGAACGGCAGCGCGCCGAACGTGCGTTGCGCGACGCCGGGATCGTGGTTCCCGCGCCGGCCCCCGCCGCGGCTGTCGCACCAACGGCCGCCACTCCCAAGGTTGCGACCACGACGAAGCCCGCGAAAAAAACGAGAGTGGTCGTGCGCGGCGCGACGGAGAAGGACATCCAGAGGGCCGCCGCCACCGCGAAGAAGACGGCGTTGCTCCTCGGGCGCAGTTTCGAGGCGCCGGTCCGGCAACAGGGCGAAGTGGTCGGGCAGCTCACCGCACGCATCAGTCCCGATCAGGTCATCCGGCGCGTCCTCGGCAGTGTGACCGAGGATCGGAGCGAGATCCCGTTTGCGATCGATCGCGAGGGGACGCTCTACACGCGCAGCGATGACGAGCGCGGCCAGCTCGAACGCCTGCAGGTGCCGCAACGCGTGCGCGCCGGCCAGAGCCTCAAAGGCATCGAAGGGTGGATCGTCTCCGCGTCGACCGATCCGCAGAGCGGATTGCGCATCGGCGTGGCGCGACCGGTCGGCGACAACCTGTTCGAGCTCCGCCGCGCCGCCGCCCGCAACTTCGGCATCGGACTCGGATTGATTGCCTTTGCGCTGATCGGCATCGTGCCGCTCTCCAATCACCTCACGCGCGACGTCAAGCTCGTCACTGACGGCGCGGAGCGCATCGCGCACGGCGATCTCATGACCCGCCTGCCGGTGAAGACGAAGAACGAGCTCGGGCAGCTGGCGCGCGCGTTCAATCGGATGGCCGAGGACCTGAGCATCCATCAGCAGAAACTCGTGGAGCAGGAGCGCGCGCGGAAAGAACAGGAACTGCAGCAGACGCTGATGGCGGTCGAGTACCAGCGCAAGACCATCGAGCTCGAAGAAGCGCGGCGCTTCCAGCTGTCCATGCTGCCGAAGGAAGTGCCGCATCATCGTCTTTACGACGTAGCCGTGTTCACGCGCACGGCCACCGAAGTGGGCGGCGATTACTACGACTTCCACCTGCACGGCGATGCGCTGTCGGTGACCATCGGCGACGCCACCGGTCACGGCGCGAAGGCGGGCACGATGGTCACGATCATCAAGACGCTCTTCGCGGGCTATGGCGGCGCGCCGGCAACGCCCGCGCCGGCGGAGTTTCTGGCCGACGCCGCGGAAAAGATCAAGCGGATGGACCTCGGCCGCATGGCCATGGCCCTTTCGCTGTCGCGGTTCGAGTCGCGCGAGCTCACCGTCGCCGCGGCGGGCATGCCGCCCGTGCTCGTACATCGCATGGCGTCCGGGCTCGTCGATGAGATCGCGCTGCAGGCCACACCGCTCGGCACGTTCGGCAGCGACTATCCGCAGACCAGCGTCTCGCTGGATCGCGGCGATACGGTGCTCTTCCTCAGCGACGGATTCCCCGAGCTGATGAACGACGCCGGACAGCAACTCGGCTACACCGGCACGATCGAGGCGTTTGCGATGGCGGCGAAAGCGGGCAGTGCGAGTGACGTGATCGACGCGCTCGCCAGTGTCGCGCGCAAATGGCACGGCGAGGCGCCGCCGAACGATGACGTGACGTTCGTGGTCGTCCGAGTGGCGTAACGTAGCGAGTAGCGCAACAGAGCGAGTGGCGTGATATATCGGCGCGATGAACTTCCCGACGCGTCCCGCCGCTACTGAATACGCGCAGCCGTACGCCGGCTACGTCGCGAACGTCCCCGAGGATGACATTCTCACGGCCATCGAATCGCAGTCTTCGGTGACACAGAAGCTGCTGGCTTCACTCGACGAATCGAAGGCCGCGTATCGCTATGCCGAGTCGAAGTGGAGCGTGAAGGAAGTGATCGGCCACTTCACCGACTCGGAGCGCATCTTCGCGTATCGCGCGCTGGCCTTCGCGCGCGGCGAAACGCAGCCGCTGCCGGGATTCGACGAGAACGAGTACGTGCAGAACGCCGGCTTCGACTCATGGACGCTCGGCGATCTCTCCGAGCACTACGCGCTGGTCCGGCGCGCGACCATCGTGCTCTTCCGCAACTTCCCGGAGGAGGCGTGGGGTCGCCGCGGCACCGCCAGCGACTTCCCCATCACCGTTCGCGCCATCGCCTGGATCATCGTGGGCCACGAGCGGCACCACGTGAAGGTCCTGCGCGAGCGGTACCACCTCTAAGAGTTCCTCGGTTCCTCGGTTCCTCGGTTCCTCGGAGTTCCTCGGCGCGAGCCTACTCCGAGGAACGCCGAGGAACTGCCGAGGAACCCCGAGGAACTCTCACCGAGGCTTGTCGTGCCAGTGCCCGTGTTCGGGCGACCACACCTTGCCGGCCGGAACGGGACCGGCGGGCTGTGGCACGTTGTTTCCGACGGTCGGCGTCAGCGGAACACCTGACGTCTGTTCGATCTTGATCGGGGACGAGGACTGATTTCCGGGCGAGGCGGCCACGTCGTGCCAGTGACCGTGCTCCACCGACCACACCTTGCCGGGAGGAGCCGGCCCCGGCTGTGGTCCCGGGCGTGTGGTACGAACGGGTGCGGGAGCCGAAGAGGCCGAGCTCGTGGATGACTCCGTCTCGCGTGGAAAGAACGCCACTCCCGCGATGAGGATGAACGCCGCGAGCAGCATCAGCAGACCTTTCGGCACCGCCTTCTTCCCCTCGCAGCAACCCTTGAACTTCTTCCCGCTTCCGCAGGGGCACGTCTCGTTTCTACCGACCCGCATCGATTCTCCTAGAACGGTTCTCTAAAACGGAACGTCTTCGTCGTCATCCGGACCCATGTCCGGACCTGGTCCCGGCTTCGCGCCGCGCGACTGGTAACCGCCGCCGCCACCGCTGTAACCGCCGCCACCGCCGCCTTCATCCCCGCGCCGGTCGAGCATCTTCATGTCTTTTGCGACGATCTCGGTGCGGTACTTCTTCTGGCCCGATTCCTTGTCGTCCCAGCTGTCCGTGCGGATCGAGCCTTCGATGTAGACCAGCTTGCCCTTCTTCAGATACTGCCCGCAGATCTCGCCGAGCTTGCCCCACGCGGTGATGTTGTGCCACTCGGTGCGCTCCTGGCGTTCGCCCGCCTTGTCGGTGAAGCGCTCATCGGTCGCGAGCGTGAACTTGGCGACGGAGGTGCCTCCCGGCGTCGAGCGGATCTCCGGATCTTTGCCCAGGCGCCCGACGAGAATGACTTTGTTGATCATCATTTCTCCCTTACGAAACGCGCGATTCTAACCTTTTCTCCCGCGAGTAGAATCCGCGCCTCATGAAGTGCGTGATCCAGCGCGTTCGACGCGCATCCGTGACGGTCGGCAACGAGTTGGTCTCGGAGATCGCACATGGATTGCTCGTCCTCGCCGCAGTCGAAAAAGGCGACGGCGAAGCGACGATGAGCGAGGCCGCGAAGAAGATCCGCGAACTGCGCATCTTCAGCGACGACGCCGGCAAGATGAATCGCGACGTCGCCGAAGCGGGCGGCGCCATCCTGGCCGTCTCTCAATTCACGCTGGCCGGCTCGCTGGCGAGAGGAAGACGCCCGAGCTTCGACAACGCCGAAGAGCCGGGTTGCGCGAAAGCGCTCTTCGAGCACTTCCTCCGCGAGCTCGCGAGCACGGGGCTCGAGGTGAAGACGGGGCGGTTCCGGGAAATGATGGTGGTGGCGTTGGAGAATGATGGGCCGGTCACGTTTGTGTGGCCGTGACTGATCCCGAGCGCGCCAAAGCGCGTTCGCTATACTCCCGCACCTCATGCAATACCGACCCACCGACATCGAATCGAAGTGGCAGCAGCGATGGGCCGAGGCGCGCGTCGCGGAGATCGACGTCAACGCGCTTCCCACATCCAAGGCGTCCGACAAGCTGTACATGCTGAACATGTTTCCGTACCCGTCCGGCGATCTCCATGTCGGTCACGGGCGCAACTACATCCTCGGCGACGCGGTCTATCGCTACTTCCGCATGCAGGGACGCGCGGCGCTCAACCCGATGGGCTGGGACGCGTTCGGCTTGCCCGCCGAGAACGCGGCCATCAAGCGCGGCACGCATCCGCGCGAGTGGACTCTCGCCAACATCGCGCGCATGAAGGCCCAGTTCGCGCGCTGGGGCATCCTCTACGACTGGTCGAAAGAGATCGCCTCCTGCGAGCCCGAGTACTACCGCTGGAACCAGTGGCTCTTCCTGCAGCTCTACAAGCGCGGCCTCGCGTATCGCGGCACCGCTCCGGTGAACTGGTGCCCGCAGGATCTGACCGTGCTGGCCAACGAACAGGTCGTCGACGGGCGTTGCGAGCGATGCGGCGCGCTGGTCGAGCAGCGCGAGCTCTCGCAATGGTTCCTCAAGATCACCGAGTACGCCGATCGCCTCGACGCCGGCCTGGACACGCTCGAGCACTGGCCCGAGAAAGTGAAGCTGATGCAGCGGAACTGGATCGGCCGCTCGCTCGGCGCCGACGTCGAGTTCCCGGTGCCGGTTCTCGGACACTCGATCCGCATCTTCACCACCCGGCCCGACACCATCTTCGGCGCGACCTTCATGGTCATCGCGCCCGAGCATCCCGACGTGCCGAAGCTCATCGGCGACCGCCCCGACCGCGAGGAGATCGAGGCGTGGATCACCAGCGTCCGCAATCAGTCGGCGCTGGAACGGCAGGAGGCGGGGAAGGAAGGACGCTTCACCGGCAAGACCGCCCTCAATCCGTTCACGAACGAAGAGATCCCGATCTGGCTCGGCAACTTCGTGCTGCCGCAGTACGGCACCGGCGCGATCATGTCCGTGCCCGCGCACGATCAGCGCGATTTCGAATTCGCGAAGCAGTACGGACTGCCGATCCGCATCGTCGTCGCTCCGGCCACCGGCGAATCGATGGACGCGAATGCCATGATCGAGGCGTTCACGTTCAAGGACGAGAGCGGCGTTGCGGTCAACTCCGGTCCGATCGACGGACTGCCGGTGCCGAAGGCGATCGAGAAGATCATCGGCATCATCGAAGAGCGCGGCATCGGTAAGGGGACGGTCCGTTACCGTCTCCGCGACTGGCTGATCTCGCGCCAGCGGTACTGGGGCACGCCCATCCCGATGATCTACTGCGAGGCTTGCGGCCTCGTGCCGGTGCCCGACAATCAGCTGCCCGTCAAGCTGCCGCTCGATGTCGCGTTCACCGGCCGGGAAGGCAACCCACTCGCGAATCACGAGGGATTCGTGAATGTCCCGTGTCCGCAGTGCAACGCGGCCGCGCGACGCGAGACCGACACCATGGACACGTTCATGGATTCGTCGTGGTACTTCCTCCGCTTCATCACGCCGCGCGATGACGCGAAGATCTTCGACGCGGCGCTCGTGAATCGCTGGCTGCCCGTCGACCAATACATCGGCGGTATCGAGCACGCCATCCTGCACCTGCTCTACGCGCGCTTCATGACGCGCACGCTGTTCGACATGGGCCTGGTGAATTTCGAAGAGCCGTTCACGCGTCTCTTCAACCAGGGCGTGATCACGAAGGAAGGGTTCAAGGACATGCACGGATCGTGGGTCTCGCCGGCCGACGTGCAATGGCGCGACGGGAAGCCGTACCGGCAGGACGAGCTGCTGACGTCCGAGGTCACGAAGATGTCGAAGTCGCGCCTCAACGTCGTGCCGCCGGACGAGTTGATCGCGCGTTATGGCGCGGACACGGAGCGCGTGTACACGCTCTTCATCGCGCCGCCGGAGAAAGAAGCGGCGTGGTCCGACGAGGGCGTCGTCGGCGCCTGGCGATTCCTCGGGCGCGTCTGGAACATGGGCGTGGCCATTCTCAACGCCGCGCCGAACGGTGCCGTGCCGTCGCAGGTCACCCGCAAGATGCATCAGACCATCGACGCCGTCACCGGCCGCATCGAACGGTTCGAGTTCAACACCGCCATCTCCGCGCTGATGGAGTTCTCGAACACGCTCGGCGATTCGGTCGCGGCCGGCGGCGGCGCGGAGCTGCGCGAAGCATTCCAAACGCTGCTGCAGCTCCTCCATCCGTTCGCGCCGCACATGACCGAAGAGCTCTGGACCATCTACGGAAATGACGGCTTCATCCTCACGTCGCAATGGCCGGTCGCCGATCCCGCGCTGATGCAGGAAGACACGGTCGTCATCGCGGTGCAGGTGAACGGAAAGCTGCGCGGGCAGGTGGAAGTCGCGGCGCCGCCGGACGAGCAGAAAGTGTGGGACGCGGTTGCGGCGAATGAGAAGATTCAGGCGTGGGTGTCGGCCGGTCAGGTCGTGAAGAAGATCTACGTCCCCGGAAAACTGGTGAACATTGTGGTGAAAGCATGAGAAAGACCATCGCTGTCCTGTCGATGTTGCTGCTGGCCGGCTGTTTCGAGATCGAACAATCCATCAATCTGCAGAAAGACATGTCCGGCACCGCCGACTTCCACCTCGGCGTCGACGTCGAGCCGATGGTCGTGGTCATGGCGCAGTTCGGCCGCGAGATGGAAGGGAAGACCGGCCCCATCACGCCGGCGGAGCTGGCCAAGGCCAAGGCCGAGTTCAAGAAGTCGTCGACGACGAAGAGCGAGAGCAAAGAGCCGACGCGAAAAGAGATCGAAGACGCGCTTCCTGACGGCGTGACGTTGCTCAGTTACGGCACGAAGGAGCGCGACTTCGGCGTCGACTCCGACTTCAAGTTCGCGTTCAAGAAGTTGAGCAATCTGGTCGGCGTGAAGCTGCCGTCGAAGGGCGGCGGCGATCCGACGCAGAAGAACGTCATCGACTCGCCGTTCGAAGGGCTGGAGCTCTCCGAGAAGGGCGACACGATCACCATCCGCACCAAGCCGCAGAACCCGACCGAGTCGGTGAAGGAGCAGGCCGCGGACGCGCCGAAGCTCGACGCCGCGACGGAGAAGCTGGTGAAGGACGCCTTCAGCAAGATGCGCGTCGCCTATCGCATCACCGCGCCGTTCACGGTGGTCTCGCACAACGCCACGCGCCGCGAAGGGAACACGCTGATCTGGGAGTACGACCTGGCCGCGTTCGAGAAGATGGAGAAGAGCAAGAAGCTCGACGATCTCGGCGTGCGCGTGACGTATCGGCGATAATGCGCGCGCGATGAATCGGCTCCTTCTCCTCAGTGTCGTCCTTTTGTCCGCCTTCGCTGGCGGTCTCCTCTCGGCCTGCGGCTATGCGCTGGTCGGCCGCAGCAACTTTCTCGACCCTTCGATCCGCACCATCGAAGTGCCGGCGTTCGTCAACCGCACCACCCGCGTCGAGCTCGAACAGCGCGTCACGCAGGCGGTCGGGGAGGAGCTGGTCTCGCGCGGCCGGCTGCAGCTGGTCAACGATCCTAAGCAAGCCCACGTCGTCCTGCGCGGCTCGATCGACAGCTTCAACATCTTTCCGATCGCGTTCGAGCAGGGGCGCGCCACGCGCTACCAGATCTCCATCACCGCCAAGATCGAGCTCGTCGATCACCGCAATGAAGACAAGGTGCTGTGGAAGAACGATCAGTACCGCTTCACCGAGGACTATGAAGTGAACCTCGGCAACACCGATGCGTTCGACCAGGAAACGCGCGCCATTCAGGAGATCGCGGTGCGCTTTGCGGAAGGTCTGGTGACGAACCTGCTCGAAGGGTTCTGATTCAGGACGCTTCGGTCGGGGGTGGTGGGGGAAGCTCGAGCAGATCCTCCGAAACCGCCTCCTGCGCCTGCGCCAGTTGCTCCGCGATCTTGCTGTCCACGATCGCCGTCATCAGCGCGCCGAGCATCTCGATGTCGAACGGCTTGCGAATGATCGAGTGCACCACGTCCGCGTCGAGCATTCCGACCAGCGAGTCCGTCATCGCGGTGGCGATGACGACGGCGGGGCGATGCCGGAAGCGGCGGAGCGCGTCGACGAGCTCGTAACCGTTCACGCGCGGCATCATCAGGTCGATGACGGCCAGGGCGTAGCGGTGCCCGGATAGCAGGCGCAAGGCGTCGAGGCCGTCCGCGGCGACATCGACGCTGTATCCCAGCCGCTCCGCGACGAGACGGAGCAGCGTACGAATCGAAGCATCGTCGTCGACGATGAGGATCTGTCGCTGGTGAATCGTCACGCCAGCACCTCAACAAGCAATAATCGAGCTGAAGCGCGCATAGCCGGTCACGAACAAGACGCCCCTAGGAGAGACGAAGAGCTAA
>CAMPKJ010000139.1 GCA_946887105.1 uncultured Acidobacteriota bacterium | reverse complement strand
TCCTCGATGGCCACACGCAGCGCTACAAAGGCATGGCCATGCCCATCGGTGTGGAGGCGCTGGCATGCATCGCCGTCGCGTTCGAGCAGTTGAACGCCATCGCCAAGCCGATCCCGCTCGGAAAACCGTGGGAAGCGTTCCATGCCCACGAGCTCGATTCGCAGACCCTCGGCGCGTGGATCGCGTCGGAGTTGAACGTCTCTTTCGAGAAGGCGCGCCTCGTGCTCAACATGGCCATGAGCCTGCTGTTCAGCTGCGATCCCGCCGAGGTTTCGCTGCTGGGGAGCATGATCCTCGCGAAAGGCGGAGGGGACGATGGCTTCAACTACTTCGCCAACGCGAGCATCACCGAGACCGATCTGATCGACGACGGCGGTCCGCCGGAACTGGCGCGGCGCATGAGCGAGACGCTCGGCGACGGCGTGCTGTACAAATCCGCCCCGGTGCGACGCATCGATCGCGATGCGGACCACGTGGAGGTGTTCGCGGACGGCATCACCGTGCGCGCAAAGTACGCGATCATCACCGCGCCGCCGGTCGTGGCCAGCCAGATCGAGTACCAGCCGCCGCTGCCTGTCGCACACGGCCAGTTGATGCGCAAGATGCCTCCCGGCGCGATCACGCGGTTCATCGCCGTCTACGAAACGCCGTTCTGGCGCGCGAAAGGACTGTCGGGCGAATCCGCGGCGCCGCATTCGCCGGTGATCGTCTCCATCGACCAGTCGCCGAAGACGCCTGACGACGGCAGTCTGCCGACAGGCGTTCTGAGCTCGTACGCGGTCGGCAGGAAGGCGATCGAGCTCGCGCAGATGGACGACGCTGCGCGCAAAGAGCTCGTGCTCAACGAGCTGGCGTTGCGGTTGGGCGACGAGGCTCGCTCACCGGTCGCGTACTGCGAGACCGACTGGTCCGCGGAGCAGTGGTCGCAAGGCGGCATGATCGGACACACGACCACCGGCGTGCTGACTTCCTATGGCTCGGCGCTGCACGAGCCGGCCGGCCGGGTGTACTGGGCAGGCACCGAGCGCGCGACGGAGATGCACGGACTGATGGAAGGGGCGGTACGCTCCGGCGAAAAAACCGCGCAGGACGTCCTCGATCGAATGAAAACGCCGCCGCTGCCGTCAATCTGACGAGGGCGGCGTGCCTCGCGGCGTGACGGTGTGCACCGCGCCCTCTTCGTCGAGGAAGTAGGGCACGCCCGGATCGAAGGGCGTGGTGTGCAGCCGATCGTCGAGGCGTTGGTATTTCGCAACGCGCTCGTCATCGATCGCGGTTGCGCGCGCGTACCCGCCCATGGAGACCCCGCGCACTTCATCGACGCGGAACTGCGCCTCCGTCAGGGCCACTTCGAGTGCGCGCTGGTTCGGTGCGAAGCAGTTGGTGAAGTCGCCGTTCAGCGAGTCGGCCGGGTAGGCTTGCCACAGTGGAATGGTCCGGAGCAGCGGGTTGAGCGCGTCGAGCGTCGTGACGCTGCCGTCGGGAAGCTGCACGTACTCGTCGATCATCATCGTGCCGACGAAGAGCGAGCCGCCTGGCTTGAGGACGGACCGGATCGCATCGAGCGCCGCGAGCGGTTTTCTGAGGTGGTACAGGACACCCATGAACAGCACGACGTCGAACTGTCCGTAGGTCCGCGGCTCGACGTTGTAGACGTTGTCCATGCGGTACTCGACGGAGCTGCCGAGGATTTTGCGCGCCGTGGCGAAGCCGGTGTAGCTCTCCGGGACGAAGTCGGTCGCGACGACGCTGGCGCCGCGCTCCTCCATCGCAAAGGAGAAGTAGCCGTCCGAGCAGCCGATGTCGAGCACGCGAAGCCCGCGCATGTCCTGCGGCAGCCCGAGGCTGTCGAGGATGGGGAGTTTCATTCGATTCGAGTCGTCGCCCGGCGTGACGATGCCTGGCGCGAGTTCGATCTCGTGCCACCAGCGGCCGTGTTCGGCAATCAACCGGCGAACGGTGGCGGGATCGGTGATGCGCTCGTTTCTCATGGCACTCGGCAAATGAAAACGCCGCCCGGGTCGGCGAACCTGGACGGCGTGAGAAAGGATCGATTGGTAGGCTCTAGCGGACTCGAACCGCTGACCCCCACCGTGTCAAGGTGGTGCTCTAACCAACTGAGCTAAGAGCCTGTTCGGATGGCCGTCAACGAGGGGAGCAGAATCGCTATTCCCCGCCCGCGGCGCGCGGGAGAATAGCAGAAGTTTTCGCGCGCCGCACGCGGGTCACGACTACACGGCCCGCCAGGTCCATTGCGTGGGCATCGGCTCCTGCGGAGCGAGCGTGGTTGTGGTGCAGGCCCCCGGGCTGCCGTCCACGCAAATGGTTCCGCTCGTGGTCTGGGAGATCTCGAGCTTCGTGGCGGGATAGTTGATGCCGAAGATCGGGGCCACTCCCGGCGGTCTGGTGGCAAAGATCGGCATGATGCTGCCGGTTCCAGTCGCCAGAACGGCTCCGTTGAGGCTCACCGCGGTGAAGGTCGCTCCGCCGAAGTCCACACCCTGCAGAAACGCATCGTCGAAGATGACCTGTTTCCCCTTCGCTCCCTCGCGAAGGGTCGTGCCGTTGAAGCACGCATTCACGAGGCAGGCGCCCGTGAAGTCCACCCCTCCACATTGCGCACCTTCGAGCTCGTCGAACTTCGCCGAAGCGAGGAATGCATTCGCGAAGCTGGCGTCGGTGAGCGTGGCTCCCGCAAGCGTCGCCTGTCCGCCCCAGAGGAGTGCATAGCTGAAGTCGACACCGGCCAGGAATGCGCCATCGAAGCGGGCGTCTTCGAGATTCGCTCCTGAGAAGTTCGCAGAGTTGTTGTAGGGAGTGGCGGGCATCGAATCCGGCTCGGCGTTGGCCGAGCTGAACCGCGCGCTGTTGAGGTTCGCGTTCGAGAAATCCGCCTGCGCCAGGACCGAATTCGAGAAATTGGTGGGATTGTTCACCGCGTCCGTAGCCAGGAACGTGATGTGGGAGAAGTCCATGCCGCACAGGCGCGCCGATTGTGCATTGAGATTGGTGATCGTGGCCGGCTTCACGGGGAAAGAGGCGCCGGACAGATCGAGGAAGGTCCAATTGTTTCCATTGAAGGAAAGCGGGATCTTCGATCCGGTGAAGGAGGTACGGTCGCCGGTCGTCGCAAACTGCGGGTTCGTGGAAAAAATGGTCTGGGTGACGTCGGTATTCGTGAACTGCGTCCCCTGCAACTGCGCGCCGGAAAAGTTCGCGTTCGTGAGTTTCGCGCCGTTGAACGTTGCCCCCTGCAACTGCGCGCCGGAAAAGTCCGCGTTCGTGAGTGTTGCTCCATCGAAGACCGCCCCCTGAAGCATCGCTCCATTGAACTTTGCGCCGGTGAAGTCGCAATTGCTGAAGTGGATCTTGTTCAGGTCGAGGTTGGAGAAATCGGAATTCGGCAGTACGGCACCGGAAAAGTCCGTATCGGAATAGAAAGGACCATTGAACCCGCCTCCGCTGAAGCCGTGGAAGCTCGTGTGAATGTCGAAAACCGGCGTGGTGATTGTCGCACCGGCGAACGAGACGCTGCCGAGCCTCGCGCCGGAAAAATCGGGGCTGGTGCCGATCGCGCCCCTGAATGTCGTATTGAGCAGCGTTGTGCCTCGGAAATCCGTGCCGTTGAGGACTGCATGATCGAAAGCCGCATCTCCAATGGTGTTGCCGCTGAAGTTCGTATTGGACAGATCGGCGTATGCCCAGGTCGAGCTTACGGCGATGAGGAAAGTGTCCTCATCGAGCAGCGGCAAGCTTCCCGGGCGGCCGGCGCGAAACGACATCAGCTTGACACCGCTATAATCTTCCCCGCTCAAATCGACACCGTCAAAATCGAGAGGGCCCACCGGCGTTTGCATGTTGTACCAGTACGGACTGACAGGAGAATCGTTCCAGATGCCATAAGCGAGTCCGAAAGCTCCAGAACCGATGGCCTTCACTGAGAATCCGAGGTCCTGATAGTCATTGCCAAGGAGCGGAACCGGAACCCAACCGAGGAAAGGCGCGCCATTTCCGTCTTGGACAGTTCCCTGATAGACCGATAATGTTCCGCCCTGATAGGCTGTTCCGCCAATAAGCACAGGAGCGGGCGCGTTCAGGATCAGGGTGGCCGAGCCGAAGTAGATCTCATAGTTGAAGGTCAATCCGGCGAGCCCCTGGTCGAAAGCTACCAGCGGTACTGGGTACCACCAGACAAGTGCGCCGCCATCCCAGGCCGGAGGCATATAGGCAGTACCGATCAATGCGGCCTGTCCGCTGCGTGCCAACGATCGCAGCACGCAGGTGCTGACAAACGGTACTTCCAGACCAGGCGCCGCGCCACTGTTATCGTAGATCGCGAACGTGCTCGACGCCGCGGCGGTGTCCGTGTACGGACCCGTTGAGGTGGAGATGGTGATTTTCGCAATGTATGGTGTGGCCTTGCTCATGCGGCGCTCCCTGCCGGCGGTGGCGACGGCAACCACTTGCTGATGCTCGGCTGCACGCGATTGTTCTGATCGACGATAGTCTCGTAATTCAACGCGAACAATGCGCGCATCAGATCGACACTGATGCAGCCGGCAGCGACCGCGGGGGTCTGCACCAGGAACTTGCCGTCCGGTTGATAGATGGCGAGGAAATACTGCGCGGCCGTGGCACCGCCGTTCTGGAGGTAGAGGACGTAAATGTATCCCCGCCCTTCGATGGCAAGGTCGAGAATCGTATCGCCCGGCGAGTTCTGTAATGGCGCCGTCGGCGAGGTTCCTCCGGCGAAATACGGCACCGGATTGCCCTGAATGTCGAATGCCTGCAGCCGGTAATTGCCCTCCTCGGCGACCACGATGCGGCCGTCCAGTGCGACTGCAATTCCCGCCGCGCCGGCGATCAAACCTTGCCGCGTGCCGGAGCCCGACAACAGAGTGGCCATCGGCGCCTGGCCGTCCGGCACAGGCGACTTCGGCAGCGTGATTCTGTACATCTTGTCGGGATTGGCGGTGATGCCGAACACATGACCTTGCGGATGGACGACGTACCGGTCGATCGGAACGAGAAAACGTCCCCAGCTCAGCTGCTGGTCGCCGGTCGGCATGCTCGGCGCGGTGGCGGCCTGCAGTGCGAGCTGGCGGAGGTGATAGCCGCCGTCCGGGTTGGCGTTGACGTCATAGACGCCCACGGAAGGATCGATGTAGAAGTTCCGGCCTTGTCCATTGTCCGGCGAGGCCATGTCGAAGGTGATTCCGCTCTGGCCATTGAAGCCGACAGCCGGAATGGCCAGGCCGGACGCAGGCGTCTGTCCGATGGAAAGCGTCTGCACGGTGAACTGATCGCTCGAGGATCCTTGCAGACCACTCGCTTCCCATGCATAGCCGACCATCTGCGGCCGTTGTGCGACCGTGATGTTGACCAGTTTCGTGATCGACATGGCGGGGCCGAAAGGCGATGCAGTGGCAGCCGTGGCCGTGGGAGGCGTAGGCGTGGTGATCCAGCCGAGTTGGTCATTCACCAGGCCGATCTTCGCGTTGTGCTGGTAAACGGTCGTGAGATCGAGCGGCACGACGTTGTTGGTGACAGTGAAGCTGACGGGCAACGTGATGCCGTCGGTGGCCTCTGCCGGCAGCCAGCCGCTCTGTCCCTGACCCGATTGCCAGCCGTTCGCAGCATAGAAGAACGCGAACACCTGCAGGTTGCCTCCGGCCGGCACATTGCTGAAGCCCGCCATGATCGAGCTCGGAAGCTGCCCCGGATATGGGATCTCGACCGCCGGCAAGGTGGTCCCGCAGTCGTAAGCGACCACAATCCGCAGCGTGTCGTGGAGATCAGGGAATTGATTTTTGGTTGGATCGGGCTCGAGCGTGATGACCAGCTCCATCGTCTGAACGAAATCGGTCGCGAAAACGAAGGGCGAGTCGAGCACTTCGATCGTGGTTTCCGCCAGCTCCGCGGCCGTCGTAGCGGCACGCAACACTTCGAACGCGATATCGACGAAAGGAATGCAGTCCTGGGCACCCGCGAACGTGGCCTGCTGCAGATACCATTTCGCGAGTGACGAGAGGCCTTTCTTCAGGAGCATCGGCCCGAATTTCGTGGCCAGCGACTCCACGGCCTCTCCGGGATCGTCGGACAGCGCAATGTACGCCGCCGAGCCTCCGGCGACGAGAAAACCGCCCGCGACACAAAGCGCGAACATCACTTCCGGGTCGTCGAGGATGCTCTTGACTGGGCTGTTGTTTTCTTCCGCGCTGCCGGTCATGAGCATGAGCATCGGCAGGGCGAGCTCCGCAAACGCGGTGATGATGATTCCCACCGCACAGACATCGCTGTCGTACGTCCCGCGTCCGAGGCCGCCGAACAGGAGCCGGACCGTCGAAGTGCCATTGGGGACGGAAATCGACAAGGGAGTCGCGTTTGCGGGAACCGGGATTCCGAAGACGGTGCTCACGGGAGAGATCACAGCCACGAATTTCTTGGTCGGATTCGGCTCGAAATCGATCACGGCGCCGGGGCCGCGCAGGAACGACGGCATCGGGTCGGGATAATCGTCGGGCGGAGTGATGGGGTTGCCGCCGGCATCGAGGAATTGCACGTACAGCGAGAGATGGCGCAGCCAGGAATTCGTGCAGGAGGCCGCGATCGTACCCATGCCGCTGGTATTGCTGATCGGGATTTCGCGAATCGACGTCGCGCCGTTCATGAGCTGCGCGCCCGCGCTGGTGCCGATCCCACTCGCGGTGAGCGTGTAAGAGAGTCCGGACTGGCCGGTATTGAGGCTGAACGTCGCGCTGATCGTGCCGGTGCCGTTGAACGTGGTCTGGAATGTCGTCGGCTGGCCGGCGACCTGAGGGCCGGGGACCAGTGTCGCCGTCGATACGACTCCCGTCGGGGTCGAAATCGTGACGCTGACCTCGCCGGCGAGGAGTGCCGCGGCGATTTCGGTGGTCAGCGATGGCGTGTCGTTCATCGACCAGACTCCGGTCGCCTGCCATGTGTCCGTGGTCGCGGGCGGGGTGTAACTATCGAACGACACGGAAAGGCCGCTGCCCGGCGTCATATTGCGCATGGTCCAGCGATTGCCGCTTCCAAACGCCTCGCCGGTCAGCGTTGCCGATTCCGTGAGCGCGAACGAGTTTTCGGCCGGCGCTCGATATGCGCTCGAGGTCAATCCTGGAGTCACGTTCCACTGCTGGCCGTTGAGCGTCGGATCGTTCTTGACCTGCTGCACGGCGTACTGAATCGCGCCGGTCATGTGCGCGACTACGTCGCTGGAGGGCTGGTGATGGACGTTTCCATCCGGATCGGTGGTGGTCACCATCCAGGGCACGCCCTCCTGCGCATCCGTATAGATCTGCATCGGCAGGTCGTTGCTGGTGGCTGCGAGCGCGTCCGTGATGGCGGTTTTCACGATATGGGTGCCGAAGTTGACATTGAGATTGATCAGATCGTGATGGCAGAAGAGAAATGCCTGTGCAGTGTCCGTCGGGTCCTGCACGGCGTTGATCGCCGCAGGAAATGTCGGAAGCCCGGCGGCAGGACCCGCCGCAGCGGTGAACTGTTCCGCCGAAATCGCGTTGAACGCGAGCTTCGGATGGACGGCACCCGGCGCCGCTGCCGTCGCCTGCATGCGCGCCGCCTCGAGGTTTGCCGCGGGAAGATGAATGCCGAGGTGCACCGGCTGGTCGAACGTTGTCGCCCCCACGGTTTTGGGCGTGGACACGGTCATCATCGCGATGGCGTCCGAGGGCAGTACCGCATTGACGAAATGCGACAGGCTCGCGTCAGGGAACGCGCGAAGGATCGGCTGCGATGCGCGCGCGGCAGCGAGCGTCTCCGGCGTATGGCGTTGCAGCGGCGCCGACCTGCCGGCACAGCGAAAGGTGTACGGGACATCGGGAAGGTATCCCAGATTGAAATGAAGGGACTGCTGCTCCGTCGGACGCATGGCACCTCCGGGATGCGTTGCTGGTAGATGAAGGACGAGTGGGGGGTTGGTTCACGGTACGCCTCCCGTGGTCCGGGCGCAACGAGCGCCGGAAAGAATGCGCGGCTGTAAGATTTCGTCATCGACCAGAAGGCAGAGATCACCGAGGTGCTCCGTGCGTGGGAGCAGGGGAACGATGGTGCGCTGGAGCGCCTCCTGCCGATGGTGTACACCGAGCTGCGCACGATTGCGGCGAAGCATCTCCGGTCGGAGCGGCCGGGGCACACGTTGCAGCCGACCGCGCTGGTCAACGAGGCGTACCTCCGTCTGCGAGGCCTCGGCGATGTGCCGTGGCACGATCGGGCGCATTTTTTCGCTATCGCATCGAGGATCATGCGACGCGTACTGGTGGATCATGCGCGGGCCAATCTGGCGCAGAAGCGCGGCGCCGGATCGCCGATGGTGCAGTTGCATGACGGCCTCTACGATGGTGTCGCGCCGGCCATGGACGCCGAGGAGTTGATCGATCTCGATCGCGCGCTCGATCAGCTCGCCGCCGCCGAGCCGCGGCTTTCGCGCCTGATCGAGCTCCGCTTCTTCGGCGGCCTCAAGATCGAAGAAGTCTCCGCGGTCCTGGGCTGCTCGCCGCGTACCGCGAAGCGCGACTGGACCTTCGCGCGCGCCTGGCTCCTTCACAGACTGAAGGCCGGCGCATGAGCGATTTCGAACAGCTGCGCGAGATCTTCGATCGCGTCGTCGACATGCCGGGCGCGGAACGCGAGGCGGAAATCGTACGCGCGACGGCGGGCGATCGCGCACTGGAAGAAGAGCTGCGCGGGCTGCTCGATCATGCCGACCGTTCCGAATCGACGCTCGACACCCCGCTGCTCGCCACATGGGACGAATTGCCGCTGCCGGTCATTCCCGGTTTTCGCGTGCATCGCCGTATCGGCCGCGGCGGCAGTGCGACCGTGTATCTCGCGGATCAGGAGCGTGCCGACTTCACGCGGCCGGTGGCGTTGAAAGTCATCGACTACGTGCTGGATGTCACGGCTTCGCACCGCGTCC
Organism: uncultured Acidobacteriota bacterium; assembly: GCA_946887105.1. Next base: position 3,951 of record CAMPKJ010000139.1, on the reverse strand, counting down.
GCGAGGAGCAGCGCATTCTCGCGCGTCTGGAGCACGCGGGCATCGCCCGCCTCTACGACACCGGCGTGACGGCGCTCCGGCAGCCGTACCTGGCGATGGAGCACGTGGAAGGGGAGACCATCGTCGAGCACTGCCGCGCGCGCCAGTTGCCGGTCCGTGCGCGCATCGAGCTGTTTCTCTCGGTGCTCGACGCGGTCCGCTATGCGCATGAACAAGGCATCGTGCACCGCGATCTGAAGCCCGCGAACGTCCTCGTCTCCGCGCGCGGCGAGACCAAGCTGCTCGACTTCGGAATTGCGAAGCTCGTGGCTCCCGGTGATGACGAGACGCTCACGCTGCAGCGGGCCATGACGCCGGCGTATGCCAGTCCGGAACAACGGGCCGGCGGGCGCATCACGCCCGCGTCGGACATCTATTCGCTGGGCGTCGTGCTCTACGAGCTCCTGGCGGACACGATTCCGTTCCGGCTGGAAGAGGATCCGGAACCTCCGTCCAGCCGCGCGGACGGCGCGCGATGGCGCAAAGAGCTGCGCGGCGATCTCGACGCGATCGTGCTCAAGGCGTTGCGGCACGATCCGGAGGCTCGTTACGCTTCGGCCGCTGCATTCGCGGACGATCTGCGCAACGTCCTCGCGGGCCGGCCCGTGGCGGCGCGGCGCGGCGACCGCATGTACCGCACCGGCAAGTTTCTTCGCCGTCATCGCGCCGCCGTTGCCGCCGTCGCTGCTGCGCTGCTGGTGGCGCTTCTGTTCGTGGTGATCCGGCAACGGTCCACTCTCATCCGGCCGAACGAGCTGGCCGTTTTTTACGATGCGGACCATCGTCTGCTGCGCGACGGAGCGGAAACGCTGCAGCGTTTCGACGCGTTCGCGGCGCGCGATCGTTTTCGGCGAGCCGCGCAGGCGTCCCGCGGCCGCATGCCCGACGAGGCGCTGGCGTGGGACGGCGTGGCGCGCGCGGAGAGTGCGCTCGGTGAAGTGGGCCGCGCCGCGGAGGCGGCAAAGCGCGCCGGCACTCTGATCGCGTCCGCCGCAACGAATCTGCCGCGCGATGAAGTGGAGCGGATGCGCGCGGCCGCCCTCGCTGCGAATCACGATTGGTCGAAGGCCATCCCCGCGCTGGAAGGATTGTTCGCGCGCCAGCCGGGCCGCGTCGACATCGGCATGGCGCTGGTGAGCGCGCTCCTCGCCTCCGGTCGCACCGAGGCCGCAGACACCGTCCTCGGGCGACTGCGGCAAATGGGAGCCGATGCGGTCGCCGATCCGCGGATCGATTTGCTCGAAGCGGAAGTCGCGCATCAGTTTTCCGAATACCAGCGCGCGGCGGCGGCCGCGACACGGGCGCGCGATCGAGCTCAGAAACTCGGCGCCTCGGCACTCGCTCTGCGCGCCGAGCGCATTCACGCCGAAGCCATCGGCCGTCTCGATCGACGAGAGGAAGCGCAGCGCGCGCTCGCGTCGCTCGCGAAGCGCGATGACGCCGCGGGACTGGCACGCGAAGCGGCAGCGGCGCGGCTCGAGCTCGCCGCGGTCCTGAGTCGAACGACGAGCGGCGAGGAAACGCAGCAGGTGCTCGAAGCGTCGCTCGAAGGGCTTCGCGCGGCGGGAGATGTGCGCGGTGAGATCATGGCTCGCGCGCTGCTCGCGGTGCAGGCCGGAAAGCGCGGCGAGTTTGCGCAAGCCATCCCCGCGGTCGATGCGGCGCTCGCCGACGCGCGCAGGATCGGCGATCGCTGGGCGGAGGGCGCCGTGCTCGCGTACCGCCTGGCGGTGCTCAACTGGGCCGACGACGTGGCGGCACTCGATGCGTCCATCGAGCCGGCGCTGACGGCGCTGCGCGACTCCGGGAACCGGCAGAGCCTGCAGTCGATTCTCGGCAACCATGCCCTCGTGGCCATCGCAAGTCTCGATCTCGATCGCGCCGAGGCCTACCTCGTCGAAGCGGAAGCTCTCGGTCCGCGGGTCGGCAGCCTCCTCGCCAGCGCGTCGATCGATCGCTCGCGCGGCTATCTGGAAGAGACCAGAGGAAATCTCGATCTGGCCCGCGAGCGCTATACATCTGCGCTGGAGAAGGCCCGCAGCGCCGGAGTCTCGTTGACCGTTGGCCTGTATCTATCGGAACTGGCGTGGGTGGAGCTCGCGGCGAGGAGGCCCGATGCAACGGAGGCGCGCGCGCGTGAAGCGATCGCCGTGCTCGACGCGGCCGGTGATTCGCGACGGGCACGCGGGACGGAGGTGCTGCTGGCGTGGACCGACGCGGTCCGCGGCGACGTCGCATCCGCGCGCAAGCGTCTCGAGGTGCGGCGTCAGGCAGTCGAGGAAGAAGGCTCCGAAGGCGCGCGATTCACGCTTCGTGGCATCGAGGCTCGCGTGGCCGCGGCTCTGGGAGACTGGCCGCGCGCGGTCGAGCTTCGCCGCATCCAGGTGCGCAAGGCCGCGGAGTGGAAAGCGCACGGCTTGTTGATCCAGCAGCAGGCCTCTCTGGCAGAGGCGCTTCACGGTGCCGGCGATCGCCGTGCGCTGGAACAACTCGTTGCCGAGTTGCTGCCCGAGGTGAAACGCCTCGGATTGCATGGCATCGAGCGCGACCTCCGCGCGCTGCTGGCCGATTCGTAGACGGCGTGGCCCTTTTTCTTCCCGCTTTGCGCTTTGTGCGGCGAGGAGGAAATCATGATCAACATCGTTTTTCGTCGCGCAGTCTGGACCTTGCTGGTTTTCTGTCTTTCGCTTTCAGCAATTGCGGATTCCTATCACCCACACATCGTGAAGTCGCAGGTCGTGACGCTCGACACCGCGGCGATCGAGCGCAATGCGAACAGCAGTACGCCGTTCGAGCTCGCCTTCGGCGAGATCACCCTGACCGTCGTGCTCTCACCCGCTCCGGTCTGGCCGAAAGATGGACTGCCGGTGCTCGAGGTCGGCGAGGACGGCGCGATCACGAAGCGCACCGTGCAGGGCAACATCACCTACGCGGGCGAGGTCGTGGGGGAAGATCCGGCGGAGTGCGAGGCGCGCTTGACCATCGCCGGCGGTATCGTGGAAGGCTACGTGCTGTCGAGCGCCGGCTGGTGGTTCATCGAGCCGCTGTCGCGATTCGCGCCCAAGGCGGCGAGCAACGAGTATCTCGTCTACACGACGCGCGATCTCGATTTCGTGCTCGACTACGGCGACGATGGATTGAACGAAGAGATCTATGAACCGTGGGGCGGCGATCCCGCTCCCGACGGACGGATTCCCGTGGTCATGGTCGCCGATCACCCGTACGCGACCTACAGCGGATCCTCGCCGTACGAGGCGCGGCACGCAACGCTGATCAACATGATCAACGGCATCTACAACGGACAGAGCGGCCGCACGTTCAGGATCGTGGTCTCCATCGCCGACTTCGGCAACACGTTTCTCACGCCGACGAACGCCAATGCGCTCCTGACCCGGCTGAAGCTGTTCGTCGACTTTGCAGGAGGCGGCGCCACGGACCCGAACGGCCCGGGGCTGCTCGGCCTGATGAACCTGAACGCCTACTTCGCGCACCTGACCACCGCCCGCGATCTGGATGGCAACACCGCCGGCGTCGCCAATCAGAACGGCCGCTTCGCACTGTCGCAACAGGCGTTGATCCCGCTGGGCAGCGGCAACAGCGGCGTGGCCCTCGGCTTTCAGAACTTGATGCTCGCCGCGCACGAGATCGGTCACAACTTCAACGCTCTGCACAAATATGCGGAGTGCATCTGCGTCGACGACGGATGGTTCGGCTGCGATGACTACCAGCGCACGCTCATGTGGCCGGAGTTTCACAGCGACAACCAGCCCCGCTTCTCGGACACGAACCGGCAGCGCGTCCGCGACTTCATGACCATGCAGTCGTTCTGAGAAGAAGCGCAAACGAACAACGCCGCCCGTCGCGAGACGGGCGGCGTGGCCTCAGGCGTAGAGCTTGCGAGCGATCCGGATA
>CAMPKJ010000138.1 GCA_946887105.1 uncultured Acidobacteriota bacterium | reverse complement strand
CGCGGCGGTTCATGCAGAAGTCGAGATCGATGTCGGGCATCGAGATGCGCTCGGGATTGAGGAAGCGCTCGAAGAGCAGGTCGTAGTCGAGCGGATCGACGTTGGTGATGTCGAGCGCCCACGCCACCACCGAGCCGGCCGCGGAACCGCGTCCCGGCCCCACCGGGATGCCGTGGTCCTTCGCGTATTTGATGAAGTCCCAGACCACCAGGAAGTAGCCCGGGAAGCCCATGTTGCGGATGATCTCGATCTCGCGCTCGAGGCGGTCCCAGTATTCGGCCACCTCGTGCTTTTTCCGCTTTGCGGCGAAGAGGGCCGCCATCGAGTTGAGGCGCTTCTCCAGTCCCTTGCGCGCCACCTCCGCGAAGTACGCGGCGGCGTCGTATTGCGCCGGCACCGGAAACTTCGGCAGGTGGTATCCCTTGACGTCGAGCGACACGTTGATGCGCTCGGCGATGCGCATGGTGTTGTCCGCGGCCTGGGGATGGTCCTTGAACACGCGGCGCATCTCGTCCGGACCCTTGACGTAGAAGTCGTCGGAGTAGAACTTCATCCGCTTCTCGTCGCCGAGGGTCTTGCCGGTGCCGATGCAGAGCAGCACTTCGTGGGCGAAGGCGTCGGACTGATCGAGGTAGTGGGAGTCGTTCGTTCCTACGAGCTGTAGACCCACTTCTTCGCCCAGACGGGCCATCATCGGGACGATCTTCTGCTGATCGGGGATGCCGTGGTCCTGGATCTCGAGGAAGAAATTCTCGGGGCCGAGGATCTCCCGGTACGCGAGAGCGGCGTCCTTCGCCTTCTGCCAGTTGCCGCCCGCGAGTGACTGCGAGACTTCGCCTTTCAGGCACGACGAAAGGACGATCAGTCCCTCGCGATGCTCGCGCAGCAGTTCTTTGTCGATGCGCGGCTTGTAGTAGAAGCCCTCGGTATATCCGGCGCTGACCAGCTTGACCAGGTTCTTGTAGCCCGTGTCGTTCTGCGCGAGAACGATCAGGTGATTGTTCGCGCCCGCGTCCGCCTGCCCGTCCTCGACGCCCGCCTTGTCGAAGCGTGAGCCGTACGCGACGTACATCTCGCAGCCGATGATCGGCTTCACGCCCTCCTTCTTCATGGCGTTGTAGAACTCGACCGCGCCGAACATGTTGCCGTGGTCGGTGATGGCACACGCGGGCATGCCGAGCTTGCCGACACGTTTGGCGAGATCTTCCGGCCGGGTGGCGCCGTCGAGGAGTGAGTATTCGGTGTGGAGATGGAGATGAACGAAGGACATGGGGCGAATTACATTCTAGCGGTTCCTCGGGGTTCCTCGGGTTCCTCGGAGTTCCTCCGAGCCCCATCACCCGAGGAACTCCGAGGCACCCCGAGGAACTCCGAGGAACTCGACGATTACTCGCCGATGTCCTCGTTCCAGAGCTGCGGCCGCGTGGCGATGAAGCGGGTCATCATCTCGATGCACGCCGGGTCCTGCACGACGTCGACGCGCACGCCGCGGGAGCGGAGCAGTTCCTCTTCGCCGAGGAAGGTCTGGTTTTCGCCGACGATCACGGTGGGGATGCCGTAGAGCAGGATCGCGCCGGAGCACATCGCGCACGGCGACAGCGTGGTGTAGAGCACGCTCTCGCGATAGACCTTCGCCGGATGGCGGCCGGCGTTCTCGAGCGCGTCCATCTCGCCGTGCAGGATCGGGCTGCCCTTCTGGATGCGCCGGTTGTGGCCGCGCCCGAGGATCACGCCGTTGTGTACGAGCACGGAACCGATCGGGATACCGCCCTCCGCGAGTCCCTGCTGTGCTTCCTCGATGGCCGCCTGCATGAATCGATCTGCGTTCATCACTCTCCCTTTCTCACGATCGCGTTGCGCACCAGCCAGCGCCCATCGAAGCGCAACGGCACGGCAGCGCCATCGCGTACGGCGTGTACGTGCAGGTGCGGCTCGGTCGAGTTGCCGGAGTTTCCGGCGCGCGCGAGCGGCGTGCCGCGCGTGACCTGCGCACCGGGACGTACCGCGACGCTGCCGCGCTGGAGATGCGCGAGCGTCACGTCGATGTCGCCGCAGCGCACCACCACGTGATTGCCCGCCGGGTTTTTCTCGTCGAGCGAAATGCGCGAAGCATCGGGAAACGCGTCGACCGCGGCGGCGATCGTGCCGTCGCACGGACTGATCACCGTCTGGCGGAAGATCGCATACGCCTTCGCCTCATCGGGATACAGACCGCGGGCGCGCAGGCCGGCGACGTTGAGCTTCACCACGTCGATGGCGTACCGCTGCTGCGGATGCTGCGCGTGATAGTTCGCGGCCGGATGGCTGCCGCCCTGGACCACGAGATACGTGCCGCGCGCCAGCGGAAAGCCCGCGTCGATCGCGCCTGCCGGAACGCGATGCGCCTGGATCGCGCCGATCGCAACGCGTCCGAAGAACACGCCGATCAGCACCATCACCAGCATGCGCACGTTGGACGGTGACGCCGGCTCCGGCTCGGCGGGCGGCCGCAGGGAGAGGATCAGCGCGGTGACGAACGCGACCGCGATGACGATCCGCAACGGCACGCCGAACCAGCCCCACGGCGCCACGAGCAGTCCAAAGCCCGCCACGCCCGCGGTCAGTACCAGCGTCGTCAGCCACGCCGCAAACGGCCGCCGCCTGCGCCGCCAGAGCAGCGCAATGGTGACCAGCGGCAGGACCACGGTGACGAAGAAGATGTTCCAGACGATCACGGGCGGCGGATTGTCGCATGACACGAAACCGTTCCGGCGTTACCTTAGGCGAGGGAGAGAACCATGACCGCGCGCTTGTTGTGTGCCGTTTTTACCGCCGCGATCGCTACGAGTGCATTCGCGCAGTCGATCGTCGGATTCGACGACGGCCACGCCGCGCTCTACGAAGACGAAGGCACGGTTCAATTCACGGTCGTTCGTACCGGCTCGCTCACCGGCACGGCCTCCGTCGATTATCAAACCACCGGCGGCGACGCCATTGCGAACGTGGACTACCTCCCGCTGAGCGGCACGCTGCACTTCGGCAACGGCGAGAGCCAGAAGACGATCACCGTCACCGTGATCGATAACAACGTCACCGATCCGAAACCGCATCGCCTGGTCGGTCTCCTGCTCGACAATTTCGTGCACTGCGAGGGCTACAGCTACGGCTACCCGTACTACATGGCAACCGTCGAGATCAAAGACGATGAGCCGCTGGCTCCGCCGCTGACTCTTTCGGTGAACAGCAGCCTCACCTTCAGCGAAGGCGACGGCGTCACGAACACGTCGCTGACGTTCAGCCTGAACAGGCCGCACGACCAATTGGTTTGGTTCACGTTCCGTTACGTTCCGAGGCCGGATGCCACCGCGGGCGTCTCCATCGAAGGCGTTCGCTTCGAGCCGGGAGAAACGACCAAACAAGTCCCGCTGACGATCACCGGAAACAACGTCTACGACGGCAACGGGAGCAGCAACTACCACTTCATGCCCATCCTGGCGACGTGGGATCCGGTCGTCGCGGAACCATTCGAAATCACCATCACCGACGACGACGCGATCGCGACGGTCTCGATCTCCGACATCTCCGTTCCCGAAGGAAGCTGCGGACCGACGCCGATCGAGATCACGCTCACCGCCGACGCGCCGGTGAACGGTCTGGTGTACTGGACGATGAGCGACGGCACCGGAACGCAGGCGGGCATCGACTACGGCCCGAACGGCGTCAACGAGCCGGTCCACATGGTCACCACCACCACCGCGAAGATCACGGCCGTGGCACCGTACGGCGACCTGACCATCGAGGAAGACGAGACGTTCTTCGTCACGCTCACCAGCGCAACGAACATGAACATCGGCGACGACACGGCCACCATCACAATCGAAAATGACGATGAAGAGTTGCCGAGCTTCGCCGAAGAGCTCGTGCGCATCGAAGCGGGAGAGCAGTCGACGCTGACCATCAACTTCCCCGCGCCGGCGCCCGAAGGCACGGTGCTGCTGTCGTCGTCCGATCCGCGCCTGCAGGTCCCGCCCTCGGTCGACGTGCCGGAGCGCGCGACATCGGTGACGTTCACCGCGCAAGCGACGGAAGCCATCGGCCGCGTGACCGTCACCGCGGATCTTCCCGGCCGGCTCGGCGCCACGCACGTGAGCGCCACTGTCGATGCGTTCCGCGACTCCGACCTCCGCTTCGAGGGACCGCGTCGCGTGGCATTCGCCGGCGAGACCGCGCTCGCATCCATCGCGCTCGATCCGCCGCGCGAAGAAGAAGCGACGATCACACTCGCCGCGAGCGCCGGCATCGTCGTGCCGGAGTCGGCGATCGTGCCGCCCGGTGGCACCGCCGAGTTCCCGTTCACCTCTCTCGCCGCCGGCCCGGGCTGGATCAGCGCCACGTATGGTGAGCACAGCCAGCAGCTCGTGATCGACATCGCCGCGCAGGAGCTGAAGGCGTTCGCACCCGAGTCCGCGCCGGCCGCCGGAGGCACGCCGGTCACGGTGAAAGGCCTCGGCTTCTCGCCCGGCTGCACGGCCAGCTTCGGGACCGTCGCCGCGCAGACGACGTTCGTCGATGCGCAGACGCTGATCGCGAAAACGCCCGCGCACGCGGCGGACAGCGTCAATGTGATCGTGACGTGCGGCGTGACCCCGGCCACGATCTCCACGCAATTCCGCTTTGCGAACCCGAAACGGCGCGCGACACGGCATTAGTGCCGCCAAACGTTTTGGCGCGTCCCTGCGTATACTCTTTACATCGCCAAGTACTTGGAGTGCCGAATGGACCACCATCGCCCCGCCGCCGTCATCCTCATCGCCGCGCTGATCCTCGGCATCGCCGGCGACGCGCTGCTCCGCTACATCCCGTGGGGCGTGAACGCCTTTCTCTGGACCGCGCTCTTCTGTGCGGCCGCGGTCCTCTGCGCCAGAAATGTGCGGCCCGTCTCCTGGTTCCCGATCGTCTGCGCCCTGCTCGCCGCCGCGGGCATCGCCTGGCGCGATTCCGAGGTGCTGGTGGTGCTGAACGTGCTGCTGCTGATGCTCTTCCTGCCGATGATCGCGCTCGAAGCGCGCGGCGTCCGCATCCATGACGCAGGCCTCGGGAAGATCGGCGCCGCAATCATCGTCACCGGCGCGCAGGCGGCGATCGGCTTCCCGCAGCTGATGCTCCGCGATCTGTCCTGGAGCCGCATCCCGGCCCACGGCATCCGCGGCGCCGGAGTGGCCGTGCGGGGGACGCTCATCGCCCTCCCCGCGCTGCTGGTCTTCGGCTCGCTGCTCGTCGCCGCCGACGACACGTTCGCGCGCATCCTCTCCGATCTGATCGTGTTCGACGTCGGTGAGACGTTCGTCCACCTGCTCGTCACGGCCATCATCGCCGCCATCTGCGCCGGATTTCTGCGCAGCCTCGTGCTCAGCGGACCGTTACCGGCCGCCGAGGTCTCCGACAGCCTGGCCTTCCCCGCCGCGGAAACGAACTTCGCCCTCGGTTTGGTGAACCTCCTCTTCGCGCTCTTCGTGGGCGTGCAGTTCCGTTACTTCTTCGGCGGCGCGCCGGAGGAGCTCGCGCAGTACGCGCGCCGCGGGTTCTTCGAGCTGGCGTGGGTGGTCGCGCTGGTGATCCCGATGCTGCTGCTGCTCGAGTGGCTGGTGAACAAAGAACGCGGCGTGAAACTGTTCCGGATCATGGCCGCGATTCAGGTGGCGCTCGTATTCGTGATCGGCGCGTCGGCGCTGCATCGCATGGAGCTTTATCGCGACGAGTTCGGTCTCACGCGGCTGCGCTTCTTCACCACCGCGTTCATGATCTGGCTCGGCGCGCTGTTGATCTGGTTCGTCGCCACCGTGCTGACCGGCCGGCGTCACCGCTTCGCCGCCGGCGTACTGGCCACCGCCATGGCTGTCGTGATCGCGCTGCACGCCATCAATCCCGATCGGATCATCGTGGAGACGAACGTCGAGCGCGCCCGCGCGGGACGGCGTTCGTTCGACGCGCTCTACGCGATGCGCCTCAGCGCCGATGCCGTTCCCGCGCTCGCGCAGAACGCGGATGTGGTCGGGCCGCTGGTCATCGGTCGCGTGGTCCACCGCCGGCGGCCGAAGGGATGGCGTACGTGGAACTGGTCGCGTGCGCAGGCAAGGCGCTACGAATCGAAGGCCACGCCGCCGATCGCGCGTCCGTGACGCGCGCTCGGATCGACGCGCGCATCGAGCAGCTCGCGCAGGTTGGTCATCTCCAGGAAGAGATGCCGGTGGCGGATGCAGTGCACGGCGATCGAGAAGAAGAGCAGAGAGAGGACGGAGAAGAAGACGCTCGAGGCCTGGGTCGCCAGCGGCAGCGGCGCGGGTGATGCCGCCACGAACATCTCCTGCGCCAGCATCAGCAGAAAGAGCGGCAGCGGAAAGAAGACCAGCGCGGAGAGAAAGCGGCTGGCCTGGATGCTGAAGTACGGCCGCAGCGTGAGCAGGCTCAGCGACACGAAGAATCCGAAGACCATCACCGCCGCGAAATGCAGCTCGGCGAGCTGCGCGCCACCGACGGTGATCACGCGCCACTGCACCAGCAGCACCGCCACGAGCGTCGCGGTCGCGCAACTGACCGAGACCACGGCCATGAATGCGGCGAAGAGATTCCGCGCCGCCAGCAACGCCGTCATGCGCAGGAAGAGCGCCATGATGGCCAGTCCCGCGGCCAGCGCCGCGAAGATGGCCGCCGCCGCGCGCGCGGAGCCCGGAAGCGCGACGAACGCCAGCTCACCATCGCGCAGTTCGTGCGTCGCTTCGCCGGCGCTCATCAGCGCCAGAAAAACGCACACGACGGTGCCGGCGTAAAAGAGGATCTTCGGCATGCGAACCCGGCGATGGTAGCAGAGCTACTCCTTCATCGAAATGATGTGATCCAGACGGATCTCGAGCGGCCCACCGTTCGCGGCGAAGCGGATGAACTCCTCGCCGGCGGCGGTGTAGACATCCTCCACGCGTCCCCGCTCCTTCTGCGTGACGCCTTCGAGATCGAACTCCAGCTCCACAACGCTCTTGTGCATTGCGGCAGCCTCGAGCTGGTCGTGGTAATCGCACGACACCGGCTCGTAACGTTCTTCTGACATGCAGTGGCCTCCGGCGTGGTCGGATTCAGGATCGATGCCGACGGACGCTCTTCTGCTACGATTCTCCCGGGTCCCTCGACAGTGTCATGACAAGCCTCTTCCAATTCGACACCCTCTCCTCCGCCATGCCGCTCATCTTCGCGGGCGTGCTGTTGATCATCCTCGTCGTTTCGTTCCGCTCGCGCGCGGTGGTGTTCTGCCAGTACCTCGAGGCGATGACCGGCATCCGGCTGAAACCTTCGGACGTCCGCCGCGTCTATCGCGAGCAGGGCCGGAACGGCGTCCGCGAGCTGTTCCTCGACCTCATCATCCGGGAAGACCTCAAAGAAGGTCCAATCGACATCCCGGACGAGGAAGCGCCCGAACGGCTGACCCGTTAACCCTCTCAGAAAAGGAGAACCATGTTCCGTTCACGTTTCCTGACGGCTGTCCTCTGTGCGTTCGCATTGCCGGTCTCGACGTTTGGCCAGAGCGCACCCGCGCCGAGCGACATCCTCCCCTTCAAGGCGTCCGAGAAGACGCTCCCCAACGGTCTCAAAGTGATCGTCGTCCCGACCGGGTTTCCGAACCTGGTCTCGCTGCAGATCCCGGTGCAGACCGGCTCGCGCAATGAAGTCGAGCCCGGCAAGTCGGGATTCGCGCATTTCTTCGAGCACATGATGTTCCGCGGCACGAAGGCGTATCCGCCGGACGTCTACAACGCCATCATCGCCAAGGCCGGCGCGCGCCAGAACGCCTACACCTCCAACGACCTGACCAACTACCACGTCACGTTCGCGAAGGAAGATCTCGAGAGGATTCTGGAGATCGAGGCCGACCGCTTCAAGAACCTCTCCTACTCGGAGGAAGCGTTCAAGACCGAGGCGCGGGCGGTGCTCGGCGAGTACAACAAGAACTCGGCCAACCCGATCAGCAAGATCCTCGAAGTCCAGCGCGAGAACGCCTACACCACCCATCCCTACAAGCACACCACCATGGGCTTCCTCAAAGACATCGAGGACATGCCCAATCAGTTCGAGTATTCGAAGATCTTCTTCAGCCGCTGGTACCGCCCCGAAAAAACCACAGTGATCGTGGCAGGCGACGTCGAGCCGGAGCGCGTCTTCGCGCTGGTCGGGAAATACTTCGGCGACTGGGAGCGCGGCACGTTCACGGTCGACATTCCGCAGGAGCCGGAGCACAAGGGTCCGGTTTACGCGCACGTTCCCTGGAGCTCGCAGACGCTGCCGTGGGTGACGGTCGCGTTCCACGGTCCGGCAGCGATGCAGCTCGAGGATCAGGCCGCGTTCGACACGATGTACGACCTGGCGTTCGGCCAGACCTCCGATCTCTACAAGCGCCTCGTCGAGCAGGAGCAGAAGGTCGATCAGCTCTTCTTCTTCGGCGGGCCGAACGTCGACCCGACGCTCTTCACCGTCTTCGCGCGCATGAAGGATCCGAAGGACGCGGTCTACGTGCGCGATCAGATTCTGCAGACGTTCGCCGGACTGCGCTCGCAGAAGCTCGACGCGAAACGCGTGGCCGATGCGAAGTCGAATTCGCGCTATGCATTCGTGCGCGGCCTCGACAACACCGACGCGATCGCCGCGACCATCGCCCGCTCCGCCCATTTCGAGCGTTCGTTCGACACCCTGAACAAGTATTACCGCACGCTCGCGACCATCGGTCCGGACCAGATCCATGGCACCGCGCAGAAGTACATCACCGACAGGAATCTGGTCGTGACCACGCTCTCGCAGCAACCCCTCGGCGACGCGGTCGCGAAGCTGCCCTCCGTCGATGCGATGGCCGCCGCCGCGCCGGCGGCCGAGCAGAAGGTGAACATCAAGTTCATCGAGCAGAAGTCGGTGCTCCCGAACGTGATGGTGAAGTTCCTCTTCACGCACGGCTCCGCCAGCGATCCGAAGGGGAAGGAAGGGCTCGCCCAACTGGCCGCGTCGATGATCACCGACGCCGGCTCGCGCGACATGCGCATCGACGAGATCAACAAGGCGCTCTATCCGATGGCGGGCGCGTTCTTCAGTCTCGTCGACAAGGAAATGACCACGTTCACCGGCGTCGCGCACAAGGACAACCTGGAGCGCTTCCTGCCGATCGTGCTGCCGCAGCTCCTCGCGCCCGGCTTCCGCGAGGAGGATTTCCAGCGCCTCAAGGATCAACAACTCAACTCATTGAAGCAGGATCTCCGCAACAACAATGAAGAGGAGCTCGGCAAGGAGCACCTGCAGAACGTGGTCTTCCGCGGCACGCCGTACGGCCACACCACCCTCGGCACAATCGCCGGTCTCGAGTCGATCACCCTCGACGACGTGAAGAAGTTCATCGACGAGCATTACAACGCGTCGAACGTCGTGGTCGGTCTGTCGGGCGATTACCCCGCCACGCTCGTCGAGCGGCTGACGTCGGAGCTGCGCGCCCTTGGGCCGGGTGCCGAGGAAACCGCGCTTGCCGCGGTGCCGGCCATCAAAGGCGATGCGCCGTCGGGCCTCGAGGTCGAAATCATCAAGAAGGAAACGCGCGCGACGGCGATCTCGATGGCGCATCCGATTCCCGTCACGCGCAACGCGGCCGACTTCGCGGCGCTGAATCTCGCGCGCGCCTGGCTCGGCGAGCACCGCGCCTCGTCCGGCCGTCTCTTCGACCGCATCCGCGAGCAGCGCGGCCTCAACTACGGCGACTACGCGTACATCGAATTCTTCAACCGTCCCGGCTTCCAGTTCTTCCCCAGCCCAGGCATCGCGCGCCGCTCGCAGCTCTTCGAGCTGTGGATCCGCCCGGTGGTACCGGAAAACGCGCAGATGGCCGTGCGCATCGCGTTGTACGAGACGCAGAAGATGATCGACAACGGACTGTCGCAGGAAGACTTCGAGAACACCCGCGACTATCTATTGAAGAACGTCTACCTGCTCACCTCGAACCAGAACCAGCGCCTCGGCTACGCGCTCGATTCGTGGTGGTACGGCATGGGCGACTACGTCGACACCATGCGCGCGGCGTACGCGAAGCTCACCCGCGACGACGTGAACGACGCGATCAAGAAATACCTCTCGGCGAAGAACCTGCACGTGGTGATCATCACGAAGGACGCCGAAGGATTGCGCGAGACGCTGCTGAAGGACGAGCCGTCTTCGATCAAGTACGACGCGGAGAAACCGCAGCTCGCCGAAGAGGACCAGGTCATCGGCAGCTACAAGCTCGGGATCGCGCCGGAGAACATCCGCATCGTGAGCGTGGATGAGGTGTTCGCGAAGTAACGTGGAATGGCCGGAACGCCGCCGTCACGGCGGCGTTCCTTTCGCCGAGGTACACTTTCCCCATGGCACCCGCCGCCTCGACCAAGCTCACCTACGAGGACTACTGCCTGTTGCCCGACGACGGTCGTCGCCACGAGATCATCGACGGGGAGCATTACGTGAATCCTTCGCCCAACACGAAGCACCAGATCATCAGCCGCCAGATGGCGTTCGCCATGTGGGGCTTCGTCGAACCTCGCCAGCTGGGTGAAGTCTTCTACGCGCCATTCGACGTGGTTCTCTCGCCGTTCGACGTGGTCGAGCCTGACATCGTGTTCGTGAGCGCAGCGCGCTCGCACATCCTCACCAGCGCGAATATCCAAGGTGCTCCCGATCTCGTCGTCGAGATCCTCTCGCCCTCGAATCGTCAATACGATCAAATCGTGAAGTTCAAGCGCTATGACGCCCTCGGTGTCGCCGAATACTGGATCGTCGATCCCGATGCCGAAACCGTGACGATCTATCGCCGCACATCGACCGGCTTCGCGCTCGCGCCGATGAGCGACATCCTCACCACGCCCCTCATTCCCGGTTTTGCGCTCCCGACCCGCGACATCTTCAAACCGTAGTCCGCCTCCTTCCTCGCGCCACAATTCAGCATCACCTTTCCTCGATCCCGTCATCGCCATCCCCAATCCCGAGCGCTTCATGCCATGCATGAGCATCCGGGATTTCGTGGGCAAGCCGAAGGTGGCGGCGATGACCATCGTCGCGGCGCTGATCGCAATCGTGGGAGTGGCAGCCGTCGCGGATGTCGGGCTGAAATGGCTGGCCGCCGGCGACGCCGTCTCCGTCCACGAAGTCCGCGTCGACCACCGCAATCGCGCGTACGTCGAGATCGTCTTCACGCGTCCTGTTGCACCGCTGCGGCTCGGCGAGGTCGTGCTCGATCCTCCCGCGTCGTTTTTTCCCGCGATCAACGGCATCTGGCGATGGACCACCGGCAACGTGCTCCGCTTCGAGCCGGCGGGCGGCTTCCCGATCGCCAGCCAGTACAAGCTCGCGCTGGCGACGGACAGGATTGCGACGCCCGCGTTTCCGTTCCGCGGCGAGCGTGAGTTCGTCATCAGGACGGATGACTTCGTCGTGCGCACCGTGACCTGGCGCGAGGTGCCGGCAGGAAACGGAACGGTCATCCTGCAGGGCGAGATCGCGTTCAACTATCGCGTCGATCCGGCGGCGCTCGCTCCGCGCATCCGTCTCAGCGATGGCGGCAAGGTCGAGCTCATCACCGGCTATCAGACCGAGTCGGTCTCGTGGCGCACGCTCCCGCTGCGCAAGGAAAAGCAGCAGCGCGAGATCGCATTGATCATCGACAAAGACCTCTTTCCCGTCGAAGGAAACGTGACGCTCGGCCGCGACTCCGTGCACACGATGACCATCGGCTCGAACGAGCGCCTCACCGTCCGCGGCGTGAACGCCAGCGCCGGCGAGCGCGAATCGACCATCCGCATCGAGCTTTCCTCGCCCGTCACCGCCGACGCGATCCGCGGCAAGCTCACCATCGCGCCCGCGGCGAAATACGGCGTCGAGACCGAGGGGAACGACGTCGTGCTCAGCGGCAAATTCACGCCCGGCCGCTCGTATGACCTGACCATCGCCGAAGGCCTGGTTGCGACCGACGCCGCGTTGCTCCGCGATGAGTTCCGGCAGACGGTGGCCATCGCCGATCTCGCGCCGCTGCTGGCGTTCCAGAGCGAGGGGATGTTCCTCAGCGCGAGCGGCCGCCGCAACGTGGCCGTCGATACGATCAACGTCAGCCAGGCGAAGCTCGTCATCGACCGCGTCTATCGCAACAACCTTTTCTACTACCTGCAGTCGACCGGCCGCTCGTGGAACGATGACGGCGATGTGCCGTACTACCGCGCCTATTACGAAAGCGGTCCCGTGCAGCACCGCTATGGCGACCGCATCGTCGAGAAGCCGCTGACGTTCCCCGCCACGCGCAACGAGCGCGCGACCAGCACCATCCCCATCGGATCGCTCGTGAAGTCGGCTTCGCCCGGACTCTACAAGGTGTCGATTTTTCGCGGCGACGAGGAATGGAACGCCAGCACGCGCTGGATCCTGATCACCGACCTCGGCATCGTGACCAAACGCTCCGCCGGCGAGGTCGTGGTCTGGGCGGCGTCTTTCAAAGACCTGACCCCCATCGCGAACGCGAGGGTGTCGCTCATCGACGATCAGAACCAGACGCTCGCGCAGGGCCGCACCGACGGCAGCGGCTTCTGGACCGCGCGCGGATTGAAGGAAAAAGCGCATCCGTTCCTGGTCACGATCGAGCGTGGCAAGGACTTCAGTTTTCTCCTTCTCGGCGACAGCCGCGTCGACATGTCGGCGTTCGATGTCGGCGGCGCGACGCTGCCGGCCAGCGGCTACACGGCCTTTCTGTACGGCGAGCGTACGCTCTATCGTCCCGGCGAAACACTGCACGGCGTCGCGTCCGTGCGCAGCAGCGAGCTCCGATTCCCGCCGCAGATGCCGCTCGTGCTGCAACACATCGATCCGACCGGAGAGCAGCGCGGCTCGATCCGCCTGACC
>CAMPKJ010000137.1 GCA_946887105.1 uncultured Acidobacteriota bacterium | reverse complement strand
CCGTCGCCGGACAGGAGGATCGAGCCCTGCAGCGCACTGTCGAGCAAGCCGGGATGGAGCTGGAACCCGTCGAACGCCGACGCCGGCTCGAGCAGCGCCAGGCACTCGGAATCGTTGCGCCACAAACGCCGCACGCAGCGGAAGGACGGACCGTAGCCGAAATGCTTCTCCGCGAACGCGGCGTAGCAATCGGCGCCATCGAGCGGCTCGCCGCAGCGCGCTTCGATCGCCTGCACATCGCGCGTTTCGGCCGGTGCGATCGATGCATACGAAAGCCGCCCTTGCGCGTACAGGCCGCGATGCGCATCACGGACGCTGAAGCGCGCGGCCTCGCCATCGGCGCGCAGCTCGAGATCGATCTCGACTGCTTCGTCCGCGACGACGATCGGCCGCGCGAACACCACGTCGCTGATCCGCGTGACCGCGGCATTGCCGGCGATTTCGCCGCCGGCCCTCGCCGTTTCGAGATACGCGACCGCCGGCAGGATCTTCTTCCCGCCGATGACGTGATCGGCCAACACGCTCTCGCCGCCGCGCAGCGTGGTACGGAACCGCTGCCCTTCGAACGTCGAGACATTCGCAGCCAGCAGCGGGTGCGGCGAAGGCAGTGCGTCGGTTCCTCGGGTTCCTCGGAGTTCCTCGGAGCGGGCTCCTTCTCACGTCGAGGAACTCCGCGGAACCGAGGCACTCCGAGGAACCACGTCCGCGTCCGGCACCCAATACGTCTCGCGCGCGAACGGATAGGTGGGCAGGCTGATCTTGCGCGCGTGCGCCGGCGTGTCGACGAACGACGGCCGCGCGGAGAGCGCGCCGGTGGCGAGCCATTGCCTCAGCCGGTCGCGGAGCTCTTCGATCGAACTCGCGTAGAGCTCGATCCGTTCCGCCATCGGCTCGCGGCCGATCTGCAGGGAATGCGCGACGTCGGCGATCGTGAAATCGCGCGCGCCGATCAGAGAGAGGATCTCGCCGAGCGTGTTGCGCTGCAGGAACGCGGACGTCTCCACCTCGACCGCGCACGCATCGCGCAACACGTCGAGGATGCGCAGGCGCTGCAGGTCATCGACACCGTAGTCGGAGAGCGCGGCGTCCGCATCGATCTCGTGCTCGGCGACGGAAAGCAGCTGCGCCAGCAATGCGCGCAAACGCGATTCGACATCGGCGGGCGCGGCATCCGTGCGCTCCAGAAACGCGAGCAGGCGCCCGGCATACGCGCGCAGACGATCGGCATTGCGCGCCGAGAGAGGGACGGCGAACCGGCCGCGAACGTCGCTCGCCACACGCGGCGGCGCGACGTACTCCTCCAGGATCAAGTGCGCGTTCGAGCCGCCGGCGCCGAACGAGCTGATGCCGGCGATGCGCGGCCCCTTCCATTCCGCCAGCTCCCGCTGCACGCGGAACGGCGACTGCGCGAAGTCGATGATCGGATTGAGCGTCTCGGAATGCAGCGACGGCACGAGCTGGCCGTGCAGCATCTGCAGCACGACCTTCTGGACCGCGACGACGCCGGCCGCTCCCTCGAGATGGCCGACGTTCGACTTGACCGAGCCGATGGCGCAGAACTGCGCATCGCCGGTGTGCTGGCGGAACGCTTTGGTCAGGCCCGCTACCTCGATCGGATCGCCGAGCGACGTGCCGGTGCCGTGCGCTTCGATGTAGCTGATGCGGCGCGGATCGATGCCGCTGTCGCGCAACGCATCCGCGACCAGCGCCGCCTGCGCGTTCGGGTTCGGCACGGTGAGGCCGTTGGTCTTGCCACCGTGATTGAGCGCGCCGCCCTTGATGACCGCGTAGATGCGATCGCCGTCGCGTTCCGCGTCCTCGAGGCGCTTCAGCAGGATCGCGCCGACGCCTTCGCCGGGCACATAGCCGTTGCCGCCCGCGCCGAAGCTGCGGCACTTGCCTTCGCTCGACAACAGGTTGAGCTGCGTGAGACGCGAGTATTTGTTCGGATGAATGGACAGGTTCGTGCCGCCGGCGACGGCGGCGTAGCACTGTCCATTGCGCACGTTCTCGTACGCCATCTGGATGGCGGTCAGCGAGCTCGAACACGCCGTGTCAACGGTGATGCTCGGCCCGCGGAAGTTGAAAAAGTACGAGACGCGATTGGCGATGAAGGAGTTCCAGTAGCTCGTGCTGATTTCTTTCTCGAGGAACTGGTAGTCGTCGTACATGCTGCCGATGAACACGCCGACGTCGTTTTCCTTCGGCAGCTCCGCTTTGTTGCTGTTGCGGTCCCACCGGTAGCACGCGTCTTCACACGCTTCCCACACCACCTCGGCGAACAGCCGCTGTTGCGGATCGATGTAGCGCGCCTCGCGCGGCGAGATGCCGAAGAAGAGCGGATCGAACTTGTCGACGTCCTCGATGAACCCGCCCCACTTGCTGTTGGTCTGCCCGGGCTGCGGATGCTCGGGTTGAAAGTACGCCCGCCAGTCCCAGCGCTCCGCCGGAATGGTCTCGATGCAATCGCGGCCGTCGCGCAGATTCGCCCACAGCTCGTCGAGATTGCGCGCCATCGGATAGCGGCCGCTCATTCCGATGATGGCCACGTCGCGGGATTTCGCGCTCGCGCTCCGCAGCGCCGGCGCCTGCACCGGTAGTGTTTGTGCCGGCGCCATCGGCTCGACCGCAGCGACGTCACCCAGCACGACCCGCAGCTCATCGGCGCGGTTTTCGACGAAGTACCGCGCGAGATCGCGCACCGTGTTGAACTCGAAGAACAGCGTTCCCGGCAGCGACGCGAAGTCGGCCTGCAGGCGGCGGTTGAGATCCATGATGATCATGGAGTCGATGCCGTAGTTGCTGAGCGATTCCTCCACGCCGATGCGCGATTCGGCGAGCCCGGTGGCCACCGCGATCTGCCGGATGAGGTACGTCTCGACCTCGCGCGAGAGTTCCTCGGCGTTCCTCGGCGTTCCTCGGGTTCCTCGGTGTGCCGGTACCCTTCCGACAACCTCCGAGTAACCGAGGACCGCCGAGGAACTCCGAGGAACGCGGGCGGGTGCGGGTACGCCGAGGGCGTGTTCGATCTTTTCGCGATCGCCTGTGGCCACGACGACCTGCGATCCTTCGAAGCGCAGCGCCGATTCCAGCACGCTCATGCCGGCGGCTGTCGTCAGCGGCGTGAATCCCGACTGCTGGAAGTACGCGCGTTCGTTGTGCTCGTCGCGGAAGAACTCCTTCGAGAACCCGCCGTCCTGCCAGTACGGCCAGTTGATCGACAGCGTCTTGCCCGGGCCCTTGCGCGATTCCGCGAACGCATCGAGAAAACGATTCGCCGCGGCGTAGCTGCCGCGCGAGAAATCGCCGAGGAGCGAGGCGATCGAAGAGAAGAGCACGAAGAACTGCAGCGGCTGATCCTTCGTCAGCTCGTGCAGATGAAGCGTCCCCTGCACTTTGGCGTGCATGGCGCGCTCGAAGTCTTCGCGCGTGGTCCCGGCGGTGAAGACGTCGCCGGCCACACCCGCGCAGTGCAACACGCCATCGATGCGGCGGTCCGGCAGCGCGGCGATGCCGGCAACATCGGCGCGCAGATACTCGACGCTCTGCGCGTGCGCGCGCAGCGCCTCGAGCTTCGCAGCGTCGGGCGCGGAGCGTCCGATGAGGATCAGATCGGCCGCGTAATGTTTCGCGAGATACGACGCGGTCTGGAATCCGAGGCCGCCCATGGCGCCAGTGATGAGGTAACAGCCGTGGCGCCGAAATGCGGACGTTCCGTCATGCGGCTTTTCGATGCGCTCCAGGCCGCGCACGAGGCGTTCTCCATTCCGATACCGGACTTCGGTTCCGCCCGGCGCATCGAGCTCCCGCTCGCGCCGCAACCCCTCGGCCGGATCGTCCGCGTCGATGGTGACGATGGAGACCTCCGGCGCGATGCCCGGCATCGCCTTCGCGAGTCCGGCGATGGCAGCGTCGGAGGTCGCCGCGAGGATGCGTGTCGCCGGTCTCGTCTTCCGGGACAGCAACTCGCGCACGCGATCGACGACCTCCGGCAGCGACGCCGCCGTCTCGACCGCGACGCTCGCCGTGCTGCGCCGCCCCTCGTCCGCGCGCCACACGGGCCGGTAGAAGTGCACGGCCTGTTCGTCCGTCGCGCGCTGGAAGCGTTTGGCGAAGAAACGCTCGAAGCGAAACACCTCCACGCCGTCCTCGTCGAGGATCGACACGTCGGTGATCGGGTCGCCGTCCTTCTGCAGCTGCGCGACGCGCGCGTACGCCCAGCAGCGTTCCGGGAACGGCGCGAATTGCCGCGCCGCGCCGAGGGAAAACGGAACGCGCAGATGATCGTTGAGCGCGTTCTGGTCGAGACCGATGAGGAACGACGCACGGAGCGCCGTGTCCATCAGCGCCGGATGCCATGCGGACGCCGGCCATTCATCGCGCGGCATGCGCATGCGCACCAGCGCCTCGCGTTCGCCGGAGTGCAGTTCCTCGCTGCGCTGGAACCATGGCCCGTAGGCGAAGCCGAGGCGCGTCAGATGATCGAACGTTTCGGCCTTGCTCTTGCGGACGGGCAGCCGCGAGCGGATCTCATCGAGATCGAACTGCGCCGCGCGGACTGTCGACTCGCGCTCGATCGTCCCCTGCGAGAAGACGAACGACGGATGGCCGTCGCGATGGATCGTGAACGCGTTCGAGGTCAGGCGCACGCACGCGGTCTCGGATCGCTCGCCGGCGAGCAGCGGCCGTCCCCAGAACACGTCGCGGAACCCCGCCACCGGGTCGCCCGCAGCGGCGCGCGCCATTTCGAGATGCGCGACGCCGGGCAGGATCACGTGGCCGTCCACGACGTGATCGCGCAGGAACACGTCGTCGCGGCGGAACGTCGTGCGGAGATTCGCATCGAGCAGCGGATGCGCACGCGCAATCCAATGGCGCTCGCGCGCGAACGGATACGCCGGCACGGTGATGCGATGCGGAAGCTCGCCATAGAGCGAACGCCAATCGATCGCGACGCCCGAGGTCCAGAGCACGGCCAGCGAGCGCAGATCGCGGTTCTTCAGCGCGATGCGCCGCAACGCCTCCGCCGCTTCGCCGCTCATCAACGTCTTCGTGGCCACCGGCAGTCTGGTGACGTTCTCGCGGAAGAGATCCGGAACCGGCTCACCGGCGAGATGCGCGGCGAGCTTCTGCCGCAGCTCGTCGGTGCTCGAGGCCACGATCGCCAGACGTTCGTCCATCGCTTGACGGCCGGTCTGGTACGTGAAGATCAGATCGTCGAACGCGCACGTTGCGTTGCTGCTGAGCCACGACAGAATGCGTTCGACATACGCGCGCAGGCGTTCGTCGTTCTTCGCGGAAAGCACGAACAGACTCGGAAGCACGGTGCCGGATCGCGCAGCCGGAGCGACGAACTCTTCGAGCACCACGTGCGCGTTCGTGCCGCCGGAGCCGAAGCTGCTCACGCCGGCGCGGCGCGCGCCATCGCGCGCGGTCCATGGCCGCAGCTCGCGGACGATCTCCAGCGACTGGCCGAGCTCGATGTGCGGATTGACGACATCGCAATGCAGCGTCGGCGGCAGCTGTCGATGCTGCAGCGACGCGACCACTTTCAGCAGTCCCGCCAGACCGGCCGCGGCTTCGAGATGGCCGACGTTGGTCTTGATCGATCCGATGCCGCACCTGCCTCGGTCTGCGAACGCTTCGCGGAGACCCTGCACCTCGATCGGATCGCCGAGGGACGTGCCGGTGCCGTGTGCTTCGACGTAGGTGAGTGACTCCGGCGCCACGCCGGCGGCGTGCCATGCC
Source organism: uncultured Acidobacteriota bacterium (assembly GCA_946887105.1). Next base: position 7,373 of record CAMPKJ010000137.1, on the reverse strand, counting down.
GCGGTGAGCAACTTCGCCTGACGCTCCGGATGCGGCACGGTCAGGCCGCTGGCCAGGCCGCCGTGGTTGGTCGCGCTGCCGCGCAGAATCGCGTGGATGCGATCGCCGTCCTCGATCGCCTGTGCGGCAGGCTTGAGGAGCAACATCGCCGCCCCTTCCGCGCGCACGTAGCCGTTCGCCGACTGGTCGAACGTCTTGCAGCGGCCGTCCTTCGACAGCATCCCGGCCTTGTAATAGATGATGCTGTTGGCCGGATGGGCGATGAGATGCACGCCGCCCACGAGCGCCATCGTCGACTCGCCGGCGCGCAGCGATTGCATGGCCTCATGCACCGCGACCAGCGAGCTCGAACAGGCGGTGTCGATCTGCAGGCTCGGCCCGTGAAAGTCGAAGAAATACGAGATGCGGTTCGCGAGCACGGCCATGGAGCCGCCTGTGCCGGAGTGCGCGGTGGGATCGTAGCCGGACTGATCGAGGAGGCGTGCGTAGTCGGAGCCGCTCGCGCCGATGTACACGCTGGTCGGCGAGCCGGCCAGCGATTGCGCGGCATAACCCGCATCCTCGAGCGCCTGCCACGCCAGCTCCATCACGATCCGCTGCTGCGGATCCATGCACTCCGCCTCTTTCGGCGAGATGCGGAAGAACGGCGCGTCGAAGCGATCGACGTCCGCGATGAAACCGCCGCGCGCGATTCCGCGATGGGCGCCGTCGGGCTCGATCCCGGCCGGCCAGGAGAAACGCCCCGGCGGCAGATCGCCGATCGCGCTCTTTCCTTCCTTCAAGAGTGTCCAGAGAGTCTCGAGGTCGTCGACGCCGCCCGGAAGGCGGCAGGCGATGCCGATGATGGCAATGCCGTCTACTGCGGTTCCTTGGGTGCCTCGGGGTTCCTCGGAGTTCCTCGGAGTGACAAGTACTTTCTGTTGCCGCGGCTCGATGAACGCGCGGATCTTCTCCGCGGTGTTGGCCTGAAAGAAAAACGTCGGTGTGAGATCGAGCGCGTACTGCTGCTGGATCTGCGTGTGCAGCTCGAGCAGATCGATGGAATCGAGCCCCATCTCCATCAGCGGACGATCGGGCGCAAAGGCGGCCTCTCGCGTGTTTCCGAGAATGCGCCGGATGGCCTGCTCGACGAATGCGCCGGCGGATGCATGGGCCGCGCGCGCCACGCGCGGTCCGCCGCGCTCGCGATTGCGGAGGTCGTACGCAATGAGCACGCCGCAACCTTCATTGGCGACGTCCGCCGGCCTGTAATCGCCTACGAGCGTTTCGACCGTCGCGCCGTGCAGTTCGTGGAAGCGCAGGATCGGATCGGCCAGCGCTCCGTGCGCGTCGCGCGTGCGGATGTAGTCCTCGATGGCGACGTCGCGCTGCTTTCCGTAATCGCGGCAACGGGTCACGCCGGCCACCGACGTCACGCCGTTCATCACCGAACAGCGCTGGAGCATGAACTCGAGCAGTTGATCGCCGAGGTTCCGCTCCTGCCTGGCCGGATCGACGTTGACGGCGAGCAGTTGGACGACCGGGCCGCCCGCGCGATGGAGATCGGCCACGCGATCGACCGAGGCGTCGCGCAGGACGTCGATGCTCTCGATGCGTTGTGAATAGATGACCGCGGCGACGGCGCCGTCGCAATCGACGACGAACTGTCCTTCCGGATTGCGCTCGACGCGCGACTGCAGTTCCGCGCGCGATGCGCGCAGTTCCTCCGGCCAGCAAAGCGTCTCCAGCCGCACCAGCGCATCGACGTCGGCGAGCCGCGCCTGGCGCACGGCGTAGTCGCGCTTCTCGAGATGGCTGAGCGTGATGCGGCAGAACGGCAGCGTCTTCGGATAACGCTTCGGCTGCGCCCTCGGAAAGAGTCCGGTCGATGCCGCCACGACCAGAAACGACTCGGCGTCGATCAGGTACTGGCGCGAGAATCCGTGCAGCGCATCGAAGTAGAAGTTCTCGGCGACGTCGAAATGAAGCTGAGTCATCTCCGGCGAGAGGCAATGCGACTCCAGCAGGATCAGGCCGTGCTCGTTGACGGCGGAAGCCCAGCGCCGCAGATGTGCCGCCCACGCGCGCAACAGCTGTTGCGGCGGAACAGGCGCGCCGTCCGCGTCGACATGAACGCCACCCGGCGTGAGTGAAAACTCCTCCGCCTCATCGTCCGGCGGCGCATATCGGAAGTTGTGATCGAGAAAGGAGCGCAGGTGCAGCACGCCCTTCGGATCGATGCCGATCGCGTCCAGATCGCGCAGCAGGCGTTGCGGATCGTTGATGTCGCCGGCCAGTGTGACGAACGGCAGACCTTCCAGCGTGCGGCGGGTCTCGATCAGCGCCGCCTCGTTGTAATCGACGCCGACCAGCGTGAGCGGATGTTCGCGCAACCGCTTCCCGCGCTCGCTGCGATCGCGGATGGCGAGGTAAAGCTGCCGCAGGAACGAGCCGTCGCCGCATCCCATGTCCGCCAGCGCGCGCGGCTGCGCCTCGACGGGCATGCGATTGAAAATCTCCAGCACGCGCTCCTCGGCATCGCGAAAGTAGCGTTCGTGCTGCATCCCGCTGGCGACGACGTTCAACCTGCGATCGACGTGCGACTCGCCCGTGAGCGGGTCCTCGGCAAACACGCTCGCCGCATCGCCGAACAGCAGCTCGTCCATGCGCGCCAGCATCGGCCGGTACGAGCCCGCGATGGCCATCACGTACGCGCGGTCGATCAGCTGCGTGCCGAGCTCCGTCCACGCATTCCGTTCGAGCAGCCCGTTGCGGCGCAGGAGCGCGCAGACATCGTCATCCAGATCGGCCAGCGTCGCGCTTCCCTGCTTCAGCGCAATGAGCAGCGGCAGCATCACCGCGCCGTCGAAGAGCCGCGTGGTCTCGCACGACGCCAGCGCGCGTGCGGTGCGGCCGAGGAGCGCGCGCGATTCAGGACGGGTGAAGAGCTCCGCGAACGGAACGCCATAGAGCGCGTCCGCCTCGTCCGGAAGCGCGGCGCTCTTTGCGGCCGCCTCGCGCCCCCAGCCGAGCGATTCGAACATGTGCAGCGCGACTCGCAGAAAACCCGCATTGCCCGCCGAAAGATCGAGCCGCTCCAGCCAGCCATGCCTGCGGCAGGCCCCGATCACGGGGACGGCGACATAACCGTGCGAGTACGAGTTCAGAATCGAAAGCAATGAATTGCCGTCCAGTGCGCCGGGATGTAATGATTTTTGGACCGCAAAAAACCTAACACACACGAACGGAATCTACGGTCTTGGAAAGGACAGTCGGACGAGGATGGCGGGGAGGCGGTTCCTCGGAGTTCCTCGGTTCCTCGGGGCTCCTCGGAGTGGACGGCCATCGTTCTCCTCCGACCCCCGGGCGCGCGATGCGCACTGGATCGCATGATCTCCACGCGCGTCGGCCCCGCGAGGTCGAGCGTGGCGATGAATGCGGCGGCGCGGCCCGATCTTTTTCGCGACCGATCGAAACGCTTTCGTGACTGGCCCGCGTCGAAACGCGTCGTAGGCTTCACGCGTGATCGCGTTTGCAGCGGCGATGCTTCTCGCGACGGTGGCGTCCGATCCAGCGCCGCGGTTCTGTTCGCCGGATGGCGAGTCGTGCGTCGTGGTCCGGTATCCGAGGGAAGCGCAACGCGACGCGATCGACGAATGGTTGGACGAGTATCCGTCGCCGCGAACGGAGCCGGAGACAGCGACGGAGCCGGTTCGCGGCGAGCTCTATCGCAACTGGCCGAGCGGCAATCAGGAGCTGCTCGCGACGTTCGCTTTCCGGCCGGGGGAGCCGCGGGATCGAATCCTGGTCGCGAACGGCGGTTCGATCGTCACCTACGACCAGGTGGACTGCGGCGCCGATTCCGAACTGTTGACGATCCGCGCGCGCGACGGCTCCATCGTCCGTTCGCTGCTGGTGCGCGATCTCTTCACGAAACACGATCAGCTGTGGCTCTGCCGCGGAAAGCCTGACGACGTGCGCTGGTCGATCCAAGGCGATCGCCTGCGGGCCGCGATTCTGGTCACGGACGGCGGATGGGACGATGCCGAGGCGCGGCACGAGACGCTCGACCTCGACCTGGGCAGCGCCGCCGTTCGACGGCCGGAGCGCAATCGTTGTCCGGCCGCGCACCTGGTGGAGATCGAGACCGTGCACGGAAACTACGGCGCGTTCGATGCGGACGACGTCGTCACGCTGGCTTCGCAGACGCTTCTGGATCGCGCGGTGGAGCGGGTCATTCCCGAATATCCGGAGCTTGCGTCGAGAGCGAGAATCGCCGGCCGCGTTCGCGTGGACGTGCTGGTCGGACGTGACGGGCGTGTGGAATCAGCGCGCGTGTCGCCGCTGCCGTTCGGCATCGACGCAGCGGTGCGGGCCGCGATCGCGCAGTGGACGTTCGCGCCCGATTCCACGAGAGTCTCCGGCTCGTTCGTGTTTCGCTTCGAGCTCGTTCGCCCGCCGCGAATCACGACGACGAGCGTTTCAATGGGCCAACCCGTACACCATCGTCGTTCCTGATTTCGGCGGGATCATTGCGACGGCGGAGCGTTCGGCATTCGTCGCCGCAGGTCGTGATGGAGGCGTTGGGGGTCGCATGACGCGACCTGAGTCGCACCGGCACGTGTGACGGCGCTCCGCGCCGCGGGCATGCAGACGGCATAAACTCCGCCGCGTGAAAGCGGCGCTGCTGATCGGGACGGCTGTACTGCTCGGGATGGCGGGGGGCGTGGGCTTCTTCACGTTCGGATATGCGCGCGGCGCGTCCTACCTCACCAACGATCCGGCCGCGTGTGCGAACTGCCACGTGATGCAGGAGCACTACGACGACTGGCGGCACTCCAGCCATCGCTCGGTCGCGGTCTGCAACGACTGCCACACGCCGCCCGGCCTGATCCCGAAATACATCACCAAGGCGTCGAACGGCTTCTGGCATTCGTTCGCCTTCACCACCGGACGTTTTCCCGATCCGCTGCGCATCAAGCCGCACAACCGCGACGTCACCGAGCGCGCCTGCCGCAAGTGCCACGCCGCGATCGTGCAGGCCATCGACCCCATCCCGCAACACGATCCGTCGGATGCCACGTCGTGCATCCGCTGCCATTCCACCGTCGGACACATGAGGTAACGACCATGGCCAACGATCTTCCCGATCCCGAGCGCAAAAAACGCCGCCGCCGTTTCTGGACCCTGCTGGCCGTCATCGCCGCGATCGTGGCCGCGCTCACAGCCGGACTGACCGCGCTGCTGGTGAACATCTTCGAGCACAAGCAGGAAGCGCGGAACCCGTTCTATCGCGTGGTGGAGCTGACCGACGAAACCGTCGATCCGGCCATCTGGGGAAAGAACTTCCCGCTGCAATACGACGGCTACAAGCGGACGGTGGACCAGGTGCGCACGCGCTTCGGAGGAAGCGAAGCGGTGCCGCGCACGCCCACGCAGGCCGATCCGCGATCGGTGGTCGCGCAGTCGCGCCTGGAGGAAGACCCGCGCCTCAAGACCATGTGGGCCGGCTACGCGTTCTCGGTCGACTTCCGCGAAGAGCGGGGTCACGCATACATGCTCCAGGATCAGGAGCTCACCGAGCGGCAGCACTTCTCGAAACAGCCCGGCACGTGCCTGCACTGTCATGCATCGGTCTACGTTCCCTATAAACGCGCCGGCGGCGGAGACCTCATCAAAGGCTTCGAGGCGATGAACCAGATGCCGTACTTCGAGGCCCGCAAGCGGGTCACGCATCCGGTCACGTGCATCGACTGCCACGATCCGAAGACCATGCAGCTGCGCGTGACGCGGCCGGGATTCCTCGAAGGCATCCGCACGCTCAAGGCAGCGCAAGGCGTCGCGAACTACGACGTGAACGCGATGGCCACGCGCCAGGAGATGCGCTCGTTCGTCTGTGGGCAGTGCCACGTCGAGTACTACTTCAAAGGACCGGAGAAGCGGCTGACGTATCCGTGGGCGAAGGGACTGAAGGCGGACGAGATCCTCGCGTACTACGAGGAGACGGGCTTCAAGGACTGGACGCACGCGCTCTCGCAGGCGCCGGTACTGAAGGCGCAGCATCCCGAGTTCGAGATGTGGAATCAGGGCATCCACGCGCGCTCCGGCGTGGCCTGCGCCGATTGCCACATGCCGTACGAGCGCGTCGGCGCGATGAAGGTCAGCAACCATCACGTGCGCAGTCCGGTGCTGAATCTCAACAATGCCTGCCAGACCTGCCACAAATGGCCGGAGGAGGAACTGAAGAACCGCATCGAGACCATCCAGACGCGCACGCACGAGATGCGGGGCATCGCCATGGATGCGTTGGTGGCACTGATCGGCGACATCCAGCGCGCGAAGGCAGCCGGCGCAACGGACGCCCAGCTCGAGTCGGCGCGTCAGGCGCAGCGCAAAGCGCAGTTCCTGCTCGATTTCGAGGCGGAGAACTCGATGGGATTCCACGCTCCGCAGGAGACGGCGCGCATCCTGGTGAAATCGGTCGATCAGTCGCGGCAGGGGCAGATGACATTGCGCAAGTGACTCACCCCGTATTGCGCATGCCCGCGGCGATCCCGTTCACGGTCACGACGAACGCCTCCCGCAGCGCATCGTCGGGCGCCTGGCGAAGCCTGCGCAGAATCTCCGCCTGCACGACGTTGATCGGATCGACATACGGATTGCGCACGTCGATCGAGCGCCGCAGCGCGTGATTCGTTTCGAGCAGGCGCGCGTGCCCGGTGACGCGCTTCACCAGCTCGATGGTCGTGTCCAGCCGCGCGCGCAGGGTCTCGCCGATCGCACACAGCTCCTCGGAGACGAGCAGGCGGTCGTAGTAGGCCGCGATCTTCGCCTCCGCCTTCGCCAGCACCATCTCGATCAGCTCGATCGTGGAGCGGAAGAACGGCCACTCCTCCATCATCGCCTGCAGCATGGCCTCGTCGCCGGCGTGCAACGCATCGTCGACGCCGAGCCACGACGGCAGCAGCAGGCGGTTCTGCGTCCACGCGAACTGCCACGGAATGGCGCGCAGCGATTCCACGCCCTTCTTCGCGCCGCCGCGGCGCGCGGGACGGCTGCCGATGTTGATGTCGCCCAGCTCCACCTCCGGCGTGGCCGCGCGGAAGTAGTCGACGAACTGCGGCGTCTCGTACACGACGCGCCGGTAGCCGCGCGCCGACGCCTCCGCCATCCGCTGCATCGCCGCGCGCCAGGCATCGCGCGGTGCCGGTGAAGGCGCGAGCGTCGCGTCGAGCGTGGCCGTCGTGTAGACCTCGAGCGTGCGCAACGCGATGCCGACCAGGCCGAACTCCGCCTGGATCATCTCGCCCTGCACCGTCACGCGTAGCCGTCCATCGACGGAGCCCGGCGGCTGCGAATGGATCGCCAGATACGTCGGTCCGCCTCCCCTGCCG
>CAMPKJ010000136.1 GCA_946887105.1 uncultured Acidobacteriota bacterium | reverse complement strand
GGGGAGGAGGACCCCCGCGCCGCGGCCGCTGCACGCGCCCCCAATTGCCAGCGGGCCCGCTGGGGTTTATGTGCGTTGCGTGAGGGGGGCGCGCGCCTAGAGCAGCGGCAGCGGCTCGCGGGTCATCATCCGCGCGAGGTCGGAGCTCGGGTAAAGGCTCATCGCCGGCAGCTCGATGGAGCGCAGGACCTGCGCGGGATTGTCGGTGAAGACCTCGGTGAACAGGCGCTCGGGACGGCTCACGCGGAACGCGATCACGACCAGCGTCAGCACCAGCACGGCCAGCGTGGCCACGATCTGATGGACGCGCCGCACCGGAAACCACCGCACCAGCAACAGGATCGCCAGCGACGCGGCGGTGACCGGGATGGTCATCAGCAGCGCGAGATTGCCGAGGATCACGGCGTAGAAGAGCCAGGGCTTCGCGTACTGCTGCGCGAAGGCGATCACCAGCGGCAGCAGAAACACGAACACGACCGACGCCGCCTGCATCAGCGTCTTGACCCAACGCGAGAGTGCGACGCGGAGCTTCGCGCGCGGCGCGGCATGATGGATGTCGAGATCGAGATCGGTGAAGAACGATCCGATCGCAGCCGTGAGCGCGGAGGAGAAGAGGATCACCGTGGCCACCAGAAAAACGAGCGAGAGCAGATTGCGCAACAGCCCGAGCGCGAACAGCGGCGTCTCCGCTTCCACTCGAACCATGGCCTGGAAGAGGCGGCGGAAGAGCGCGTAATCACCCCACAGGAAGATCGCCACGATCGCCACGACGATCAGCGTGCGCAGGATCGTGGCCGCATTGAACGGCCGGAGCTTGGCGAGCGTGATGCGCAGCGGCCACACGGGGCGCAGTCTACGCTGCGCTGGCGTTAGGCGTTAGGCAGTGGGCGTTTGGGAGGCATCGCACGAGGACCTGCGCGCCGCGTGCGAGGACTGACGCCAAGAGTATGAACTCCCGAACGCCTACCGCCTCATGCCTGACGCCGCGCTTCAGCGCGCTGCTAGAATGCGCCCCCACTATGTCGCGGGTCACCTTCCAGAGCCTGATTCTCCGGCTCCAGAACTTCTGGGCCGAGCGGGGGTGCATCCTCGAAACGCCGCTCGATCTCGAGGTCGGCGCGGGCACGATGCACCCCGCCACCTATCTGCGCGTTCTCGGCCCCGAGCCGTGGAACGTCGGCTACGTCCAGCCGTCGCGGCGCCCCGCCGACGGGCGTTACGGCGACAATCCGTTCCGCCTCGGCAAGCACTATCAGTTTCAGGTCATCCTCAAGCCCTCGCCGCTCGACGTGCAGGACCTCTACCTCGACTCGCTGCGCGCGCTCGGGCTCGATCTCACCAAGCACGACATCCGCTTCGAGGAAGACAACTGGGAGTCGCCCACCCTCGGCGCGTGGGGCGTCGGGTGGCAGATCCTCCTCGATGGCATGGAGATCACGCAGTTCACCTATTTCCAGCAGGCCGGCGGCATCGATCTCACGCCCATCTCCGCCGAGATTACGTACGGACTCGAGCGGCTGACGATGTTCCTGGCCAAAGAGAGCTCGGTGTACGACATCGAGTGGACCGCGGGCGTGCGGTACGGCGCGGTGCGCAAGCAGGATGAGTACGAGTTCTCGAAGTACTACTTCGAGCACGCCGACGTCGATCTGCACTGGAAGCTGTTCGACATGTACGAGAGCGAGGCGCGGCGCTGCCTCGAAGCGAAACTGGTCCTGCCCGCGTACGACTGGACGCTGAAGTGCTCGCACATCTTCAACACGCTCGACGCGCGCGGCGCGGTCTCGGTGACCGAGCGCGTGGGCGTGATCAAGCGTGTGCGCGATCTGGCCGTGCGCTGCGCGGAAGGCTATCTGGAGGCGCGGCGCGAACTGGGATTCCCGCTGCTGAAGACCGATGGCTGATTACTTTTTCGAGCTGCTGACCGAAGAGATTCCGGCGTGGATGCACGACGCGGCCGCGGCCACGTTGCTCGAGCGCCTGTCGAAGCTCGCCGCCGATCTCGGCGCGGAGAAGCACGATGAAGGCGTCATCGTGAACACCACGCCGCGCCGTATCGCGTTCGTGCTGAAACGCCTCCCCGCGCGCGAAGCCGATAGCGTGCTCGAAGTGAAGGGGCCGCCGAAGAAAGCAGCGTACGACGCGGACGGCCATCCGACGCCGGCGCTGAGCGGCTTCCTCAAGAAGCAGAACGCGGCCATCGAAGACGTCATCCCGACGGACGACGCGTACATCCTCATCCGCCGCAACGTCACCGGCCGCGAGACCGGCGCGCTGCTGCAGGAGCGCATTCCGGAGATCCTCACGTCGCTGCGCTGGCCGAAGATGATGCGCTGGGGCACGGGCGAACATTCCTACATCCGCCCCATTCACTCCGTGATCTCCATTTTCGACGGAGCCCATCTGCCGCTGTCGATCTTCGGGATCGCGTCGGGGACGAAGACGGTCGGACATCGCACGCTCGCGCCGCAGCCGATCGAAGTCACGTCGTACGCCGATTACATCCAGAAGCTCAATCTCGCGCGCGTGGTCGTGAGCGCGAACGACCGCCAGCACTTCATGGCCGGACGCGCGCTCGCGCTGGCGAAGGAAGTGGGCGGCAAGCCGTCCGAGGATGCGTCGATCTGGTCGCAGTGGCAGTACCTGACCGAGTATCCGGGACTGGTGCGCGCGGAGTTCCGGCGTGACTATCTGGCGCTGCCGGAAGAAGTGCTGGTCACGGTCATGCGCGTCCATCAGAAGCAGCTCCCGATCCGCGATCGCGACGGGCGGTTGCTCCACTCCTTCCTGGCCGTGCTCGACAACGAAGGCGATCCGGAAGGACACGCCGCGTACGGCAACTCGTTCGTCACCAACGCGCGCTTCGCCGATGCGCAGTTCTTCTACGAGACCGACCGGCGCAAGAAACTCGAAGAGAGACTCGAGCAGCTCGCGCATCTGCAGTTCCAGGAGAAGCTCGGCAACTATCTCGAGAAGACCAGGCGCATCGAGCGCCTCGCCGCCGGCATCTGCAAGGCCGCCGGCATCGACGGCACGGACGCAGCCATTGCTGCACGGCTCTGCAAGACCGATCTCGTCACCGAGATGGTGAAGGAATTCACCGATCTGCAGGGCCGCGTCGGCGGCATCTATGCGCGCGAGGAAGGACTGCCGGAGAGCGTCTGGCAGGCCATCTACGATCATTACCAGCCGGTCAGCCTCGATGACGTGTTGCCGCGCAATGTTGCCGGCGCCGTGGTCTCGCTCGCGGACCGCGTCGATACGCTGGTCGGCTTCTTCAGCGTCGGCGCCAAGCCGACCGGCTCGAAGGATCCATTCGGACTGCGCCGCGCCGCGCAGGGCATCGTGCAGATCCTGCTCAATCGCGACAAGCGCGAGGTGAAGATCGGCGTCGACACGCTGATCGATCTCGGACTCGAGATCTATGGAGTGGACGATCCGAAGCTGCGCGAGGATCTGCTGGCATTCCTCGCCGAGCGCGTGCGCACCATCCTGGCAGCCTCGGCGTGGCAGTTCGCCTACGACGAAATCGGCGCCGCGATGGAGGCGGGATGGGCGCCGTCGCTCACCGACCTCGTCGATCGCATCCAGGCCGTGAAGTCGATGCGCGATGAGGCGAACTTCCTCTCCATCCTCGATTCCGCGAAGCGCATCGCGAACATCACCGAAGGCCACACGTCGACGCGCGTCGACGCGTCGCACTTCGAGCACCCGACCGAGCGGCGCCTCGCGGACCTCGCGCAACTGGTCACCGAGCAGGTCGGCGAGATGATCGCCGCGCGCGATTACCGCAACGCGCTCGAGTCATTCGCCGCGATGGCGCCGGAGCTGGAGACGTTCTTCAAGGACGTGCTGGTGAACGCCGGCGATCCGGCCATCCGCACCAATCGCATGTCGCTGCTGCGCAAGGTCGGCGGCGCCGTGATGAAGATCGCCGACGTCACCAAGATCGTCGTCGATCGCCGCGATTACCGGCCGTGAACCGTCGCATCGCGTTTCTGCTCCTCGTCTTCGTGGTTCTCGGATGCGAGCGCGCGCCCGAGGCGCCGGCTCAGACACAGACGCGTGCGGAGCAGGATGACGCCCGGCCGCTCGCCGCGCCGATCGCCGATCTCGACGGCGACAATCTCCTCAACGTTGCCTACGGCGCCGCGGTCGTGTCGCGTACCGCCGAGCTGAATCTCGAGACCTCCGCGATGCACGCGATTGACGGGATGAGCTTCACGGTGTGGACCACGCCGCCGTCCGGGCCGAGCCAGACCCTCGTGTTCGCGTTCGGCGGTACGTCGCGCGTGGAGCAACTCGGCGTGACGACGGCGCAGAAAGACCAGTCGCCGGAAACCGTGCGGTTCTCCGCCTCTTCCGATGGCAAGTCGTGGCGCGAGATCATCGCCATCCAGCCGTCGGAGCGCCGTACCACGATGATGGACGTGCCTCCGTTCGACGCCCGCTATCTGCGCGTCGAAACGATCGAGCCGAAGGAGCAGTACGCCACGATTGCATCGTTCCATGCAGTCGGACGCGAGCTCGCACCGCCGCCGCGTCTTTCGTTCGACGGCTGCTGGGACGTGAACATGCTCCGTGCGACATTCGTGCAGCGCGGCGCGCGCATCACCGGTGCGATCGCCGGCGCGAAATCGCCGACGTACGTCGACGGCGGCGTCGAAGGCCGCGTGGCGCGGCTGATGTGGATGCGCGGGGCGATGTGGGGTTATGCCGTGGCCACGCTCACTCCCGGCGCGAACGGCATCAGCGCGATCACGTTTCACGAGGATCCGATCTTCAGCCAGTTTGGCGAGGCCTGGATCGGTGGACGCTGCAGCGATCGCGCCTCCACCATCGCGCCGCTCGCGCCGGCCGAGTTTCTCCGTCGCGCCGGACGCTGGACGATGTCCGGCATCGTGTTCGACGGCGAGGAGCGGCTGATCCACGAGCCGAGCCGCGGTACGCTCGACGCCGCGGCGGCGTTGATCCGGTCCCAGCCTTCGCAGCGATTCCGCATCACCGCGCGCGAGTATCGCAACAACGATCCGGCCATGAATCAGCGCGTGACCGTCGCGCGCATCGAGGCCGTTCGCGCTGCCCTGCGCGCTCGCGGCGTCGATCTCTCCCGCGTCGACTTCGCCGGCGAAGGCAGTAAGCCGATCGAGTACGAAATGCCGTCCGCGGTTCAACGGATGCTCTGGAGCCGGATCGATCTGAGTGCAGTTGGAAGATAATCCCCCGCCATGACGACGACGGACCAGTACGTCTACTACTTCGGTGACGGTCACGCCGAGGGCAACGCGAAGATGAAGGATGTTCTCGGCGGCAAGGGCGCGGGCCTGGCCGAGATGACCAACATCGGCGTTCCCGTCCCTCCCGGCTTCACCATTTCCACCGCCGTCTGCACGTACTTCTACGAACACGACAAGAGCTATCCGCCCGAGCTGCGCGAACAGGTCGCGCGCAATCTCGCGAAAGTCGAGGAATCGGTCGGACGCAAGTTCGGCGACGCGAAGAAGCCGCTGCTCGTCTCCGTCCGCTCCGGTGCGCGCGCGTCGATGCCCGGCATGATGGACACGATCCTCAACCTCGGCCTCAACGACGTGACCGTGAAGGGTCTCGCGCAGTCATCGGGCGATGAACGTTTCGCGCTCGATTCCTACCGGCGCTTCATCCAGATGTACTCCGACGTCGTGCTGGAGATCGATCGCGAGCACTTCGAGCACGAGCTGCACGCACTGCGCGAGAAGATCGGTGCGAAGAACGACGCCGCGATTCCGGCCGAGTCGCTGCGCGAGCTGGTCGCGACGTACAAAGGCATCGTGCGCGAGAAGCTCGGCGCCGATTTCCCGCAGGACGTCAACGAGCAGCTCTGGGGCGCCATCGGTGCCGTGTTCAACTCCTGGAACAACCAGCGCGCCATCACCTATCGCAAGCTCAACCAGATCCCCGACGACTGGGGCACTGCCGTCAACGTGCAGTCGATGGTCTTCGGCAACATGGGCGACGACTGCGCCACCGGCGTCGCGTTTACGCGCAATCCGTCCACCGGCGAGAAGAAGTTTTTCGGCGAGTACCTGCCGAACGCGCAGGGCGAAGACGTCGTGGCCGGCATCCGCACGCCGCTCCCGATCTCGAAGGCGCAGGTGGTCGATGGCTCGGGTGACACGTCGCTCGAGGAAGCCTTCCCCGACGTCTACGAACAGCTCGTCGAGGTCTACAAGAAGCTCGAGTCGCACTACCGCGACATGCAGGACATCGAATTCACCATCCAGTCCCGCAAGCTGTATCTGCTGCAGACGCGCACCGGCAAGCGCACCGGCTTCGCCGCCGTGACGATCGCGTGCGAGATGGTTGACGAAGGTCTGATCACGCACACCGAGGCCGTCGAGCGCGTCGAAGCGAACCAGATCATCCAGCTCCTCGCCCCGGTGTTCGACGCGAAGGAAAAGGCGAAGGCGCTGCACGGCGGGCGACTGCTCGGACGCGGACTCCCTGCCGGTCCCGGCGCGGCCGCGGGACGCGTCGCGTTCAATGCCGACAACGCCGTGCGCATGGCCAAGGACGGTCCGGTCATCCTGGTGCGCATCGAGACCTCGCCCGAGGACATCGCCGGCATGCACAGCGCGGCCGGCATTCTCACGACGCGCGGCGGATTGACGTCGCACGCGGCGGTCGTCGCGCGCGGCATGGGACGTCCGTGTGTGGTCGGTGCGGGATCGGTGCGCGTCGACTACGGCAAAGGGGAGCTGCGCAGCGAGGGCCACGAGCCGCTCGAGGAAGGCGACTGGCTTTCGATCGATGGCACCACCGGCGAGATCATCGGCGGAGAGCTTCCGACGCGGCCGTCCGAGGTCGTGCAGGTCCTGCTCGAGGAATCGATGAAGCCGGAGGAGTCGCAGACGTACCGCAACTTCGACCGGCTGCTGAAGTGGGCGGACGAGATCCGCACGCTCGACATCCGGACGAACGCCGATACGCCCAACGACGCGCGCGTGGCGCGGCTCTTCGGCGCGCACGGCATCGGCCTCTGCCGCACCGAGCACATGTTCTTCGCCGACGAGCGCATCCTGCGCGTGCGCGAGATGATCCTGGCGCGCAATGAAGCGGGACGGCGCAAGGCACTCGACGAGCTCCTGCCATTCCAGAAGGCGGACTTCGAAGGGATCTTCCGCGCGCTCGATGGCATGCCGGTCACGGTGCGCCTGCTCGACCCGCCGCTGCACGAGTTCCTGCCGCAGACCGAGGCGCAGATCTCCGCGGTCGCGCGCGACATGAACTGGGGCTTCGTGGAACTGCGCAACAAAGTCAGCCAGCTCCACGAGCTCAATCCGATGCTCGGCCATCGCGGCTGCCGCCTGGGCATTACCTATCCCGAGATCTACGAAATGCAGGTGCGGGCCATCTTCCAGGCCGCATGCGACGTGAAGAAGGACGGCGTCGACGTGCGCCCCGAGGTGATGATCCCGCTGGTCGGCACGACCAGGGAGCTGCAGCTCACGACGGAGACCGTGCGCCGCATCGCGAAGGAAACGATGGAGGAGAAGGGCGTGTCGATCGACTATCTCGTCGGCACGATGATCGAGATCCCGCGCGCGGCGCTGATCGCCGAAAAACTCGCGGAGACCGCGGAGTTCTTCTCCTTCGGCACGAACGACCTGACGCAGATGACGTTCGGCTATTCGCGCGATGACGCCGGCTCGTTCCTTCCCGAGTACGTCGACAAGAAGATCCTGGCGAAGGATCCGTTCGAATCGATCGATCAGGAAGGGGTGGGGCAGCTGGTGCGGGCCGGCACGGAACGGGGGCGCGGTGCGAATCCGAAGTTGAAGGTCGGCGTCTGCGGCGAGCACGGAGGCGATCCGGACTCGATCCGCTTCTTCCGCTCGGTCGGTCTGAACTACGTTTCCTGCTCGCCGTATCGCGTGCCGGTGGCGAGACTGGCGGCGGCGCAGGCGGAGTTGGAGCAGAAGGCCTACGAAGGTTGACGTCGCTGTTGCCGATCGTTGACAAACCCAGCCGCAACCTCGCCGTAGTAGCGGTCATGAAACGCACATTCACGATCGCCTTGCTCACTCTCACCCTCCTGACCGTCGCCTGCACGGCGACCATGTCCGCGCCGAAAGGCGCCGCTGATCTCAGCGGCATGGTCACCGCCGTCGACGGAAACACCATCACCGTGACGCCGGCCGGCGGACAGCCGGCGACGGTGACGCTCGGCGCCGACACCGGCATCTTCTGGCCGGGTGGCGCGCACGCAGCGGCCGGCGAAATCGTCAAGGGTCACGCGGTCAACGTGTGGCTGGTTGCCGGTTCGCAGACCGCGTCCCGCGTGAACATCGGCCACTAAAGAGCCGAGCCGTTCGCGGGGTCGCTACGACCTCTGATCTGCCTGCAGGCGACAGGCGGACCAGAGGTCGATTTTTTTTGACCCACATTTTTTTGCGCGCTCTTGACGCGTCCCATGACGGCGCACAAACGACGCGGCGCTATTTTGTGACGCACAACACATTCCGCGGTACTTCGGTACCAACAGAGGGGCGTAAAGCCTCTTTTTTTGTTTCTGGAGGCACAGCAAAGCCGCTGACTGCATCGAGCTGATTTTCCGCCGGTCTCGGAACCGAACAGAGGGGCGTAACGCCCCTCGTGCTGTCTCTGCGCAAAAAACAGATTGCTCGCGAAGCCTCTCCATGAGGCCATGGGAGACGTGTCGTCATGAGAACCCCGACTCAAAATGAGCGCGGCCAGGCACTGGTCGCGGTGCTCTTCGCGGTGGCGGTCGTCCTGGGCCTGCTCCTCACCACCCTGACGATCACGACCTATTCGGGGCGCGCTGTCTCCAGACAGCTGACGTATTACGGGCAGACGGTCAATGCCGCGCAGGCCGGCCTCACGGAAGGGTTGTCGTGGTTTCGCAGACAGACGGATCAACCGGTCAAGGCATTCGTACCCGTTCGCAATCTCGGCGCGACTCCCCCCGTCAACGACACCGACGACCCCACCATCGGCCTGGTCCGGGAGTACGAGATCAGCGCTCCCGGGCGAGTCTGGGGCCGTTACGAATTGAAACGAACGCCGGCATTGGCTCCCAATGCCACGTCGCTGAGTTTCAAGAACCGCTGGTCGAGCTCGGGAAACTACGGAGCCAACGACATCGTCCTCGAAGAGGGCACCCAGCCCAGCGAACCGAAGACGTCCTTCTACCGGTCGAAATCCAACGGCAACGCGAACAAGAAACCGAAGAACAACTCCCACGGTCCCGCGTCCGTGTGGGAGCTCGTCAACACCATGGACGTCACCAGGTACAAAGGCAAGCCATCCGCCGGCACGATATGGCAGTTGGAATCCGAAGGCATCGTGTATGTGCGCAACAACCCGAGTGTTGCGTATAACGTCGCGCCAAACCGGATCCTCTCCCGCGCGAAGTTGAGGACGGAGATCCAGCGTTTGAGCCTCAATCTGCCGGCCGCGTCGGCAGTGAGCGTTTCGCGCGGCGGCGGCGTATCGCTCACCAACACCGCCATCCGCATTCGCGGCGGGACCAAGAGCGCGCTCATGTATCAGGCGGGGAGCGGGACTCCGAGCGGAGCCGCCGTCACCCCCACGCCTCCCAATGCCCAGGTCACCGGAACCAGCCCGGTCATGCAGGCCGGAATCACCGCCGCACCGAGCCGCTTCACGATTCCCTACGTTTTCGGGGTCACGCAGAACGAGTTGGAAAACATGGCGGACTTCAATGTCTCGTCAGTGGCCGATCTCCCCGCGTCGCTTCCCAGCGCCTCCCTCATCGTCCTCCGCGATCCGTCCAATGCCAATGCCACGTTCGAATTCACGCAGACGCGTCCGCTCACCGGCACGGGCGTGCTGGTCGTCTTCGGAAATCTGACGCTGACGGCGAACAGCAATTCCTCATTCAACGGCGTGATCTACGTCGACGGATCGTATCTCCAGGAGGCTCCGTCTTCCGTGACCGGATCGGTGGTCGTCAACAACACCGGCACGCGCACATTCAGGATGAGCGGTGCCGGCGAGCGATCGGAGATCCGCTACGACGCCAATGTCATCGACTTCATCGAACAGCGAATGGGCCAGTACCGCGTCACGCGCAGCGCGTACGCGCCCTGAGGCCGAAGATGGGCAACCCGCGGAAAGGATCCACCATGAGAACGAAACAATCCGGCATGTCCCTCGCGGAGCTGCTGCTGGGTGTGGCCATTCTGGGGACGTTGATCCTGGCCACGATGAACGTGACCACGGCCATCATGCGCAACACCAAGACCAACATGGACCGGCAGTTCGCCACGCAGAAGGCCATCTCGATGCTGGAAGAGCTCAAAGCGCTGGTCCAGGTCAACACCGGAACGAGCATTACGGTCATCGACGACTTCAATGACGCCACTGCATTTCGCCTGCGTCTGACGACGCTGGGCGGGGATCCCAACAGCAACCCGGACGATCCGGTGAGCGGAAACGTACCCGTCGGAAACGGCTGGCTTTACTCGCGCCAGATCAGCGTCAAAGCCATGACCGATCCGAACAACAGCAATATTCTGATCAGTTCCAACGACGTGCGGCTGGTCCGTGTGCGTGTCTATCGAAACATGCCCAACGGCGATCGTCAGCTGATGTCCGAGGTGGCCGGCATCGTCCGCACCCTGGCGTCGTCCTTCGCCCCGTCGCAGGTTTATGACGTCTACTGTGTCGCCATCGAAAACGTTCCGGGGTGGTGGGTCAACATGTCCACGCTCGTGACGTTCGCACAGAACGCATTGAGCGATCTTCAGGTTCGTCATCCCGGTTTGGTGTTCCGGCAGCGCATGATCACCACCCTCGCATACGGCCGCGACTCACAATACCAGCCTTACATCAACGCCACGCAGGATTCCAAGAGCGACATCCCGTCCGTTTACTTTTATCCTGGCCTCCTTCCGAAGGAATACGATACCCCGGCCGGCACCGGCGCCGGCACCAATCGGCTGTCGGCGGCGCAGTACTACTATCCGCCCGCTAATTTCAACGGAAAGTACAGAGACGAGAGCGGGCCGCAGAACGCCTATTCCGCGGCGTCCAGCGATGCGCCGAATCCCTGGCCTTATGCGCTGGCCGACCAGTACAACCACGCCATGCGTTACCACGATGAGCTGGCGTTGTACGAACGGCGGCGGACGGCTGTCGATCCGGACGGAAATCTCATTTATCCGAACGAGCAGCCGACCTTACGGCTTCTGCTCGACGACATGGTCATGCGGCCGTGGCTCTATACGAATGCCATCATGATCAATCTGCACGGCGAGATGCTCCCGTTCCCGCCGGTCCGCAACTATTCGGATGCCGCCAAGAAGCCCGACTATTACGTCGGCACCGCCGCCGCGGCGCCGAACGGCGTGCGCGTGGTCACGCACCCCGAGCAGATCGCCTACAACACCGGAAACCTCACCGAAGCCGCGTCGACGGTCAATCTGAGGGTCTATTCGTATCTGACCCATCCCGAAAATCCGATTCGAAAGAAAGTGGCCGGTCTCGCCACGGATCTCAATTCGGACGCGACCACCATGGGCGAATGGCTGCCCGAGCCGATCACGGTGGTCCTCAAGGATATCGCCTGGACTCCCGGCCCGGCGGACATCCGCGCCATTACAGGAGGGGTCGATTTCGATCGAAACGGGAGCCGGGATCCTTATCTGGTGACGAACGCCGCCGTCAGCGACGCCCCGATGCCGCCCGCGGGCGCCCACAGGATGTATTTCACCACCTCGTCCTCCGGTACTGACACCGTGATCCGATTGTACAACTCCCCGCTGGTCGCTCCATGTGCGACGCCTGCGGACTGCGACGACGACGGCGGCAGCGGCGGCATCGAACACGCCGACTGGACCGACGATACCCGCCGTCTATACGGGATGGAATACATCCCGGCGCCGTTGGAAAATTTTGCGAGTGCCGCCGTCCAGACGGCATTCTCGAGAAACCTGGCCACGACCGGAGACGATGAAAAGAATACCGCCCGCTGGATCATCAGGATCCCTACGGGGACGTTCGGCACCGATAAGGTGGTGACCGTCGAAACGTACATTGGCAATTACACCTACGACTCCACGACGCAATCGTACGTTTCGACGCTGAGCCCTCCGTACGCGGAACCGACCAATCTCTCGCGCACGTATGTCTGGCGCGGAAGCGCCCAGTACCTGTTCGTCGGGAATCCCGCCGCCGATCCGAAGACCGGGCCGGCCCTTCCACCATCCGAGCGGTACCAGTTCCAGGGCGATCCGCGGCATTGCCCGTACGCGGATCTGAAGAGACCACACAGCGGTGCCTTTGCGGCGGGGAACGTGAATCCCTATTACGGAATGGGCTACAACCGCTACTTCGACGGGTTCCGCGACGGTGGCCACAATGCGCGATCCAGCTGGCCGGGATGGACCTACAGCGCGGGATCGCCATCCGTCACCTATGGCGTCAAAGACTCCGCCAATGCGCTCTGGAACAATATGGATATCGATGTTCCGCGCGTGTTTCAGACCTGGCGCAATGCGTTGATGAAGTCCAACGTGCTCTTCACCACCATGACCGGGTATCCGTTCTTCTATCTCGGTACGGGAAACGAAATCGGATATGACAGCGCAAATGGCTTCCCGTCCAGCATTCCGGTGAGCAGGTTGCCGTTCGAGCCAGAGCTGTCGTCGACATACCGGTATTTCGAGCACTCGATCGGCTCAGGCACCGGTGTTCGATACATTCAGGAGGGCAATGCGAGCGTCGGACGCTGGTGGGGGATCAATTGGCTGGGCGAGCTCTATCCCGACGCCTGGTACGACATCACCAGCGGTGGAAACGCCGGCAATGACTGGAAGGCGCAAGGCAACCTGCCGACCGGGACGTCGGGCTCGTACGGGGCCGGGACGTTCCGCCGGGTACGGCGCAACGCGGTTCCGGGAAATGGCCTCGGAAACCGCTCCCACACCCCCGGCACCACCCTGCTCTCGGCCCATCGGAACACGTCCTTGCCGGGGATCGCCATGTTTTACGGCGCAGCGAGCAACAGCACGGTCGATCCGGATTGCTGTAATGACGACCAGCCCGGCGATACCGGCGAGTTGGACGACAACAACGCGCCCGGCGGCGGAGGCCTCGAGATCAAGAACAATTTCAACTTCCCGCTGGAC
>CAMPKJ010000135.1 GCA_946887105.1 uncultured Acidobacteriota bacterium | reverse complement strand
CGCGCTCGACGCGGGCATGGTCGACGAGTACGTGAAGCGCAAGAACGGCACGTCGAAGGCGAAGTACCTCGTGCCGGTGATGAAGGACGTGCTCGAGGAGACGTACGGCGTCATCGTCTATCAGGAGCAGGTCATGCAGATCGCGCAGAAGGTCGCGGCCTACTCCCTGGGGCAGGCCGATCTGCTGCGCAAGGCCATGGGCAAGAAGGACGCCGAAGTCATGGCCAAGGAACGCGGCGGCTTCGTGAAAGGCGCGGTCGCGAACGGATACGACCAGAAGAAAGCGAACGAGATCTTCGACTACATCGAGCCGTTCGCGCGCTACGGCTTCAACAAGTCGCACTCCGTCGCCTACGCGCTGGTCGCCTATCAGACCGCATGGCTGAAGGTGCACCACCCGCGGCATTTCATGGCCGCGCTGATGTCGTCCGAGATGGACCGCACGGACGCGGTGGTGAAGTTCATCGGCGAAGCGAAGCAGATGGGCATCGACGTCCTGCCGCCGGACGTGAACGAATCGAACATGTACTTCACGGTGGTGGGACCGAACATCCGCTTCGGGCTGGGTGCCGTGAAGGGCGTCGGCGAAAGCGCGGTCGAGTCGGTCCTCGCGGCGCGGCGGAAAGTGGGGCGGTTCTCGTCCCTGCTGCAGTTCTGCGAGGAAGTCGACCTGCGCGCGTGCAACAAGAAAGTGCTGGAGGCGCTGATCAAGTCGGGCTCGTTCGACTTCATCGGACTCACGCGCAAGGCGCTCTTCGATCAGCTCGACTCGACCGCCGACTCCGCGCAGCGCTCGAAGGACGAGAAGGAGAGAGGACAGAACTCGCTGTTCGGGATGTTCGCCGCCGCGGCGCCGAAAGCCGACGTTTCGGCGCGTGTCCAGCACGCGCCCGAATGGCCCGAAGACGAGCGCCTGCGCTACGAGAAGGAAACGCTCGGTTTCTACATCACCGGCCATCCGCTCAACCAGTTCAACGACGAGCTGAAGCTCTTCGCCAGCGCCACCACCGACACGCTCTACAAGTTCGTCGATGAGACCGTGCACATCGGCGGCATCGTCTCGCAGATCAAGAAGACCAAGATCAAGAAGGGGAGGAACGAAGGGCAGATGATGGCCAAGTTCTTCCTCGACGATCAGGCCGGCTCGGTCGAGGTGGTGGTGTTCTCCGATCTGTACGCGAAGTACGCGCGCTGGCTCGACAACGGCGTGGCGGTGCTGGTCACGGCCATGGTCAAGGACACGGGCGGTCAGGTGGGCGGACGTTCGGCGTCGCTGCAGTCGGCCGAACAGGCCGCGCAACACATCGATGACGAGTACGGCGGGCATCCGGAGGCGCGCATCTCGGCGTACGAACTGCGCATCGAGGATGCGGAAGACGATCGCGATCCGAAGGAAGTCGAGCGCGAGAAGTACGGCGACCGCACGAACAACTTCAATCTCTTTGGCGCGGATGGCTTCAACGCCGCGGTCGATGCGATCGAGGAAGAGCCTGTCGCCGCCGCGCCTTCGAGCTTCGCGGCACACGCGGCCGCGTTTCACGAGTCGCCGATCACGCCCGAGCTCTCCGCGCTGGAGATCGTTCCGCTGGAAGGCATTCGCGACCGGAAGGTGAAGGAGATCGCGCTCGAAGTGGCGTATCCGCGCATGAGCGAAGACACGGTGCGCAGGATCCGCGAGATCGTCGAGGAGCACGCGGGCGAGATCCCGGTGACGGTCACGATCGTCGACCTGCCCGCAGAGCTCGCCGAATCGAACGGCGGTCCGCGACTGCGCCTGAAGGTGAACCATCACTTCCGCGTTCAGCCCGGGCCGGGGCTCAAGGAAGCGCTGGCCATGGTGCACGCGAACGCGAATTACCTCTTCTGAGACGGGGCGGTAGGCGTTAGGCGGTGGGCGTTCGGGATCTGGCGTCTGGCCGCGACTGCATCGCGAGCCGGGAACTCCCAAACGCCCAACGCCTACCGCCAACTCCGGTTATACTGCCCGCGGGTCCAAGTTATTGCCATCAACCAAACTCGGAGTGTGTGCCATGGGTGCGATTCGTGTGACAGTCGCGGCTGTTCTGATGTTTGCCGTAGCCGCCGTTGCGGCAGCTCAGTGCGTCACCGACGCGCAACGGATCTCGACGCGTTTGGCGGTTCCGAATCTCATCGCCGGTCCTTCCGCGTGGAGCGGCTTCGGGCTGGCGGTGGCGAAGACGGAAGACGGCGATCCCGAGTCGATCTGGATCGCGGTCTATGACGAAATGCTGCACACGCTCGTTCCCGATACGCGTGTGGTGACCGACGGCGCCGACCGGCACGCGCTCATCGATCTGGTCTGGAATGGCTTCGAGTACGGACTCTTCTATCGCGCGGATGCTGCGCTTCATCTGCAACGCCTCTCGCCGTCGGGAACGCCGGTCGGCTCGCCGATCGCGATCGACCCTGCGCGGCCCGTGCGCATCCGGCAGCCGATCGAAGTGGCATGGAGCGACACGCTCAACGCGTGGGTGCTCGCGCGGGACATCATCTCGGGCTCGAATAGCGGTCTCTGGGCAATCATCGTCGAGCGCGACGGGAGCGTGCGCCAGGCGCAGCTCCTCGGCAGCGATCCGGATGTGACTCCGTTTCTCCAGATCGCCGTCACCGGCAACGGCGTCATCGGAGTGCTCAACGTCTCCGCGGACGATGACGCGCTGCACTTCAGCCGCTTCGTTCCGGGGCAGAGCCAGTTCCCGCCCGCGAAACCGATCGCTTCTTCCGGTCTGCAGGCGCGTGCCGCGGCGATCGGCAATCACTTCGTCGTGGTGCGGTCCGCCGGCGACGACATCCGCTGGATGGTGTTCGACAGCAGCGGCGCGGTCGTCAAAGAGGAAGCGCTGCTGGTCGACGCCAAGGACGGCGACGTCGCGGTGCCGCGGGCACTCGCGGCCGGCAACGGCGAGCTCGCGCTCACGTACGGCCGTACGTCGAGCACGAACGAGCTCGATTTCCGGCTGCTCCGTTTCCGCGTCGACGGAACGATCGTGAGCGACACGCTTTTCGCGGCCGGGGAATCGCGCGCGCGCAACGCGGCGTCCGCGTATCCGGCGGTCTGGAGCGGCACGTCGTGGCTCATCGCCGCGTCGCGCGATTCGGCGGCGAACGGCGACTCCTGGATCGAGCGCTACTGCCCGCTGGTGGTGGAGATCTTCGCCAATCCGGCCGTGAGGCTCGGCCAGCCGGCTACGTTCCGCGCGTTCGCCAGCGGCGGTGCGCCGGGCTATACGTATCAGTGGTCGTTCACGCGCGATCCCGGCGGCTTCAGGAATGCCGAGGTCGTGGAGCGGACGTACGGCCGCACCGGCGCTGCGACGGCGACCGTGACCGTGACCGATGCTTCGGGCGAGACGGAGACGAGGCAGTTCGAGTTCACGGTGACCGATGAGCCGGATCCGGATCCGGAGCCGGCGAAGCCGCGCCGGCGCGCCGTGAAGAAGTAGCGCGCCGCGGATTCGGCGTCAGCTCGCGTTCACGAAATTCAGGAACTCCGTGGCCGCGATCGGCGCGGTGCGCAGGTAGCCCTGCATCTGATCGCAGCCGTGGTGGCGCAGGAACTGTTCCTGCTCCGGATACTCGACGCCTTCGGCGATCACCTTCAACCGCAGGCTGTGCGCCATGGCGATGATGGCGGTCACGATGGCGGCGGTGTCGGGATCGGACGTGATGTCGCGCACGAACGATTGGTCGATCTTCAGCGTGTCGATCGGGAAGCGCTTCAGGTAGCTGAGCGACGAGTGTCCGGTGCCGAAGTCGTCGAGCGAGATGCGGATGCCGAGCTTCTTGAGCTCGTACAGCGTGCGGATGCTCGTCTCCGGACTCTGCATCGCGCTGCTCTCCGTGATCTCCAGCTCCAGCGACGTCGCGGGGAAGCCGGTCTCCGCGAGGATGGTGCGCACGCGCTCCACGAGATCGACCTGCTGGAGTTGCGTGACCGAGAGATTCACCGCCAGCGTCAGTGAGTGATGTCCGGCGTCGTGCCATGCCCTGGTCTGGCGGCAGGCCTCGCGCAGCGCCCATCCGCCGATCGGAATCATCATGCCGGTGGCCTCGGCGAGCGGGATGAACGTGGCCGGCGGGATCCCGCCCATGTGCGGATGCGTCCAGCGCAGCAGCGCCTCCATGCCGGTGGTGCGGCCGGTGCGCAGGTCGAAGATCGGCTGGTAGTGCACGGCGAATTCGTCGCTGGTCATGGCCTTGCGCAGGCCATGCTCGAGCGCGATGCGCTGCAGCGCGTTGGCGTTCACCAGCGCGTTGAAGAGCTGGTAGTTGTCGCGGCCCACTTCCTTGGCCTGGTACATGGCCGTGTCGGCGTTCTTGATCAGACTCTCGGCATCCGTGCCGTCCTCGGGGAAGAGGCTGATGCCGATGCTGGTGGTGATGAAGAACTCGCGGCCTTCGATGTGGAACGGGTAACGCACCGCCTCGATGATCTTCGCCGCGACCGGCGCGGCGTCGTCGGAGCGATGGAGCCGCGGCAGCAGGACCGTGAACTCGTCGCCGCCCAGACGCGCCACGGTGTCGCTGTCGCGCACGCACGACTGCACGCGCGCGGCCACGGCCTGGAGCAGCTGATCGCCGATGTTGTGTCCCAGCGAGTCGTTGATCACCTTGAAGCGATCGAGATCGAGGAACAGCACCGCCAGCCGCGCGCCTTCGCGTTGCGCGTGCGACAGCGCGACCGTCAGCCGGTCCTTGAACAGCAGCCGGTTGGGCAGGTTCGTCAGCGCGTCGTGGTACGCGAGGTGTTTGATCTGCTCCTCGGCATACGTGCGCTCGGTGATGTCGCGCACCACGCACACCATGCCGCCGCCGCCGATCGAGGTGAGCGAGATCTCCTGCGGGAAGTTCACGCCGTCGCGGCGCAACCCGGTGGCCTCGCCGCGCCAGCGTCCGCGCTGTTCCACCAGCGGGATGATGCTGGTGATGAAGCGCACCTGCTCCTGCGGCTCGTACAGGTCACAGAGCGAGCTGCCGATCAGCGTGTTGTGATCGGCATAGCCGAACAGGCGCGCCAGCGAGTCGTTGACGTACGTGAACTCGAGCCGCTCGTTGAGGATGCCGATGCCGTCCATCGACGCGGTGATGGCCGCGGCCTGCTTGCGCAGCAATTCCTCGACCTGCTTGCGCTCGGTGACGTCGTACACGAAGCCTTCGAAGAAGAGCGAGCCGTGCGACGAGCGGACGCCGTGCGCGTTGAGCTGCACCCAGATGGCGGTGCCGTCCTTGCGCTTCCACTGCAGCTCGACGTTGTTCGCATAGGCATACGGCTCGAAGTGGCGGATCAGCTCATCGCGCTGCCTGGCGTCGAGATAGATGTCGCGCTCCATGTTCCTGGTGAGCAGCTCCTCGACCGAGTCGTAGCCGAGCATGCGTGCCAGCGTCTCGTTCGCCGTGACGAGCCGTCCGTCGCGCGTCGATTGATAGATGCCCACCGGCGCGTAGTCGAAGATGACCCGGTACTTTTCCTCCGACTGCTGCAGCGCCTTCTCGGCGCGTTTGCGCTCGGTGATGTCGTGCACGATGGAGAAGAGCAGCTTGCGATTGCCGATCTCGATCGGCCCGGTGTGGATCTCGACGTCGCGGATCTCGCCGCTGGCCAGCATGTGCCGGAACTGGAAGTAGTTCCGCTCGCTCGTGGCCGCGCGTCCCATCTGCAGCCGCACCTGCTCCTCGCCGCGCACGTTGATGTCCCAGACGTGCAGCGCCAGCAGTTCCTCGTGCGTGTAGCCGTAGTAGTCGCAGGCGGCCATGTTCGCGTCGACGATGGCGCCGCTCTCGGGATCGAGGAGCAGCTTCACGGCGCGGTTGTTCTCGAACATCTGCCGGTACAGCCGCTCGCTGGCCTGCAGCGCCTGTTCGCGGCGTTTGTGCTCGATGGCCGCGGCCACGTGCTGGGCGACGAAGACCAGCACTTCCTTGTCTTTCTCGGTGTAGCGCGTGCCGACGTCGTACGACTGCGTGCCGATCACGCCCCAGGTGATGTCGCCGCTGCGCAGCGGCGCGCCGAGCCAGTCGATGCTCGGGCTCCCCACCGGCTCCACTTCGCCTTCGCGCACGAGGCGGTCGAACTCCTCCGGCGTGGCCAGCAACGGCTGGCCGGTGCGCAGCACGTACGCGGTGAGGCCGTGGCCGGGATTCAGCCACTCGATGCGCTGGTCGTATTCGTCGACGAAGTAGGGGAAGAAGAGGCGGTGCGTTTCTTCCTGATACTCGGCGATGTAGAAGTTTTTCGCATTCATCAACTCGCCGACGATGCTGTGCACCTCGGCATAAAAGGCATCGAGACTGACCGTCTCGCGGCTGAGCTGCGCGATCCGGAAGAGGCACGACTGGAGCTTTTCCGCCTTGACCGTCTCGGTGATGTCGCGGAAGTACCAGGAGCGTCCGCGGATCTGGCCATCGACGATGATCGGCACCGATGCGCGCTCCAGGGTCCGTCCGTCTTTCAGCGGAACGGGATCGTTGGTGCGCACTTCATCGGGATGCTCGTAGAGATAGTTCACCAGCTCGATGAACGACTGCCAGTCGGCCACGGCATTGCCGGCATATCCGAGGAGCTCGTTGTCGTCGGCGGTCGCGGCGACGGAGGCGGGGATGCGCCAGATGTCGAGGAAGCGCCGGTTGTACGACAAGATCTTTCCCGACATGTCGACGACCAGCGTTCCCTCGAGCGTCGCCTCCTGCTGCGCTTTCAGGATGGCCACGCTGGTGCGGAGGTCGTCATGCGAGATCCTCCGGCCGCGACGGACGTTCCGCACCACGCGCAGCAGGGCGCGACGCGCTCGCAGAAACCGCGAGAGCCGCGGCGGCGCTGGTACTGCGAAGTCCGACGGAATGGTCATCAGGGCTGGCTTTGGAAGGGATTTTAGTTCAGTCGCCCGGAATGCCGTGTTCCCTGAAGTATTGCCAGCGCTGCCAGACGCCGAACAGCATCATCACCAGGAAAAAAGCGAGGAAGAACTGCCCGGCCCGGAAGCCCAGCAGCGCGATCGCGCCGCCGACGATCAGCGCGATCCAGGTGGAGATCACGAACGACGTGCGGTCGGTCAGGAACATCTTGAAGAACGATCGCGTGGCGTGACCTCCGTCGAGCGGCGGGACGGGGATCAGGTTGAGCAATCCCCACCAGATGCTGATCTTCGCCATGGTCGGCAGCAGCACGATCAGCATCTTGTCGGTGCCGCCGATCCGGGTGTTCATGTACAGATAGGAGCAGAGCATCGCCAGCAGGAAGTTCGAGGCCGGGCCGGCGATGCTGATCACCACGTCCTGCCACGGCCGCGCGTTGCGCATGTTCTCGTTTGCGGTGTGGCCGCCCATGCCGCCGAGCACGATGTGGCTGGCGCCGAAGCCGAACAGTCCAATGGCCGCGGCGTGCGCGAATTCGTGAAAGAGCACGCTGATGAACAGGATCGGAATCCAGATCAGCGCGTATTCGATACCCCGCTTCTCGTCGTAATTCAGGATCACGAACAGGCCGATCAGGATGAAGAAACTGAAGTCGACATCGATGGAGGTCTTGCCGATGGAGCCGAGATGGAGCATGGGGCTGGAGTATATAGGTGGGCGGAAAGCGGTTCCTCGGTTCCTCGGAGTTCCTCGGAGTTCCTCGGCCGCGCCGCCTCCACTCCGAGGAACCCGAGGAACCGAGGAACTCCGAGGAACTCCGAGGAACTCGTGCAATGCATTTCGATACGAAAGCGATCCACGCGGGCGCGCACGTCGATGACGAGACCGGCGCGATCGCGCCGCCGCTGCACCTCTCCACCACGTTCGAGCGCTCCGAGGAAGGGGAGGCCTCGCGCGGCTACAGCTACGTCCGCGACGGCAATCCGACCCAGACGCGGCTCGAGGAGGCGCTGGCCGCGATCGACTCCGCCGACGCTGCGCTCGCGTTCGCTTCAGGCATGGCCGCCGGCGCGGCACTCCTGCAGACGCTCCCGCGCGATGCCCACGTGGTGCTGCCGGACGACTGCTATTACGGCTACCGCGCATTGGCCGAGGAGTCGTTCGCGCGCTGGGGTCTGACCTTTGATTTCGTAGCCATGGAGGATCTGGATGCCGTTCGCCGCGCGCTGCGGCCGGAGACGAAGGTGCTCTGGGCAGAGACGCCGTCGAATCCGCTGATGAAGATCGTCGATCTGGAGGCGCTCGCGGAAATCGCGCATGACCACGCTGCCCGGCTCGTCGTCGATGGCACGTTCGCGACGCCGGCGCTGCAGCGTCCGATCGAGCTCGGCGCAGACGTGGTCCTGCACTCGACCACGAAGTACCTCGGCGGCCACAGCGACGTGCAGGGCGGATCGGTGGCCTTCCGCGAGCGCGACGCGTGGTTCGACGCCGTCCTGCACGCGCGCAAGCTCATCGGCGGCGTGGCCTCGCCGTTCAACTCATGGCTCGTGCTGCGCGGCATCCGCACGCTCGCGGTGCGCATGCGCGTGCACAGCGAAAACGCGATGGCTGTGGCGCGCTTTCTGGCTTCGCACGAGCGCGTGGAAGCGGTGCACTATCCGGGGCTCGAGTCGCATCCGAATCACGAGATCGGACAGCGGCAGATGTCGGCGTTCGGTGGCATGCTCTCGTTCCTCGTCCGCGGCACGCGCGCCGATGCCCTCGCCGTCGCCGCACGCACGCGTCTCTTCCTCCGTGCCACCTCCCTCGGCGGCACCGAAAGCCTGATCGAGCACCGCAACTCCAGCGAAGGACCAGGGAGCCGCACGGCGGAGAATCTGTTGAGGGTGTCGGTGGGGTTGGAAAATGTGGGGGATCTGATTGAGGATCTGGGACAGGCGTTGGGCCGCTCTCGCGAAGGCTCCGCGCGCTAGAATCACACTCATGGCCAACTTCGAAATCACCTGCCCCTGCTGCGAGGCGACGATCGTCATCGATCGGCTGAGCGGTGAAGTGTTGCTGCACAAGGCGAAGGAGCGGCGCGGCTCCGGCGGGTCGCTCGATGCGATGGTGGCCGGGCTGGAGGCGCAGAAGAGCGAGGCGGCGAAGCGGTTCGAGCGGCAGCTCGAGAGTCAGAAAGATCGCGGACGCATCCTCGAGGAGCGTTTCAAGGAAGCGCTCGAGCGCGCCGAGAAGTCGGATGACAAATACGTCAATCCGATGGACATGGATTGATGGCGAAGAGCGCTTCCGTCCGTCCTTCCGAATTCGATCCCGATGCCGCCGCTCCCGCGGAGAGCGGCATCTACGGACTGCCGTTCTCCGTCGAGGATTCGAAAGTGGTGATCGTGCCCGTGCCGTACGAGGCCACGACCTCCTACGGCGGCGGCACTTCGAACGGGCCGGCCGCGGTGCTCGAAGCCTCGAAGCAGGTCGATCTCTTCGATCAGGAGACCGGCCGTCCGTATTCCGTTGGCATCGCCATGCTCGACATCCCGAAGAACGTCTTGCGCTGGAACAGCGCGGCGAAACGGCTGGCCGCGAAGGTGATCGAAACAGGCGGTGTCGTCGATCGTCCCACGCAAGCGGCGGCGGACAAGGTCAACGAGTACAGCGAGCGCGTGAATGCATGGGTCTACGATCAGACGGTCCCGCTGCTGCGGCAAGGCAAGCTCGCGGTGACGCTCGGCGGCGATCATTCGGTTCCGTACGGCGCAATCCGCGCGTACGCGCAGAAGTATCCCGGCCTGGGCATCCTCCATCTCGATGCGCACGCCGACCTGCGCGATTCGTACGAGGGATTCACCTGGTCGCACGCGTCGATCTTCAACAACGTCATGCGCAAGGTTCCCGGCGTGGGCATCCTCGTGCAGGTCGGCGTCCGTGACCTCGGGTTAGCCGAGCGGCGGATGATCGACACGCACGAGCGGATCACGACGTTCTACGACGCCGAGATCGCGTCTCGGAAAGAGGAAGGCACTCCGTTCGCGACCATCGCGGACCAGATCGTGGCCACGCTGCCGCAGGACATCTATCTCTCCTGGGACATCGACGGTCTCGATCCGACGCTCTGCCCCGGCACCGGCACTCCCGTTCCCGGCGGACTGTCCTGGAACGAAGCGATCGGCCTGCTGCGCGCGATCCGCCGTTCCGGAAAACGGATCGTTGGACTCGATCTCTGCGAGGTGTCGCCGGGCGAGACGGAGTGGGACGCGAACGTCGGCGCGCGCCTGCTGTATAAGATGATCGGGTTCGCGCTGCTGACGCAGGCGTAGAGGGAGCAGACCCATGCAGCTGGGAGCGTTTTCGGTCAGTCTGGCGGTCAAGGATCTGGAGGCGTCACGCAGCTTCTACGAGAAGCTCGGCTTCGAAGCGTTCGCCGGCAATGCGGCGCAGAACTGGTTGATCCTGAAGAACGGCGGGACCGTGATCGGACTCTTTCAGGGCATGTTCGAGAAGAACATTCTCACCTTCAATCCCGGGTGGGACAGCAACGCCCAGCCATTGCCGGAGTACACCGACGTCCGCGAACTGCAACGCCGGCTCGAGGCTCAGGGCGTGACCATGCTGCAGAAGGCGGACGAATCGACCACGGGGCCGGCCAGTCTGGTCATCGCGGACCCTGACGGGAACGCGATCCTGTTCGACCAGCACGTCTGACCGGCGGCGTATTCAGCGTCCCAATTCGCGCAGCACCGCCGACTTCGCCTCGATCATCACGTGATGTTCGAGCCCGAGGAGATCGGCCAGCTTGCGCACCAGATAGCCCTCGTACTCCGCCACGTGCCCGTCGCTGTAGACGAGGTGCCACATCGTCTTGACGATGTCGATGCGCTCGGAGAGCGGCGCGTTCTTGCGGATGTAGTGCGTGAGCGCGAAGTGATCGACGGTCTTCCTGCGGATCTCGTCGGCGGCTTCGAGCAGTTCGCGCGCGTCGTCAGGCGATAGCTCGAAGCGCTTGCTCAGAAAGCCGACGACGTTGCCGTCCTCGGCCGGCGTGAACTGCCCGTCGGCGTAGGCGATGTCGAGGAGTACGGCGGCGGTGGCGAGGCGGAGGGGGTCGTGTTGCTGACGCGGCTGTACTTCGGAGGTGCGTCCGCTCAGCATGTCCAGGATTCTTGCGATGCTCACCGTGCGAGTTTATTAGACTGCGCGCATGCGCGTGAACCTCGATCAGCTCAGCAATGACGCTTACGTCTGGATCTTCGGCATTTCCCCCTCTCTCGATACGCCCCAAAGCGACGCCCTGATGCGCCAGGTGAACCGATTTCTGGAGGACTGGGCGGCGCACGGCACGCCCATTCCCGGTGCGGCGGAGCTCCGCGAAGGTAGCTTTCTGATCGTCGCGGTGGATGAGCATCGCGAGAAATCAGGCTGTTCGATCGACCGGATGTTCGGCACTCTCAAGCAGTTGGAAGGGGAACTGGGCGTTACGATCCTCGACTCCAATCGCGTGTTCCTGCGCGATGGGGACGGCGTACGCGCCGTGCCGCGCTCGGAGTTTCGCAATGCCGCGACGCTCGAGACGCCGGTCTTCGACGTGACCGTCGAGCGTCTCGGCGACGTCCGGCAAGGAGTGTGGGAAAAGCCTGCTGCGCAGTCCTGGCACCGCCAGCTGTTGTAGTGTGGCGAGTCAGAAGTTCGCCACATCGATTTACGGCGGCAGCGGGCCGCCTGCGTCGGCGTCGCTCCTCGACGATGCCCCGCATCGCCTGCGTCGCGCCGCCTCGCATTCGACCCGCTGGCGTCCGCAACTCGACGCGGCGAACTTCTGACTCGCCACACTCGCGATGCCTTAACATGTTTCATGCGAATCGAGATCCGTCGTGCGACGTCGTCCGATTCTGACCGCGCGACCGCTCTCGCGCGCCGCGCGAAAGCGCACTGGGGTTATCCCGCCGAATGGCTCGCGGTCTGGGACGGCGAGCTGGCCATCACCGCCGCCGACATCGATCAGCACCGCACGTTCGTGGCCTCCCTCGATGGAGAAGGCGAGGTGATCGGCATCTGCCAGCTGCAGGAAGGGGAACGCGGCGCAATGCTGGAGAACGTGTGGGTCGATCCGCGCCATCACGGCCGCGGCATCGGACGCGCGCTGGTCGAGCACGCGCTGTCGGAGGCGCAAGGCCTGATCGCAGTGGTCTCCGACCCGAATGCCGAGGAGTTCTACGTGAAGCTGGGAGCGCGGCGGGTGGGCGAGGTGAATGCGCCGATGCCGGGCGCGCCCGAGCGCACGCTGCCGCTGCTCGAGTTCGAGCGGCGTTAGCGATACTCCAGCCGGCCCGTGCGCGCGTTGATGTGCATCGTCGCGGCCGGAACGTCGCCGATTCTGATGCCGCGCACGATGTCATCGAGCGGCTTGTTGGGGAAGTGCACGACCAGCGGTTTCTGGCTGTGTTGCGCGGCGGTGCGGTAGAGGCGGTTGTACATCCGCTGGAAACGGGCGTGGTCGCGCCAGGTGGTGATGCCGCCGAAGAGGATGGGGATGCACAGCACGGCGATGACCAGCGTGCGCCGTTCGAGCGCGAGCATGAACAACATCAACGCCACCGGCACGAGGTAGAGACGGCCGACGAAGTTCAGATGGTGAATCAGCTCGCCGTTCTGCCAGAGGCCGAACATTCCCCAGTAGATGACCACCGTCGCGGCGAGAAACGCCAGCGCCGCGGCGATGAGTCGCGGGCGGCGCAACGCGATCAGCGAGATCGCCAGGAAGAGAAATCCGAGGAAGCCGGGACCGGCGCCTTTCATCGTCTGCCGCCAGAAACTCTCCGCGAGATTGACGACCGTGGGGAGGAGTTGCGCGGGGTCGAAGCCGTGGACGTCGCCGGCCGCGCCAAAGGGAACGATCTTCGCGCGGATCGCGAAATAGATCGCGCCGAGGAGTGTGGCGGGGATCGCGGTGCGAAGCAGCTGGCGGAACGTGATCCGGCCGGCGGCCAGGAGCATCAGCAGAAACGGCAACGCCAGCGCGGTGGTCTCTTTGCAGAAGAACGCGATGCCGATCACCACGCCCGCTGCGATGGGACGATCGCGGAACAGCAGGCGGATGGCGATCGCGATCAGGAGCAGCGACGACGCGTCGAAGATGTTCGCGTACCAGCCGGCGGCGATCACGGCCGAACCGGAGAAGAGCAGCGCCACGGTCGTCACGAACCGGAGCGCGCCTTTCGCGTCGATTGTCGCGAGGAGGATCTGCACGGCGGCGACGATCACGGCCATGTTGATCGCGCGCAGGATGCGCCACGACACGTCGAAGTCGGGGACGAAGTGGAGGATGGTCGCGACGAGCAGCGTCGGCAGCGGGCGCCAGAACCCG
>CAMPKJ010000134.1 GCA_946887105.1 uncultured Acidobacteriota bacterium | reverse complement strand
TCGTCCATGGAGACGAGCGTCGCGCGCTCGGATGAAGGGATGGAGCGATGCAGATACGTTTGCCGCACCGGCTCGATCACGCCGAACGCCACCGCGCCGACGAGGAAGATCGGCACGGTGATCCAGAACGAGCGGATCGCGCCTGTGCCGGCCATGGCCACGGTGAACAGCGCGCTGGCCGCGATCAGAATGGTCGTTCGCCCGCGGCCTGCTTTCGCGGTGTGCTCGGCGATGAAGTTGCCCGCGACGCCGGCCACCGAAAACAGCGCGGCGATCACGCCCGCGAGCCAGACCGCGTTCTTGCCGTACAGCTCCAGAAAATACGGCGGCCACGCATACCAGGCCCAGGCGAAGAAGCCGTTGACGAGAAACGACTGCAGCATCAGCAGCCGCGTGGCTCGTTGATGCCAGCCGTACTTCATCCCGGCGCGCACCACTTTGCCCATCTCGCCGAACACTCCGCGCAGGCGCAGCGCGCGCGGCTGGAATCCGTGATCGTGCATCCAGCGGAAACCGACCGCGAACGCGCCGAGGATGAAGGCGGTGCGCACGAGATACGGGATGGCCAGATCGAGTTGTCCCAGCAATCCGCCACCGACCGTGCCGATGACCATGGCCACGCCGTTCACCACGCCGGCGCGCGCGAATACCGGATCGAGCTCGCGCTCGTAGCCGGTCTCCTTCAGGGCATCGACCACCCAGGCCTCGGTCGCGCCGGAGTAGAACGCGAAACCGAGCCCGAGGATCACGCCGGCCAGGATGAACAGCAGCAGTCCGCCTTCGATGTACGCCGCGCCGACGTATGCGAGCGTTCCGAGGGCCAGCGTCGCTTCGGAAAGCAGGAACGACATGCGCCGCCCGAGCGTGTCCGCGATCACGCCGGTCGGGATCTCGAAGACCGCCATGGCCGCGGTGAATGCGGCATTGGCGAGGAAGACCTGGAAGATGGTCAGGCCGGCATCGAGCAGGAAGAGCGTGTTGATGCCCCAGATCAGCGATCCCGACAACGTGAACAGCCCGCTGATCAGCAGATACGTGCGGATCACGACCTTCGAGTCGACAGCCACCCGCGCAGGTTACATGACAGCGCGTACGATAGCCGCATGCGTTGGGTCTATGCCGCGGCGTGGCTGATGCTGCTGGCGATCTATTCGGCCGCGTTCATCGTGAACGGAGTGGCCGTGGATCTCGCGCTGCGCAACGCGATCGCCAATCTGCTTCCCGAAATCGTGCTCGGACTGGCCATGCTCCATCTGCCCGCGTACCTGCCGTGGTCCGAGCAGCGCCGGGCGCGATTCTTCGCCGCGCACGCGGGACTGCTGATCGCATTCGTGATCCTCGCCAGCGCCGGCTGGATCGCGCTGGTTGTGCTCGACTCGTTCCTGTTCAGCGCCACGGCGCAGATCAACTACCGCATCCTTCCGTTCCGCATCCTCAACGACGTGCTGATCTACGGCACGCTCGCGGGCGTCGCTTACGTGCGCGATCAGGCCGCACGCGCCGCGAACGCGGAGGCATTGCGCGCACGCGCGTCGCTCGAGGTCATGCGCAGCCAGCTCAATCCGCACTTCATCCTGAATACCTTTCACGCGCTGGTCGGCCTGGTGCGCCGCGATCCCGCCGCCGCCGAGAGCGCGCTGGAACGCCTCGGCGATCTGCTGCGCTACAGCCTGCGTATCCAGCGCGACGGCATCGACGAAGTGACGCTCCGCGAAGAGTGCGCGTTCGTCGAGAGCTACCTGGCGCTGGAGCGATTGCGGCTCGGCGAGCGGCTGTCCGTGCGCATCGAAGCGTTGCCATCGGATGAGACGCTCGTGCCGGCGTTCGCCGTGCAGACGCTCGTGGAAAACGCGATCCATCACGCCATCGCACCGCGCGCGGCCGGAGGACTGCTGCAGATCGCGATGCGGCAGGAGGATGGACGGCTGCGCGTGTCGGTGCACGATCGCTGTCATCCCGAGCGTGAGTCGAGGGACCTGGGCGGCGGCGCGGCATCGAGCGCGGGCATGTCTCCGCCCGGTCCGCCAGGTCCCTCGACTCTCGCTCGGGATGACATGCGCGGATCCGGACTCGGATTGCGATTGCTGCAGGAGCGTCTGACCGCGTTGTACGGCGGCGATGCGACGCTCACCTTGCGCGGCGTCGAAGGCGGCACGCGTGCCGAGCTCTCCTTGCCCATCCGCCGCGTGCAGGAGGAGCTGTGACGATCCGCGCGGTGATCGTCGAAGATGAGCCGCACGCGCGCGCGAGCCTGCGCGAGTACGCGAGCGAGATCGAGTGGCTCACGCTGGTCGGCGAGGCGGCGGACGGCAACGAGGCGGTGCGGCTCATCGACGCGCTCGCGCCGGAGCTGGTCTTCCTCGACATCTCGCTGCCCGAAGCCTCGGGACTGGAAGTGCTGCAGCGCATCGCGCACACGCCCGACGTCGTGTTCACGACCGCGCACGATCAGCACGCGCTGGCTGCATTCGAGCTCGGCGCGCTCGACTATCTGCTCAAGCCGTTCGGACGGCAGCGCTTCCTGACCGCGGTCGAGCGCGTGCGGCGCCGCTTGCAGAGCTCCGTCGCGATCCCGGATCGCGCGCGATCGGCATTCGGCACTCCGCTGCGCCGCCTCTTTGCGCGCACGCGTGATGCCATCGTGCCGATCGACGTCCGCGCCATCCAGCACATCTCCGCGAGCGGCGATTACGTCGAGGTGCACACCGGCCGCGAGTCGCACCTGCTGCACACGACGCTCGCCGAGCTTGCGGCGCGGCTCGATCCGGAGGTCTTCCGCCAGGTGCACCGCTCGCACGTGGTGAATCTCGACGCGGTGGCGAAGCTGGTGCCGTACGACGCGCGGCGGCTGCTGATCCGATTGCGCGACGGCACGGAGATCGTGGCCAGCCGCGCCGCCTCCGAGGAGTTGCGCGATCTGATCGGGTGATGACGAGTTCCTCGGAGTGGACGCCGGCCCCTCTCCGAACCACCCGAGGAACCCCGAGGCACTCCGAGGAACCCGAGGAACTCCGCGAACGCCCGTTCGTCGACGCAATTGGCTCGTTCGTCGACTCGCGCGTGCTTTCGATCGCACGCCGTGCCAGAACAGCGGCATGTACAGACTGATCATCGTGCTGCTGCTCGCGTCCACCGTCAGCGCCGATCTCGTGAAAATGAAAGCTCGCGTGATGTCCGCCGACTATCGCGGCGATCTCGAGGAACTGGCACGCGTCCGCGATGAGCTCGCGGACGACCAGACGTACCTCGGCCGCTACTGGCGCGGCTTCGCCAGCTGGCGTATCGCCATCAACGGCGCGAACCAGGCCATGAAAAGCGACGACCTGATCCAGCATCTGCGCGCCGCGGCCACGGATTTCTATTCATCGGCGCAGGCGAAGGACGACTTTGCGGATGCCTACGCCGCGGCGTCGCTCGTCAATGGATGGCTGGCGACGTTCTCGATCGGGGAGCCGGCCGCGATGCGCGAGCGGATCGCGCTGGCGCAGGTTCTGTTCGCCCGCGCGTCGGCGCTCGACGCGAAGAATCCGCGCGTGTTGTGGACGCAAGGCGCGTTCTTTTTGTACACGCCGAAAGAGCAGGGCGGCAGCGTGCCGCGCGCCATCGAGGTCTATCGGCAGATGCACGACGAAGCGGCGCGACGCGGTACGAATGCAGCGTCGCCGCTGCCCGATTGGGGAAAGGCGGAGGCGCTGATGTCGCTCGCCTTCGCGCACATGATGCAGTCGGAGCCGGCCAAAGCGCGCGAAGCCGCGCAACGTGCGCTGACGCTGCAACCGGAGTGGTCGTACGTGAAAAACACGCTGCTCCCGCAAATCGACGCAGCGGAACGCCGGCGTCCCGATTAGGGAACGCCGGCGCCGCGTCACGCGAAGCCGTACTTCGCCGGCTCCTTCGCGATGCGCGCCGCGGCGATCATCAGCGGGACGTAGTCCGCGGTCTCCTTCGGCAGACGATCGGCGATGGTGTAGTACGCATCCTCCGATCCCTTCTCCGAGCCGGTCACGTTGCGCATGATGCGCGCCACGCGATTCTCGCCCGTGTTGTACGCAGCCGCGGCCAGGTACCACGAGCCGAATTGCTCATAGAGATCGCCGAGGTACGAGAGCGCGGCCTCGGTGGACTTCTCGGGGTCGGTGCGCTCGTCCACTTTACGATTGACGGTCAGGCCGTAGCGCTCCGCCGTCGGCTCGATGAACTGCCAGAGACCCTTCGCCTTCGCGGACGACGTGGCGATCGGATTGAATCCGGACTCGATCATGGCCAGATAGATGAGGTCCTGCGGCATGTCGCGCGCGGCCAGCTTCTCGCTGATCATCGGCGCGTACTTCGGCATGCGCGAGAGGAACTTCGCAAAGTCATCGCGTCCGCGGTTCTGGAAATGCGCGACCCAGTAATCGACACGCGGATGATCGAG
This sequence comes from uncultured Acidobacteriota bacterium, assembly GCA_946887105.1. Next base: position 8,850 of record CAMPKJ010000134.1, on the reverse strand, counting down.
ATTCGGCAGATCCCATCCCGCCTCGGACTGCGTTTCCGCCGGTTCCGCGATCGACAACGCGTTCGCGGCAGCGTGCGTCACCATCGCCTGCACGGTTGCGCCCGGCGGAGCGGTTTTCGCGCCGTCATTCATGAGGCCGGCAACGAAGGAGGTGCCGTAAAGTACGGATACTGCAATGGCAATCACTGCGTTTTTCGTCTTCATGTGGCCCTGAGAACGGATGCGGAAAAGCGCATCTTTCGGTTCGCCGATGAGTGGCACGCTCGCGTCATGAATTGCACGGGCTCGTATAATCGGCGCTCTCATGAAGGTTGCGTTCGATCCCGCGCGGAGTCACGCCTGAAATCGCGCCGCTGCTGACGATGCGTACCTTCTACAAACTTCTCGGCGTAGCCCTGCTGGTGGTGACGACGAACAACTTCGTGTGGTTCGCGCTCACCTTCTGGGCGTACCTCACCACGCGCTCCGTCATCTCCACCTCGACGCTGGCCGGCGTGTACCTGGTGATGACCATGGTGTCGGGGCTGTGGTTCGGCTCCCTCGTCGATCACCACCAGAAGAAGCACGCCATGCTCGGGTCGTCGGTGGTGACGCTGCTCCTGTTCGCCGGAGGTCTGGTGCTGCTGGAGGTGACGCCGGTCAGCGCGTTCGCCACGGTCGCCAGCGTGCGGCTCTGGCTGTTCGCCATCGTGCTGCTCGCCGGAACGATCGTCGGCACGATCTACAACATCGCCATCCCGACGCTGGTCGCATTCATCGTTCCCGAAGATCGCCGCGATCGCGCCAATGGCTTGTTCGGTACGGTCATGGGGATCGCATTCGGCATCACGTCCGTCATCAGCGGCCTGGTGCTCGCCTACGGCGGGATGCGGCTGGTGCTGATCATCGCCATCGTGGGCACGGCGGTCGCGATCGTCGTCCTGACGCTGATCCCGGTGCACGAGGGCACGCCGGTCCATGCCGAGTCGGCCGAGCCGGTACGCAAAGAGGTCGACCTGCGAGGCACCATCCGCGCCGTGCGCAACATCCCCGGCTTGTTCGCGCTCATCTTCTTCACCACCTTCAACAACTTCCTCGGCGGCGTGTTCTTCGCGCTCATGGATGCATACGGCCTGTCGATGGTCTCGGTGCGGGTCTGGGGATTTCTGTGGGGCTTCCTCAGTCTGGGCATGATCCTCGGTGGACTGTTCATCGCCCGGCGCGGCCTCGGGCAGAACCCGCTGCGGACGCTCTTCCGCGTCAACACGATCATGTGGGCCATCAGCATCTTCTTCGCCATTCAGCCGTCGATCGTGCTGCTCGCCGGCGGAGTCTTCATCTGGATGTTTCTGATGCCGTACGTCGAAGCGATCGAACAGACCATCTTCCAGAAAGTCGTTCCGCCGGAGCGTCTGGGCCGCGTGTTCGGATTCGCGCACAGCATCGAGCAGTCGGCATCACCGGTCACCGCGTTCTTCATCGGACCGATTGCGCAACTGCTGTTCATCCCGTTCATGACCACCGGCCGCGGCGTGGAGTTGATCGGCGACTGGTTCGGAACCGGGACCGCGCGCGGCATCGCGCTGGTGTTCATCACCGCCGGCCTGATCGGTCTGATCGTGACGACGCTGGCCCGCCATTCGAAGGCGTATCACCTGCTCTCGCGGCGCTACACCGGCCAGAACGAACAGTGACGACGCATCACTGTTGAAATCGAATCTCGCCCGATTCGACGCGACAAAGCTCCTCGGCGGTCGGCTGTTCGACTTCGAACGAGCCGAGCGATGCCTCGACCGCGCCATTGAGCCGGCGCTGCCATTCGGCCGGATCTCCGGGCGCGGGAACGCGAATCAGCCACACCACCGGCTCGAGAGGAACGTGCGGCAGCTCGTTGCGCTCGATCGCGCCCTGGCCATGTTCGACGTCGGTTGCCTCGACCGCGACATAGCGCGCCTTCAATATGCACAACATGGACGAAAACAGTATCGCAGCGAACATTTTCATGCTGATGCGGTGACGAGCGGGAAGCGCAGGCGAGTCGAACGACTCCAGCCGGTGGGAACGCGGAGAGGATACAGCAAAGCAGGTTCCTCGGGTTCCTCGGAGTTCCTCGGCGTTCCTCGGGAGAGGAGGTCTGCCGAGCTACTCCGAGGAACTCCGAGAAACGCGCGCGAAGCTACTTGTCGTTGTGAAGCTCGATGAACTCGTAAATGAAGTTTCCCGTTCCGAGCGCGTCCGAGAACTCGCTGATGTACACCCCTTTGTTGCACGGCGCGGGCGCGCCCGAGCCGGGATTGCCGGTGCTCGATGCGGCACGCGTCCAGCTCGACGCCTTGCTCGGGCTGCCGCAGCCGTTCAGCCGCCGGATGCTTTGTCCGCCGGATGCAGCCATGTTGATGGTCCGTCCGTCGAGCTTGTTGCCGCTGGCGTTGCTCAGCGTGTAGTTCTCGTCGCCGTTGATCTGCGGCATCGAGTCGCCGCTGTTGACGTAAACCACGTTCGTTCCGAGCGTCACGCCCCAGAACGATTCGAACTGCGCCTTCGTGGCGTTGCGGGCCACGATCACGTATCCCTTCGACGGGATCACCGTGCCCGCCGGGATCGAATAGTTCAACGTCGCATTCGCCTGCACGAGCTTGTAGTTGCCGATGTTGATCCCGCTGTTGTTCACCGTGACGGTCACGGCCGCGGAGGTGCCGAAGTTTCCGGCGGCATCCCACGCCTTCGAGGTGAGGGAGTGCGTGCCGTCCGCACTCGCGGCCGTGTTCCAGCTCCATGCATACGGCGAGGTCATGTCGGTGCTCTGCAGCACGTTGTCGAGATAGAACTCGACGCTGGTCACGCCGACGTTGTCGGTTGCACTTGCGGTCACGTCCGTCGCTCCCGACACCGTCGCGCCGTTCGCCGGCGCGGTGATGGACGTCGACGGCGCCTGCGTGTCGCCGCCTCCTCCGCCACCGGCGTCGTCGAGCGTGAAGCTCTGCGGCAGTCCCGACGCGTTCTTCTCGTTCGGCCCCTGCGTGACGCCGCCGTTTGCATCGACGTTGAAGAAGTTCACGCCGTCGGTGGTGATCGTGATGTCGCCGACGCAGTAGCCGGCGAAGCTCGTCTGCGGTCCGGTCGGCGATCCTTCTTCGGTCTGCAGGACGTACGTCGGCGGCGCGGCGACACACGATCCTTGTCCGAGGAGCACGCTCTCGACGATGTCCTGTCGCGGCAGATCCCAGCCCGTGGTCTGGCCGGCGCCGGTGGAGATGACGGCAACGGCCGGTGCGGCGCCGTCGAACAGATCGTTGTTGGTGCTGCTCTCGCTGCCGTGATGCGAAACGTGCAGCACGTCGATGCCGCCGCTGGAGATGAGCGGATTGGCGCCGCCCGGCGAGATCGCGTTGATGACCGTGCTCTCGACATTGACCTGCGAGGTCGAGCGTCCCGTGCACGCTTCGTCGTCGGAGCCGCCTCCGAGGTCGCTGGCCCAGAAGTAATCGAACCCGCCGTACTGCAACAGCAACCCGATGGAGAGATCGTTCTCGTTGGAGACGGAGACGTTGCCTCCGCCGATGACCTGACCGCGCACGACGATGCAGGTCAACGTCGCGCCGCCGCCGAGATCGATCACCGTCCCGCGCGACATCGTCACCGGTGCGCCCGCGGTGGTCGCCGACGCGGCGCTCTCCCAGCCGGTGATGCAACTCGACGTGTAGCTGCTGCCGTTGTCGTAGTTGCGCACGCGCACGTCGTATCCGGCGTTGATCACTTCATCCATGCCGCCGGCGTGATCGCAGTGCTGATGTCCGACGATGGTGTAGTCGAAGCCCGCCGACGGCGCATGGCCGATCGACTGGAGGTACGGGACGACTTCCGCGGTTCCTTTGCCGGTGTTGCCCGCCTCGAGCAGCACGCTCTTGCCCGTCGGTCCCGGACCTTTGATGAAGGTGGACTGCCCCCAGCCGACGTTGATGACGTGGATCTCGAGATTCTGCGCAGCAGCGGGGAACACGATGAGACATCCCATCAGTACGAACAGACGGCCGAATTTCATCCGCGAGCCTCCAGTTTGTCGATGGGATGCGATTGTGCATCATCGTCGGATGAAAGTGCGCATCTTCGCTGCTTTGCTGCTCCTGATGTCGTGTGCCGGTGCGGGAGTCACTCCGCCGGCCAGCGCGCCCGCCGCCACGCAGCCGATCGCCATCCGATGGCTCGGACATGCAGCGTTCGAAGTCGTTTCGAGCGGCGGGACGAAGCTGCTCATCGACCCGTTCCTCACCGAGAATCCGGCCACGCCCGCGGCGTGGAAAGATCTCTCCCGCTACGATCCTGACTTCATCCTCGTGACGCACTCGCACGGCGATCACCTCGGCGACGCGATCGCGCTCTCCAAACAGCATCAGGCCCCGATCGTGGCCGTGAACATGCCGGCGCTGTATCAGAAGGAAAATCTTCCGGAGAGTTTGATCCGCACGGTGAACGTCGGCGGAAGCATCACGCTGGGCGACACGACCGTGCGCGTCGTTCCGGCCATGCACGGCAGCGAGCCGAGCGGCCGCCCTGTCGGCTACGTCATCGAGTTCGCCGACGGACGGTCCGTCTATCACCAGGGCGATACGTGGGTCTTCGGCGACATGGCCATCATCGAAGAGCTGTATCACCCCACCATCATCCTGATGAACACCGGCGGCCGCGCGTATGGGCAGAGCCCGCAGGTGGCGCTGTGGGGCGTGAAGCGCTACTTCCATCCGCGGATCATCATCCCGATGCATTTCGCGTCGATGCCGTCCATGTCGACGGAAGCCGAGGTTCGCGCGGCCATCGGAAGCGACCCGCGGGTGCGGTTCCTGCAGATCGGCGAGGCGACGAACTTCTGACGCACCGATGAGTTTTGCCGCCGTCCGGCGTCTATGACGACGGAGGAACAACATGCAGAAAATCACACCGCACCTCTGGTTCGACAAGGAAGCGCGCGAGGCGGGAGAGTTCTACGCATCCGTCTTCCCCAATTCCCGCGTCAAGCACATCAACACGCTGCACGACACACCCTCGGGATCCGTGGACATCGTCACCATCGAGCTGGCCGGACAGGTGTTCTCGCTGATCTCCGCCGGTCCGCTGTTCAAGTTCACGCCCGCGATCTCGTTCATGGTCGCGTGCGAGACGAAGGATGAGGTCGATGCCCTGTGGAGCAAGCTTTTGCCCGGCGGCACGGCGCTGATGGAGCTCGGCGCGTATCCGTTCAGCGAGCGCTATGGATGGTTGCAGGACCGCTATGGCCTGTCGTGGCAGGTGATGTACGCGGGCGGACAGCCGGTCCGGCAGAAGATCACGCCGATGCTGATGTTCACCGGAGAGAAGAGCGGCAAGGCCGAAGAGGCGATCACGTTCTATACCTCCGTGTTCCGCAACGCGTCCGTGGGCGACATTTTCCGTTACGGCGCCGGCGAAGAGCCGGACAAGGAAGGGACGGTGAAGTTCGCGCCGTTCACGCTCGAAGGGCAGGATTTCGCCGCGATGGACAGCGCGCACGAGCACGGCTTCACGTTCAATGAAGCCGTTTCGCTGATGGTGAACTGCGACACGCAGCAGGAGATCGATTACTACTGGGAAAACCTCAGTGCCGACCCGTCAGCGGAGCAGTGCGGCTGGCTCAGAGACAAGTACGGCGTGTCGTGGCAGATCGTGCCCTCCGAGATGGATGCAATGCTGGCCACGAGCGATCAGGCGAAGATCGCGCGCGTGACCGAGGCGTTCCTGAAGATGAAGAAATTCGACCTGGCGGAATTGCGGCGCGCAGCGGAGGGAACGCGCTGATCGCCGGTCATTGCACGCCGTCGCGCAACGCCTCCACGTCCGTAGCGCGGATCACGGATCCGGGCGCCACGGTGTTGAGGAACTCCACAGTGGGAAGTGCCAGTGTGCCGCGTGCCTCGTTGAGGCGGTTGCGCAACTCGCTGAACACGGATGCGTGGACACGGCCGGCGGGTGGATCGTAATTCGTCCACGCCGGCCCGAGTCCGGCGGCCACGCGAATGGCATCGATCGCGCGCCGGAGATCGACCACGTGTGCGCCGCGGATGAGGGTCGCGTTCGGCACGAGCGGATCGTCCTGCAGCTCGATCAGCGTGGCCAGGTCGTATGGCGACGGGCTCGAGACGCCGCCGTTCGTGTCGATCGCGGAGACGCGGTAGAGGTACGCATTTCCGGGCACGAGGCCGGTCGTGTCGTCGAACGCGGTCTCCGGTCCTGACGTTTCGAACGTGGCATTGTCGGGAAGTCTCTCGATGCGATAACGGGAGATCTCCAACACACCGGATGCGGCCGCCCACGACAGCGCGATCTGCGCTGCCGCCGCACGCGTGGCGGAGAGGAACGACGGCGGACCGGGAGGCGGCGGAGCGGTGGTGATCAACGCGGGCGTCCACTCCTCCTGAAACGTGTTTCCGGCGGAGTCCGCGGCGGTCAGACGCAGGTCGATGGCGCCTTCCTGCTCGATCAGGGCTTCATAGTCGGAGCCCGTGATCGTCAACGGCAACGGCGTCCACGTGTCCGTGCCGTTCATGCGCCAGTCGAGCGCGACGCTGCTGCTGCCCGTGACCCGAAACTTCACAACGGGCGTCGCGTTCGACGGATAGAACGGCGATGGTGTGCGGATGCCATTCTGCTCGATGTGAAAATTCGAGACGTAAGGAGGCTTCGAGTCGAACCGGCGTGTGTCGAAGGAAATGACGGCGCTCGAAGAGCCGGAGACCTCGCCGATCTCGTACTGAGAGGTAGCGCGAATCTCATGCGCCGCAGCTGGAGCCGAAATTCCTTCGCCCAGGTTCCTGAACGTATACGAACCGACGAACGCGCCACTCCGGTACAGATCCAAGGTCGGCTCCGCATTCGCGACCTTCCGGATGGTGCTCAGCGTCTGAGTGAGCCAGCCGGGACCGAGTCCGAAGCCGCCGGCGCGGATCATCGACGAGGAATTCCAGAAGTCGAGCGCCAACGCATGCAGCGGCGTGTCCAGGTCCCACCGCTCGATGCCCGCACCCAGCACCGCGGCCGGCGCGAACGTCGATCCGTCGAAGCCGAAGAGCATCTCCCCGCTCAGCTCCAGCTCGACGTCATTCTTCTGATGCACATACGACCCTTCGATGATGGATTCGAAGGGAAAAGCCAATTCGACGAGCCTTGATTGCTGAATCGCCCGGATCGTCGCATCCGGCGATGACGTCGACTGGAAGTACAGCGTCCGGCTCATCGGGGCGGGCTCGACCCCGCAGCCCAGAGTACCCAACAAAATGACGGATTGCGTGAAGTGGAAACCGGTGCAGATGGTCATCGTTGCAGGCGCCGTTTGTGGCAGCGGCACGACCGACTGCGCCAGGCGGCGGAATGGCTTACCGGACGCCGGCAGCGTCACGTCTGAAGAAAGCCCGTCCGCGGTCCACGTCGAGATGAAGTATTTCTGGTCGGACGGGTCCGGCCCGGTCCCGGTGATTCCGACGGCGTAACGCGAGGAGAGATCCGACACGCGAAAATCACTCCACGAGCCGATGATCAGTGTGAATCGCGGGAGGTGGATCACGAGCTCTTTCCCGAACTTCGATCCATCCAACGGCTGCTCCTGGTCGTCCACCGCGCGCAGGGCGATCGTTCGTGCAGCCTGACCGCGATGGATGTTCAGCGAAAAACTTCCCTGGACGTTCTGTTGCTCGTGCACCACCACGGCGTTGTCACCGCCGGACTCCGGCGCGAAGAACGTGATGACGTCCCACAGTCCCGATCTCACCAGCATCGTTTGGGTCGTGCCGAGAGTCTGGCCGAAGAAACTAACGACGCTGGATTCCGACACCAGAACGACGTCCAACGGCGGCTCGTCGAATGTGAGTGTCACTAACGATCCCCTGAAGAAGTACGCCGGAACCGTCGCGGGCCGTGGTGCACCCGAGATGGAGAGGTTGGTGCTCCACGCCAGTGACTCGGGAGGATTCATGACCACTGCGGTGTCGACTTGCAGTCGCAATGTGACGTCGACGCTTTCACCGGGTTGCAAGGTCACCGACGACGGGATGATCTCCAGCGTCGCTCCGGAAGGCAGGGCCGGACTGGCCGCCAGTGTGAGAGTGTCGGCGGTCGCGTTCGCGTTTCGGATCGTCAGAGACCTCTCACGCACGACCACTCCGGTCGTTTCGTGTACGACGTCGAACGACACATGAGTATTCGACACGAGCACGGTCGTGCCGAACGCCGCAAGGACGTCGATGCCGCCGGCTCCCTTGGTGAACACATCGCCGGTGATGGCGCGGGCGGAGCTGACCAGCCGGCTCTTCAACTCACCCGGCGTCTGCGCGGCGTTCCACTGCAACAGCAGAGCGGCGGAACCGGCGACGTGCGGCGTGGCCATGCTCGTTCCGCTCAGAAGCTTGTATCCACTCGGATCCCCGTGTGTTCCGGCCGTCGTGACGGTGCTGCGGATGTCGACGCCCGGCGCAACCAACTCCGGTTTCATCAGGTAGCGATCGCCGTCGGCGACATACCCGCGGGCACTGAAAGAGGCCATCTGCCAGCTCTTGTTCGTCGCTCCCACCGTCAATGCAGTGCGAGCCACGCCGGGCGATTCGATGGTTCGATAGCCGGAGCCCCAGTTGCCGGCTGCAACGACCGACAACATTCCTGCGGCGGTGGCGTTGTCGAGCGCCTGGCTGGTGGGATCATCGGGCGAACCCTGGCCGCCGAGACTGAGGTTCGCGATCTGGGCGCCGTCCAGCACCGCCTGCTCGAGGGCCGCGATGATGTTGCTCGCAGGGCCCCAGCCGTCGGAGCCAAGAACCTTGTAGGCGAGTAGCGTTGCTCCGGGCGCGACTCCCTTCAACGTGCCGTTCGCAC
>CAMPKJ010000133.1 GCA_946887105.1 uncultured Acidobacteriota bacterium | reverse complement strand
GGAGAGGAAGCCTCGGACGAGCAGAAGGCCGAAGCTTCCGTAGAATGATGGCGCGGAGCGTCCGGATGTAAGTTCATACGCACGGCAGGCGGAAATCCCAAGGAGATTGAATGGCGGCAGCAAAAATCAAAGTGAGCGACATTGCGAAGCGGATGGGAAAGTCCGAGAAGGACGTCATCTTTCAGCTGCAGTCGCTCGGCGCAGAGATCACCGACGCGAGCCAGGTGCTCGAGCCGGAGGTGATCCAGGCGCTCATCACCGGCAAGAAGCTCGTCACCCGCGCGCGCAGCGTGATCATGCGCGAGGACAAGCCTCTTCCGGAGAAGAAGAAAGAAGCCGTTCGTCCTCCTCGGCCGATCGTCCAGCCGCCCGTGCGCAAGAAGGTCGAGACGCCGAAGGAAGAGCCGGCCGTTGCGCCGCCGCCGACCGTGATCATCCCCGAGTTCCAGGAGGCCGCTGAAGCCGAAGAGCGCGCCGCCAAGGAAGCTCCGGTCGTCGCCGAGAAGCCGAAGGCCGCGAAGCCGAAGGTGGAAGACGTCCCGGCGCCGATTCCGGCCGTCGCAGAAACTGCCGAACAGCCGCAAGCTGCCGCGCCTGCCGAGGCTCCCGCTCCTGCTGCGCCAGCGCCGCCTGCTCCGCATGCCCCGCGTCCTGCACCAGCGCCTCCCTCCGGCGCGACTCGCCAGATCGGTCCCACCGGTCCGCGCGCGCGCGCACCGCAGGGTCCGCGTCCGAACTACGCCGGTCAGCAGACCGTGCCGACCGGTCGTCCCGCCGGCACGACGCCAAGCGCACCGCGGCCTGCCGGTCCCGGCGCGCCGATGGGTGCCCGTCCCGCGGGCGCTCCGATGGGACAGCGTCCTGTCGGTCCCGGTGGTCCGCGTCCGAGCGGTCCCGGCGGCCCGATGGGTCAGCGCCCGATGGGCCCCGGCGGTCCGCGTCCGGGCGGTCCGGGTGGTCCCGGCCAGCGTCCCGGCGGTCCGATGGGTGCGCGTCCGTCCGGCCCGGGCGGCATGCGCGGTCCCGGCGGCGGTCCCGGATTCCGTCCCGGCAGCGGCCGTCCGCCGCTCCAGACGCCTCCGCCGTCCATCCCCGGTCCGAACATCATCCGCCGCAAGAAGGAAGATGACGCGCGTCCGGACGAGCACGAAAAGAAGAAGACCGCAAAACGCGGGACGAAGACGGTTCGCGGCGCGGAGTTCGATCAGGACCTGCTGACCAAGGGACCGTTCTCCGGAACGCAGATCATCCAGGATGACATCGGTCCGGACATCGTTCTGCCCGATCTCGAGGAAGCGGGCGAGGGCGCCAAGCGCGCTTCGTCGCGCCGCGATGCGCGCCGTCAGACCAATGCGCACGCGAAGGTGCTCGAGTTCACCAAACCGACCGGCAAGGTCGCGCTGACCGAAGGCGTGACCGTGAAGGAGCTGGCCGAGAAGCTCGACATCAAGGCGAGCGATCTCCTCAAGCACCTCTTCATGAAGAAGGGACTGATGGTCTCCATCAATCAGCCCCTGGGCGGCGAGCTCGCGCTCGAAGTCGCCAACGAGCTGAAGATCGACGCCGAGATCGTGTCGTTCGAAGAAGCGGTCGAGATGGAAGCGATGGAGCGCCACGAAGCGACCGGCGGCACCGAGCCGCGCGGTCCGGTCATCACCGTCATGGGCCACGTCGACCACGGCAAGACCTCGCTGCTCGACTCCATCCGCGAGACCAACGTCGCGGCCGGTGAGGCGGGCGGCATCACGCAGCACATCGGGGCGTATCACGTCGAGAAAAAGGGCCGCAAGATCGTCTTCCTCGACACGCCGGGCCACGAGGCCTTCACGATGATGCGTGCGCGCGGTGCGAAGGTGACGGACATCGTCATCCTCGTGGTCGCGGCCGACGACGGCGTCATGCCGCAGACCAAGGAAGCCATCGATCACGCGCGGGCCGCGAAGGTCCCGATGATCGTGGCCATCAACAAGATCGACAAGCCGAACGCGAACGTCGAGCGCGTGCGCCGCGAGCTCGCGGACGCCAACGTGCTCGTCGAGCAGTGGGGCGGCGAAGTGGTCTCGGTCGAAGTCTCCGCCATCAAGAAGCAGGGCATCGACGAGCTGCTGGACATGATCCTGCTCACCGCCGACATCCTCGATCTCAAGGCGAATCCGAACATGCCAGCCAAGGGCGTGGTGCTCGAGGCGCGCAAGGAAGTCGGCCGCGGTACCGTGGCCACGGTGCTGATCCAGGACGGTACGCTGAAGGTTGGCGATCCGTTCTTCTCCGGCACGACCTGGGGCCGCGTTCGCTCGATGAGCGACGAGCGCGGGAAGCGCACCAACGAAGCGGGTCCGGCGACGCCGGTGCAGCTCTCCGGCTTCGAAGACGTCCCGAACGCCGGCGACTCGATCGCGGTGGTCGACGACGACACGCAGGCGCGCATGATCGGCCAGCTCCGTCAGGAGAAGGCGCGCGAGACCGCGCAGCAGAAGGTCGGCCGCATGTCGCTCGATCAGCTCTTCCAGCGCATGCAGACCGGCGGCGTGAAGGAGCTGAACCTGATCGTCAAGGCGGACGTGCAGGGCTCGGTGGAAGTGCTCAACGAGACGCTGCGCAAACTGTCGACGGCCGAGGTCAAGGTCAACGTGATTCACAGCTCGGTCGGTGCCGTGTCGACGAACGACGTCATGCTCGCCACCGCGTCGGACGCGATCGTGATCGGCTTCAACGTCCGCCCGGAGCGCAACGCCTCCGATCTGGCCGAGAAGGAAGGCGTCGACATCCGCTCGTACACGGTCATCTACAACCTGGTCGACGAGATGAAGGCCGCGATGACCGGTCTGCTCGATCCGAAGTTCCAGGAAGTCTTCCAGGGCCGCGCGCAGGTGCGCGACACGTTCAAGGTGCCGAAGGTCGGCACGATCGCCGGCTGCATGGTCACCGAGGGGATCATTCCTCGCACGGCCAGCGTCCGCCTGCTGCGAGACAACCGCGTGATCTTCGAGGGGAAGATCGCCTCGCTGCGCCACTTCAAGAACGACGTCGCGGAAGTCCGCCAGGGCTTCGAGTGCGGCATCGGCATCGAGAGGTTCCAGGACGTGAAGGTCGGCGACGTGATCGAAGCCTTCAAGATCGAGCAGTTGGCCGCCGCGCTGGCGTAGGTCATGGTCGTTGCGGTCGCACTGTTCGAGATCCACATCGAGTACGCCCAATCGCTCAAAGACAAGAGGGCGGTCGTGAAGTCCCTTCGCGACCGCCTTCGGCATCACTTCCACATCTCCGCGAACGAGGTCGCGTTCCACGACCTGCACCAGCGCGCGCGCCTGGCGATCTCGTTCGTCGCCGACCGCCACGACTCGGCAGACTCATTGCTGGACACCGTCCAGCGGTGGGTCGAGTCGAACGCGAACGCCGTCCTCGCCGGATGGACCAGCGAGAAACTGGACTTTGATGAAGAGGCTGATCTTTGATGCTTCGCTTGCGAAGCAGCAGGTAGAACGATGAAAAAGACACGTAGAACTTCCCGCGTCGGCGAGACCGTGCGCGACGCGCTGGTGCAAATCCTCCGCAGCGACATCCGCGACTTCGACCTCGGCTGGTCTTCCATCAGCGAAGTGGAAGTCGCGCCGGACCTGCACTACGCGCGCGTCTACATCACCGGCCTCAAAGAAGAGGACACGAAGCAGACCGTGGAGCAGCTGCGCAAAGTCGCGGGACAGGTGCGCCACCATCTCGCGCGGCGCGTCAATCTGCGCTACACGCCCGAGCTCGACTTCCGCTACGACGAAACCGCCATGCGCGCGCTGCGCGTCGAAACGCTCCTGCGCGAAGTGATCCCGCCCAATCCCGAAAACGAAGAAGAGACCCCGAAAGACGACGAGAGCTAAGGCTTCACGAACACTGTCTTCCGGTAGTAGTCGAGCTCCGCGATCGATTCTTCGATGTCCGCCAGCGCGCGATGCAGCTCCTGCTTTTTCGGCGGCTCGTAGCGGCCTCCGTACCATTCGCTGGCCAGCAGCTTGATGGAGCTGACGTCGATGACCTTGTAGTGCAGGAACTCGTGCAGCTTCGGCATGTACTTCACCAGGAAGCGTTTGTCCTGGCCGATGGTGTTGCCGCACAGCGGCGCGGTGCGCACGTAGCAATACCGCTTCACGAAGTTGTACGTCTGCCGTTCGGCCTCCGCCAGGCTGACCCCTTCCTTCCTGACGCGATCGAGCAAGCCGCTCTTGCTGTGCGTGCGCTGGTTCCAACTGTCCATCATCTCCAGCCTGCGCTCGCTCTGATGGATGGCCAGCACCGGGCCGCGCGCGATGATGTCCAGATCGTAGCTGGTGATGATCGTGGCAATCTCGAGGAGCGTGTCCTTTTCGGGATCGAGACCGGTCATCTCACAGTCGATCCAGACCAGATTCTTTTTACTGCGCTGCGGCCGCGTGGCGGGTGACATGCGGCGCATTCTATCGGTGGCGGGTGTACATTGAAGCCACCGCAGAGAGAGGGACCATCGATGGATGACTTGACGTACGAGTTTCAGCGCATGACCAGCCGTGCCGACGAGATCCGGGAAACAGCGCACAAGAAGGGGTGGGAGGTGGCGTGGGAAGGGTACAGCCGCACGCACGGCCTGGATACGCACCGCTTCCGCACCGAGCTTCCCAAGCTCCGCGCGCGCTTCCAGGGAATCGCCAGCGGCAAGAAGGGATGACCGGCCGGGTTTCCGCGGCGTTGCGCTTCTTCCGCGAGTGAAAGTGCTCTGCGTTGGCGAAGAGTGAACTATCCTTACGCCCCCGATGATGCAGCCGAAGAAAAGCGCAGATGGCGTCCTCCTCGTCGACAAGAAGTCCGGCATCACCTCGCACGATGTCGTGGAGCGCTTCCGCCGCCGCGCGAAGGTGAAGAAGGCCGGGCACACCGGTACGCTCGACCCGCTCGCGACCGGGCTGCTGGTGCTCTGTGTCGGCAAGGCCACGCGCCTGCAGGCGTACCTGATGGGGATGGAGAAGACGTACGAGGGGACGTTCCAGTTCGGCTGGGCCACCGACTCCTACGACGCCACCGGCGAGCCGGCCGGAGAGGCCGTGGAGGCGAACATCGAGCAGGTGGACTTCGAGCCGCACGTCGCGAAGTTCCGCGGCGAGATCGACCAGATGCCGCCCGCGTTCTCCGCGAAGAAGATCGAAGGCGTGCGCGCCTACGAAATGGCGCGCAAGGGGCAGGAGGTCAAGCTCCAGCCGAAGCGCGTGACGGTGTACGAGTTCACCATCCTCGAGGCCAGCGGCTCGACGGCACGGTTCCGCGTCCGTTCGTCCGCGGGAACGTACGTCCGCTCCCTCGCGCACGATCTCGGACAGGCGATCGGCATCCCCGCGCACCTCAAGGACCTGCGCCGCACGGCCATCGGCAACTTCAAGGTCGACACGGCGATCGGATTCGACCGGATGTCCGAGGCGACGCCGGAGGCGATTCTCAGCCCGCCGCATTTTCAGTCGCTGGCGGACATCGACCTGCCGCACGCGAAGATCCGCATCGACTGGGCGCAGCAGGGCAAGCTCATGCAGGGACAGTCGGTCATCCTGGTGCCGCCGGTGCCGGTGCAACAGGGCGAACTGCTCGCGCTCGGCAACCCGCACGACCAGCTGGTGGGGATGGGGGAGGTCGTGAACGTGCTGCGCGAAGGCGGGCCGGTGGAGGTCAAGCCGAAGGTGATTCTGGCGGGCTGAGCGGAATCGGTCTTCCGCGGGATTGATTTGGCCATCTCCCGCTGTTATGGTGCGTCGTTCGAATAGCTGGACGTGTATTCAGTGCCCCGGTTCAACCACTAAGGAGACAGGATTTTGTCGACCACGAAGCAGGAGAAGACCTCCATCGTCAACCAGTATCGCGTCCATGACAGCGATACCGGGTCGCCAGAAGTGCAGATCGCACTTCTCTCGAACCGCATTACCTACCTCACCGAGCATTTCAAGACCCACGCGAAGGATCATCACTCCCGCCGCGGTCTGCTGAAGCTCGTCGGACGCCGCCGCCGGCTTCTTGACTACCTCAAGAAGACCGATGTGGAGCGGTACCGCACGATCATCGATAAGCTCGGTATCCGTAAGTAACGCGCGATCCCCTCGGGGGCGGGCAACAGCCCGCCCCTTCGTGTTTTCCGCCCTTCCCAATCTGGCTCGGGCTCTGCACGAAAATTTTCCTTCCGGCCGGATCCCATCGTTCGGCCCCGAACACATCAAGACGGTGCGAGGTGATGAGTGGTCTCGCGCCACCGAAGGAACTCAATGGCATTCAAGAGAGAGTTAGAGATCGGCGGGAAGTCCCTGTCGCTGGAGACAGGTGCGATCGCCAAGCAGGCCAACGGCGCCTGCGTCATCCGCTACGGCGACACGGTGGTCCTGGCCACCGCCTGCTACAAAGACGGCACCGTCCTCGGCGACTTCATGCCGCTCACGGTCGACTACAAGGAGTACACGTACGCCGGCGGGAGAATCCCGGGCGGCTTCTTTAAGCGCGAAGGACGGCCCACCGAAAAGGAAATCCTCACCTCGCGCCTCATCGACCGTCCCCTGCGTCCCTCCTTCCAGAAGGGCTACCGCCAGGAGACGCAGATCATCGCCCTCGTGCTTTCCGCCGACGGCGAAAACGATCCGGACATCCTGGCCATCAACGCGGCATCGACCGCGCTGGTGATCTCCGAGATCCCGTTCCTCGATCCGATCTCCGCCGTCCGCGTCGGCTACATCGACGGACAGCTGGTGATCAATCCGACCAACGCGCAGCGCGATCTCTCCGACCTCGACCTGGTCGTAGCCGGTACGAGCTCCGCGATCGTGATGGTCGAGGCAGGCGCGCGCGAAGTGAGCGAGAGCATCGTCCTCGATGC
Source organism: uncultured Acidobacteriota bacterium (assembly GCA_946887105.1). Next base: position 6,438 of record CAMPKJ010000133.1, on the reverse strand, counting down.
CTTCGACGCCGCGCACGCGGAAATCAAGCGGCTGTGCGAGCTGCAGAACCAGCTCCGCGCCGACGTCAACAAAGAGAAGATCGCGGTGGAGTACAAGCCGAAGTTCACCGACGAGCTGCTGCAGGAGCTGATGTCGCAGCACGGACCGGCGCTGCGCGAGGCGATGCTCACCAAAGGCAAGCACGCGCGCTACGCCGCGATCAAGGCGGTCAAGACCGCCATCCAGAGCAGCGTTCCGGCGGAAGACGTCGAGCGCCTGTCCGCGGTCAACGCCGCCTTCGGTGAGATGGAGGTGGTGATCTTCCGCAATCTCATGCTCAACGAGAGCATGCGCGTCGACGGCCGCCGCTTCGACGAGATCCGTCCGATCTCGATCGATCTCGGCGTGCTCCCGCGTACGCACGGCTCGGCGATCTTCACCCGCGGCGAGACGCAGGCGCTGGTCACGGTGACCCTCGGCACGCCGCAGGAAGCGCAGAAGATCGAAGACTTCGAAGGCGAGACCTTCCAGCGCTTCATGCTTCACTACAACTTCCCGCCGTTCTCGGTCGGTGAAGTGAAGTTCCTGCGCGGTCCCGCGCGCCGCGAGATCGGCCACGGCAATCTGGCCCGCCGCGCGCTCGCGCCGCTGCTGCCGCCGGAAGAAGAGTTCGCGTACACGATCCGCATCGTCTCCGACATCCTCGAGTCCAACGGCTCTTCGTCGATGGCCTCGGTGTGCGGCGGCTCGCTGGCCATGATGGCCGGCGGCGTTCCGCTGCGCTCGTCCGTCGCCGGCGTGGCCATGGGTCTGGTGAGCGGTGAGAACGGCAAGTTCGCCGTGCTCTCCGACATCGCCGGCATGGAAGACCACGAAGGGGACATGGACTTCAAGGTGGCCGGTTCGCGCAACGGCATCACCGCACTGCAGATGGACATCAAGGTCGCGGGTCTTTCCCGCGAAGTGATGGCCCAGGCGCTCGCGCAGGCGAACGCCGGTCGCATGCACATCCTCGACAAGATGGATGCTGCGATCTCGACGCCGGCCGCCGAGCTCTCCGAGTTCGCGCCGCGCCTCTACACCATCCACGTTCCGAAGGACCGCATCCGCGACGTGATCGGCTCGGGTGGCAAGACCATCCGCTGGATCGTCGAAGAGACCGGCACGAAGATCGACGTCGATGATGACGGCAAGGTGACCATCGCCTCGACCGATGCGAAGTCGGCCGAGCGCGCCATCGAGATCATCAAGGGACTGACGGCGTCGCCCGACGTCGGCGCGAACTACAAAGGCACGGTCAAGCGCATCGAGCCGTACGGAGCGTTCATCGAGATCCTGCCCGGCCAGGACGGCCTGCTGCACATCTCCGAGATGGCGCACACGCGCGTCGGCCAGGTCACGGATCTCTTCCAGATGGGCGATGAGGTGGAAGTGCAGGTGGTGGGCATCGAGCCCGACACCGGCAAGATCCGCCTGTCGCGCAAGCCGCTGCTCCCGCCTCCGACGGAGGAGGAGCTGGCCGCGATGAAAGCTCGCGAAGAGCGTGGGCCGCGTGGCCCGCGTGAAGGCGGCGGCGGCGATCGCGGAGGATTCCGCGGCGGAGATCGCGATCGTGGTCCGCGCCGTGAAGGTGGCGGCGGCGGCGGATTCCGCGGTGGCGATCGCGATCGTGGCCCGCGTCGCGAAGGCGGCGGCGATCGTGGTCCGCGTCGCGACGATCGTGGTCCCCGTCCGCCACGCCGCGAAGGCGGCGGCAACGAAGGCGGCGGTCAGCAGGGCGGCGGCGAGCCGCAAGGCTGACACCACACGTAACGCAACGAGTCGAAAGGCCGGGCGCAATGCCCGGCCTTTTTGCGTGTGGCGCTACACTGCGCGCCGATGCGGCGGTCCGGACAGATTGTGCTGACAGCGCTGGCTGTGCTCGCCGCGATCTACGCCGTGTCCGTCTCGTGGCGCCAGAACGAGCGCGCCGCGGGCCTCGATTTCTACATTTACTACGTCAACGCGCAGCTCGCGGGACGCGCGGACGTCCACAGCGGCAAGGACAACATCTACGACCGCGACGTGCAGTCGCGCATCGGCGAGGAGTATCACGAGCGCGGCCTGCGCAGCGGTTCGGAGCTGCGCCGATTCGACGCTTCGCGGCGCCGCTTTCTCGACAGCGTTTCCAGCCCGTTTCTCTACACGTGCCTCAGCTGGGTGAGCCGCGACTACGATCGCGCGCTGCGGCAGTATCACGTCGCCGTCCTGGCCGCGTTCCTCGCCGGGTTTCTCCTGATTGCACGCGCGGTGCGGCTGTCGTGGGCGAGCGCACTGTTCCTGCTCGCGGCGCTGTTGCTCTGGTATCGCGGCTTCGAGGCCGACCTGCGCGTCGGCAATGTGAACTCGCTGCAGCTGCTGATACTCGGCGCATCGCTGCTGTCTCCGCCGTTGATTGCGGGAGCGATCGCGGGGATGCTGGTCGCGTTCAAGCCGAACCTGATCCTGATCCCGCTGCTGCTCGTCGGGGCACGGATGGCCGCGCGCGATTGGCGCCGGCTGCGATTGGAAGTGCTCGGCGGCGCGGCCGGTGTAGCGATCGCCATCGTCGCGGCGGCGATCCGCTACGGCTCGTTCGACGTCTGGCTGCAGTGGATCGCGCGCGCGAACGAGTTCTATCACCGCCTGCCGACGCGCACGGAGCGCAACGTCACACCGCTGCTGATGTTGTTTCACGAGCAGGGAGCGTGGGTGAGTTACACCGTCGCGCTGCTACTGACGACGATCGCGGCCGTCGCGATCTGGCGGGGAAAGTCGCGCGATGACGTGATGATCGCCGGCGTGGCGATCCTGATCTACCTGCTGTCGGCGACGGTGGTCTGGCTGCACTACATGGTGCTGGTCGTTCCGGTTGCGCTGGCGTTGATGCGATCGCGGACCGGCGCCGCGGTGTCGCTGCTGGCGCTCGCCGCGATTGCCGAGGAGCCGTTCGAGATCGTGACGCGCATTGCGGTCTATCCGAACGATGCGAAGCTGATCGGGCCGGCGTTGTTCGCGTTGTTTGCATGTGCGATCTGGAAGCTCGCTACACCGCCACCCAACGCCCCTCTTTGGCGCTCGTCCGCGCCGCATCCAGCACGCGCTGCTGCATCAGCCCATCCGCAAACGTCGCCGCCGGTGTGAGCGCGTCCGTCGCTCCCTCGTCCAGCGCCGCGCGCAGTGCGCGCCCGAGGTGCAACGTCCCGCTGCCGAATGCGCCGCCGTGCGAGTTGCCGGGGCGTTCCGCCAGCGGGCCGCCGGCCATGGTCGCGAACGGCTCGCGGTTCTGCGAGAGCAGCACTTCCTCGCCGATGAAGCGCATGGCGCCGCGCTCGCCGTGGATCGTCAGCACGCTCGACTCATCCGGTCCATTCGAAACTGCACTGAACGTCATCGCCGCGATCGCACCGCCGCGCAGGCGCAGGTCGACGGACGCGAAGTCGTCCGACGTCACCGCGCGCATTCGGTCGTCGTGGGGACGCTGCGCGATCGTGGAACGCATCACCGCGAGCGCCGCCTCGATCTCCATGCCGAAGTAGCGCAGCGCATCGACGAAGTGCGATCCGACCGCGCCCCACACGCCGCCGCCGCGTGCGGCATCGCTCCACCAGTCCCACCTGCGATTGCGATCGCCGCGCGCCGGACTCGCATACCGCACCTCCGCATACCGGATCGCGCCGATCTCGTCCGCCATCCGCGCACGCGCCTCGCGCCAGGAGGGGAGGAAGCGCAATTCGTGATCGATCAGCGTGATGCGATCGGGATGGCGCTTCGCCGCCGCGACGAGCTCCTCCGCTTCGCCCGCGTGCAACGCGGTCGGCTTCTCGAGCAGCACGTGCTTGCCGGCCTCGAGCGCGGCCAGCGCCATCTGGTGATGCTCCGACGGAGGCGTGACGATGGAGATCAGATCGAGATCGGCAGACGCGGCCACGTCGCGCCAGTCGTCGAATGCCTGCAAGGCGAGGTCGTCCGCGATGACGCGCGTCCGCTCGCGGTTGTGCCCGGCAATGGCGATCACGTCCAGTCCCGCCTCGCCGAACGTCGGCGCCTGCACCCGCGCGCCCCAACCCGTTCCGATGATCCCGATTCGCGCCATTTCGCCTCCCTTGGCAGCTCGTTTGAAGTAGATGCGCTCAAATGCTTCGCAAGCGCAGACCCGATCTTATCGTTCCGATTCGCGACCGCAGGCAGCACAAGCGCTATCTGACGCTGCGCAACTTCGGCTATTCGGTGATCGCGCTTCTCGTCCTCTTCCTCGGCATCACGATCCGTTCCGAGATGCGTGGCGTCGGGCCCGCGAGATACGGCCGCCTGCTCGAGCGCGAACTCCCGCAGGTCGAGCAGAAGAAGCCGGTCGAGGTCGTGCGTGAGGCGCCGGCGGTGGCAACGGAACAGACGCATGCGGATCCCACCGTGATGGAGCCGATGGCGCGCGAGCAGTGGCTGCGCGCGGACTCGACGGCCGGGCCGGTGCGCATCGACTTCTCGCAGCGCGCCGCGGCCGCGGTCGCGACGGGGCAGACCGAGGTGGCGATCGTCGGCGGCCCCGAGGGCGTGCACATCGTGCATCGCGAACGGAGAAAGCCGGCGCTCAGCGGCGGGTTCGGACGTCGATAGCCTGGACTAACGCACCGCGCGACGCCGGCCCGGCTTCGTCAACGCCGTGGCCGAGTACGGACCTGCGCCGCCATCGTTGAACGCGCGCACGCGGAACGCGAACTGCGTTCCGAAGGACGGTTGCCGGATGGACTTGCTTTGTACGCCCGGTCCGAACCACTGCTCCCACTCGACCCATTCATCGTCGTCGATGCGGTACTCCAGCCGATAGCCGTTCACCGTCCCGGAAGCGGCCGTCCAGTCGACCTGCATGACTCCGTTCTTCACGCGCACGCCGATGTGAGGTGCAGTGGGAGGCGTGACGCTGGATGAACGCGCGATGGCCGTCACGATGCGGCTGGTGCCGTCATGCGGGGCCGCGTTCTGCACGGTTGCACTGAAGAGCGCCACTCCATCGGCAAGCGACTCGAGCCGCGGCGCGGTCGTTGCCACGCCTTCGATGTCCGACGTACGCAGAATCGTGCCGCTGGTGCTCATGAACGCCACCCGTAGGTTCGTTTCGTCGCGGCCTGCGAGCGCGATCGTCCCATCGCGAAGCGCCGTCATCGCTTCCGGATGGATGTTCGGAAGGATCTTCTTCGTGGCCACGCTCGCGCTTGGAGCGGGCGGCATGTACGCAACGAAGCTGCCTTCGTAGCTGTTCGCGATCAGGACGTATCGCGACCCATCCCATGCCAGTCCGGCCAGTGTCGCGCTGTCGTCCGCGAGAACGTACTCCTCCGCGTCGAGTCTCATCAGATCAGGTCCGAGGCGTACGCCGTGGATGGGGTACTCCGGACAAAGAAGCGAGCAATCGGGGAGGTCGCCCGCGACGAAGAAGCCATGGCCATCCGACGCCATCGCCATTGGAATGAAAAACATACTGATGTTGACGACTGCGGACTGCACACCGTCTGGGCTGACCAGGATTCCCGAGCCGCCCGAATCGATGAGCGCATAGTTCGTTCCATTCCAAGCCATGACTTCCGGACGAATCGGGAGGGTGATCGGCTCGCCGGACGATCGTCCGTGACGATCGAGACGGATCAGTGATGCTGGCGCCGCCGGTCCGGAAAGCGCAATCGCAAATCCATGACCGTCACTCGCTGCCAGAATTCTGCGAGCCCCGAAAACGGGGATCGTCGCCAACCGGCGTTCGTTCCACTGTCCCTCGAGGTCACGCACTCCCGCATGGATCGAAAGCTCTCCATCGGTGGTCTCACTCCAGACGAGGAGCGTCGCGTCGTCTGAAGACGCCGTTGCAAGGAGCGTCTGCCGCGATGCGACCCACGGGATCGCCCTGGGCTGAGGAGTGGCGAGTGGGAGCGCCGCGACGACCGGGCTTCGGTCCGCGCCGGCCGGGCGCCACGCGGCGAGGATGCGGCCATCGAGTGCGGCGACCGTGGGCTCGACGTTGCGCACCGCGCTCTCTTCCCGCGCCAGAACCGAATGTCCGTCGGGGTGCACCTGAACGATCACTGCTTTGGAGAGCGTCGAATGGCCGTCCTGTGCGTAGGAGACGGTCCACGCGGCGCCATTCCAGACCACAGTCGACGTGGCGGGCCATCCGGATCGGCCAAGTTCGAGTGGCGCGCCGAATTCTGCATTCTCGTCAATCGTGATCGCGCCTATCTGGCTGTCGTGATACCAGACCGCGAGAGACTTCGTTCCATCGCTGCCCGCTGCGAGCTCGAGGTAGGCTCGAGTGGACAAGGGAAACGTGTTCTCCGCAACCGTTTGGCTGTGACGGTCGAGCGCCACCGCGCGAATGGCCTCGTTACTCGCTCCGAGGACTGCCAGAAACCCATCGCCTCTTCGCGTGATGGCGTGTGTCGATGCGTCCG
>CAMPKJ010000132.1 GCA_946887105.1 uncultured Acidobacteriota bacterium | reverse complement strand
GAGAGAGGAGTGGCATGACGGAGATCTTGGCGGTACGGGACATCAGGAAGACGTTCGGAAATGTCCGGGCGGTGGATGGGGTGTCGTTCACCGTCCGGCGTGGCACGATCACCGGTCTTCTGGGGCGCAATGGCGCGGGCAAGACCACCACGATCCGGATGATCACGGGCATTTTTCTGCCGGACTCGGGCAGTATCGAGTGGCTCGGCGGGAAGGTGGCGGGCAGCGGGTATCGCGATCACATCGGATATCTGCCCGAGGAGCGGGGGTTGTACAAACAGATGAAGCTGATCGAGCTTCTGCTGTTCCTGGCCGAGATCAAAGGCCGCCGTCCGGCCGAGGTCCGTCCGAAGATCGACCACTGGCTGGAGCGTTTCGAGCTCACCGACAAACGCGACGCGAAAGTGGAAGAGCTCTCGAAGGGCAATCAGCAGAAAGTACAGCTGATCGGCACGCTGCTCCACGATCCCGACCTGATCATCCTCGACGAGCCGCAGTCGGGACTCGATCCGGTGAACATGGTCCTGGTGCGCAATCTCCTCCACGACCTGCGCGACGAAGGAAAGACCATCCTGCTCTCCACGCACATGATGGCGGAGGCCGAGAAGATGGCCGACGAGATCGTGCTGATCCATCGCGGGCAGGTGGTGCTCTCCGGCACGATCGACCAGGTACGGAACTCATTCGGCAAAAACACGCTGCACCTCCAGTTCGATGGCGACGGCGCGTTCCTTCGCGACCTGCCCGACGTCAACCGCGCATCGGTGCATCACAACTCCGCGGAATTGAGCCTCAGTGACGGCGCCGATCCGCAGCGCGTTCTCGAGGCCTGCCTGCCGCGGGTGCGCCTGAGCCGCTTCGAAGTGGCGACCCCGTCGCTCGAAGAGATCTTCATCGCGAAGGTCGGAACCGAAACCCTGGCCCATGAGGCGGCAAACGAGGTGGCGCGATGAAGAAGATGTTCGCCGTGATGAAGCGCGAGTACGTCCAGGCCGTACGGAAGAAGGTCTTCATCATCATGACCCTGCTCTTCCCGTTCCTGATGGCCGGCATCATGGTCCTGCCCGGCCTGATGATGGCCAAGGGGATGGGCAAGAAGCGCATCGCCGTCCTCGATGGCACCGGCGAGCTGCAACAGGCCTTCGCCGTGCGCAACGTGCAGGCGGAACCAGAACAGACCGACCCGAAGCAGGAAGCGCGCAAGGCCATCGAGGGACGCGGCCGGCGCGGGCTTCCGTCTCAGTTCACCGTCGAATACGTGAACATGGAAGGGAAGGACGTCGAGAAGGAATCGGCGTCGTACCTGCAGCGGCTCACCCGTGACAAGGAGGCGGCCGACAAGCTCGAAGGGGTCTTCCTCATTCCCACGAATGCGCTGACCGACAACGAGACCACGCTGTCGTACTACAGCCGCGCCGCCACCGATTTCATCACCCAGGAACGCCTCGGCCGCGTCGCCAATCGCGAGTTGCAGAGGATCCGTCTGGCCGCCAACGGCGTGCGCCCCGAGCTGGTCGAAGATCTCCTGCAGGATCTGTCGGTGGACGCGGTCCAGCTCTCGCGCACCGGCGAGAAGAAAACCGGCGGCGAGCTCAATTTCATCTTCGCCTTCATTCTCGGCGCGCTGCTGATCCTGCCGTCGTTCATCTACGGCCAGGAAACGATGCGCGGCATCGTGCAGGAGAAGACCGACCGCGTGGTCGAGGTGCTGGTCTCATCGGTGACGCCGATGGAGCTTCTGAGCGGCAAGATCCTCGGCATCGCCGCGGTCGGTCTCACGCAGATCTTCGTCTGGCTGACCATGCTCGGGCTGGTCGGCGCGTACGGCGCGGCGGTCGTGTCGATGGCGGACATCAATCTCGCGCAGTTCATCCGGCCCAGCGTGTTCGCGTACTTCCTTCTCTTCTTCGTGCTCGCGTATCTGACCTTCGTTTCCGTCTACGCGATCGCCGGCGCGGTGTGCAACTCCGAGAAGGAAGCGCAGCAGTTCATCATGCCGATCATGATGCTGATGATGATTCCGTGGTTCCTGATGATGCCCATCATCATGAACCCCGACGCTCCGTTCGCGGTGGGGTTCTCACTCTCGCCGGTGTTCGGACCGATCACGATGTTCGTGCGCACGACCGTCACCGAGCCGCCGCTGTGGCATCTGCTCGTGTCGGTCGGAGTGTCGCTGCTGACCGTCCTGGCGTTCTTCTGGATCACCGCCAAGATCTTCCGCATCGGAATCCTGTCGTACGGCAAGCGTCCGACCATTCCCGAGCTGCTGAAGTGGATTCGAGTGGCTTGATATGATCCCCCGCCTCAGCAGTTGAAAATGAGGGTAGGGGGCTTCGTATGCAGGAACCCAGAACACTCAATGACATCTATGAAGTGACGTGCAACATCGCCCGCCCCGCGATCATGAAGTACAAGCGCGGCGATCAGTGGTTGGACGTCACCGTCCCGGAATTCCGCGACACCGTGCGCTGGCTGGCCACGGCCCTGCACGAGATGGGCGTGAAGGCAGGCGATCGCGTGGCCATCCTCTCCGAGAACCGGCCGGAGTGGACGATGAGCGACTTCGCGATCCTCACCGCGTCCGCGGTGACGGTGCCGGTCTACCCGACGCTGCTCGGATGGCAGATCGAGTACATCCTCAACGACGCCAGCACGGTGGTGCTGATCTGTTCGGACAAGGAGCAACTCGACAAAGTGCTCGAGATCCGCGGCCACGTCCCGTGCCTCAACGCCATCATCGTCTGCGATCCGCCGGCCACGCTGCCGGAGGGCGTTCACGCATTCAAGGACGTCGTCGCGCGCGGCAGGAAGTACGAGGAAGAGCACGGCCGCGGATGGTTCGACGAGTCGCGCAAATCGCGCACGCCCGACGATCTGGCCACGCTGGTCTACACGTCCGGCACGACCGGCAATCCGAAGGGCGCCATGCTCACGCACGGCAACATCACCAGCAACACCGTGACCGTGCGCGAGTTCGTCCCGTTCCAGCCCGGCGATGTGGCGCTGTCGATCCTGCCGCTGTCGCACATCCTGGAGCGGATGGTGGACTTCCTCTATCTCTACAAAGGCGGCTGCATCGCCTACGCGGAGAACGTGAACAAGGTGGCCGACAATCTCGGCGAAGTGCGGCCGCACTTCTTCGGCGCCGTGCCGCGCCTGTTCGAGAAGATGCGCGCGCGCGTGCTCGACAACGTGGCCGCGGCGCCGCCCGCACGGCAGAAGATCTTCGCCTGGGCCCTGAAGGTGGCCGAGGAGCGGCTGCCGTACATGGTGGACCGCAAACCGATGCCGTTCGGGTTGAGTATGAAGTCCGCGATCGCGGACAAGCTGGTGTTCAGCAAGATCATCGCGCGCCTCGGCGGACGCGTGAAGTACGTCGTCTCCGGCGGTGCGCCGCTGTCGGCCGAGCTCGCGGCGTTCTTCATCGGAGCAGGCGTGGAGATCCTGGAGGGTTACGGCCTCACCGAGACTTCGCCCGTCATCGCCGTCAATCGTCCCGACAAGCGCCGCATCGGCACCGTCGGTCCGATCATCCCCGGCGTGGAAGTGAAGATCGCCGCGGACGGCGAGATCCTCACCCGCGGACCACACGTCATGAAGGGCTACTGGAACAATCCCGAAGCCACCGCCGCCGCGATCGATGCGGAAGGGTGGTTCCACACCGGCGACATCGGCGAGATCGACGCGGACGGTTTCCTCAAGATCACCGACCGCAAGAAAGACATCATCATCAACGCCTACGGCAAGAACATCGCCCCGCAGCCGATCGAGGCGCTGCTCAAGAGCTCTCCGTACGTCGGCACTCCGGTGCTGATCGGCGATCGCCGCAAGTACCTCTCCGCGCTGATCGTCCCGAATTTCGAGAAGCTCGAGCGCGAGGCGCCCGCCCTCGGCGTGAACGCGACGTCGCGCGAAGAGCTGGTGAACGACGCGCGCATCAAGAGCCTGATGCAGGCGGAGATCGATCGCTTCAACAAGAATCTCGACCGGCAGGAGAAGGTCCGCCGCTTCGCGCTTCTGCCGCGCGACTTCACCATCGACGACGACGAGATCACGCCGTCGCTGAAAGTGAAGCGCAAGAACATCGACAAGAAATACAAGAGCGTCATCGACCAGATGTATGTCGATGAAGCGTCCGTGGACATGTCATGACATCAGTTGCCGAGGCTCCGTCGCAGACCGGCTCCCGCGCGTTCGTCATCGAGCGCGAAGGCGATCTGGCCATCCTCTGGTTCGATCTTCCGGGCGAGAAGGTGAACAAATTCTCTTCCGCGGTGCTGCGCGAGCTGTCGGCGGTCCTCGATGATTTCGCGTCCGCGCCGGACGTGAAGAAGATCGTCATCGCGTCGCGGAAGTCCGGCATCTACATCGCCGGCGCGGACGTGACCGAGTTCACGACCGTCAGCGGCGCGGAGCAGGCCCGGGAGTACGTCCGCCTCGGCCAGGAAGTGTTCACCAAGCTCGCGCGCCTTCCGCAGACCACCGTCGCCGCGATCGACGGCGCCTGCCTCGGCGGCGGCTGCGAGATGGCCATCAGCTGCGACTGGCGTGTGATGTCCGACTCGCCGCGCTCATCGATCGGCCTCCCCGAAGTGAAGCTCGGCATCTTTCCGGCGTGGGGCGGCACCACGAAGCTCCCGCGCCTGATCGGATTGCCCGCGGCGCTGGACATCATCCTGAACGGCAAGGCACTGGACGCGAAACGCGCGAAGAAGAGCGGTCTGGTCGATGAAGTGGTCGAGCCCGGGATCCTCATCGACACCGCGAAGAAATTCGCCGCGCGCGGCAAGCGCAGGCTCAAAGGGCGCACGAAGTTCTACGTCGAAGGCAATCCGCTCGCGCGCAGCGTGATCTTCAGCAAGGCGCGCAAGGCGGTGCTGAAGCAGACCCACGGTCATTACCCCGCGCCGCTCAAGGCCATCGAGGTGATGGATTACGCGATGTCCACCAGCGTCGAGCGCGGCATGGCTCGCGAGGTCGACGAGGCCGCGGCTCTGGTGAACAACGAAGTGGCGCAGAACCTGGTGCGCCTCTTCTTCCTGATGGAAGAGTCGAAGAAGGATCCGTACTCCGCGAAACCACGCTCCGTCCAATCGGTGGGCGTGCTCGGCGCGGGAGTGATGGGCGGCGGCATCGCACAGCTGGTGGTCGACAAGACCGATGCCGGCGTGCGCATGCGCGACATCGCCATGAAGGCCATCGCCGGCGGGATGAAAGCGGCCGCGAAGATCTGGAAGAAGAAAGTCGAGCGCCGGCGCATGACCCGCGGCGACATGCAACGCAAGCTCGCGCGCATCACCGGCACCACCGACTGGAGCGGCTTCGCGCGCGCGGACATGGTCATCGAGGCGGTGGTGGAGAGTCTGCCCATCAAGCGCCAGGTGCTGGCCGAGTTCGAGGCGCTCGCGAAACCGGGCGCCATCTTCGCGACGAACACGTCCACCATTCCGATCACGCAGATCGCGGCGGAAGCGAAGCGCCCCGAAGACGTGGTGGGGATGCACTTCTTCAATCCGGTCGATCGCATGCCGCTGGTCGAAGTCATCCGCGGCGAGAAGACGTCGGACGTGGCCATGGTCACCACCGCGGCGCTGGCGCGCAAGATGGGGAAAACGGTCGTCTACTGCAACGACGGTCCCGGCTTCGTGGTCAATCGCATTCTCGGTCCGTACATGAACGAGTCGGGCTTCCTGCTGCAGGAAGGGAACTCCATCGAGTCGCTCGACAAGGCCATGGTCGACTTCGGGATGCCGATGGGGCCGATGGCGCTGCTCGATGAAGTGGGCATCGACGTGGCCGCGAAAGTGGCCGGCATCCTCACCGAGGCGTTCGGGGCGCGCATGGAGAAATCGACGGTGGTCGAGAAGCTCTATGCGGACGGACGGCACGGCAAGAAGAACGGGAAAGGCCTCTACCTCTACAAAGAAGGCAAGCGCCTCGGACCCGATCCGAGCGTTTACAAAGTCCTCGGCATCGGCAGCCCGCACGCCGCCGATCCGAAGGCCGTCATCGAGCGCATGGTGCTGTCGATGATCAACGAAGCGGCGCTGATCCTCGACGAGAAGATCGTGGCCACCGCGGGCGAGCTCGATCTGGCCATGATCATGGGCACCGGCTTTCCGCCATTCCGCGGCGGATTGCTCCGGTACGCCGATTCGCTCGGAGGGCCGTACATCTTGGCCCGCCTCGACGAGCTCTCCACGCGTCTCAGTCCGCGCTTCCGCCCGAACGAACCGCTGAAGCGCCTGGCCAGCCGCGACGGGAAGTTCCATCAGACGTACACGCGTTCGTAGGCCCGTTTGCGTGGTACGACAACCCCTCATCCGCCTTCGGCACCTTCTCCCCTTACGAGGGGAGAAGGCGACTTGCGTTTGTTAGCCTTCTCCCCTTCGCGAGGGGAGAAGGTGCCGAAGGCGGACGAGGGGACGATCTCACCCCGCCAGCGCACGCTGCTCATCGCCCTTGGCGTGGTTTGCGCGCTCACGCGTTTCCTGGCCATGGCGCGCTCGCTGTGGGATTGGGACGAGGCGCTGTTCACGATGGCCATGCGGGACTACGACGTCACGCTGCACCATCCGCATCCGCCCGGATTTCCGGTCTTCATCGCCATGGCGCGCATTGCCCGCCTGATCGTTCCGGACGACTTCCGCGCACTGCAGGCCGTGAATCTCATCGCCGCGATGCTGGTCTTCCCGGCGATGTACGTCTTCGCGCGCCAGCTCCGCCTGCGCTTCGAAACGTCGGTCATGGCCGCGACGCTGTTCGCGTTCTTTCCGAACGTCTGGTTTTTCGGCGGCGGCGGGTTCAGCGACATCCCGTCCATCGTGCTGGTGTTGTTCGCGATCACGTTCATGCTGCGCGGCGCGGATGCAGGGCGGCAAGGGCGAAACGCGTACTGGACCGGCACGCTGCTCCTCGCACTGGCGATCGGCATCCGGCCGCAGAACATCCTCATCGGTCTCATTCCCGGCATCTACGCCACGCGCAAGCGCCGTCCCCTGGAGATCCTGATCGCGCTGCTGATCGGCATCCTGATCGTCGGCGCGGCATACGGCGGCGCGGTGTACGCGACCGGCGACTTCGATCAATACGTGCGCATCGTGCGCGAGCACGGCGATTACATCTCGCGCATCGATTCGTGGCGCAGTCCGGAGCGTCCGCCGCTGTGGCGCATCCTCGACCGCTTTTTCGTCAAGCAATACCAGTCGCCGGTGCTGAGCGTGATCGCCTCGCTGCTGTCGATCGTCTCCATCGCCGGCTCGATCCGCCAGCGCAACCGCTCGATGATGTGGGCCGCGCTGGCGTTCGTGCCGTTCGCGATCCTGGCCTGGCTGATGCTCGACCGCTTCAGCATCAGCCGCTTCTCCATCGGCTATCAGCCGATGTTCGCGCTCTTTGTCGCGGACGGCATCCGCCGCGTCTCGGGCCATGCCAGACCCAAGGCCCGCTGGCTGGCGCCCGCGCTCACGGCGGCGCTGGTCCTGGCCTTCATCGTCTACACGCTGCCCGCGCTCACGGCCGTCCGCAACGAAGTCGCACCGTCGATCCTCGCCGCGCAGGCGGTCGCGAAGCACGTCGATCCGGCGCATGAGCATCTCTTCGTCGGGCACACCATGTCGGCGTTCATGGATCTCGTGCTGCCCGGCTTTCCGTACACGCGCGTGATCGACGACCGGGCCATGCCGCTCACCGTGACGCATCGTCCCGCGTGGCTGCTGGCCGAGATCACCGAGACGAAGGCGGAAGGGTTGCTCTTCCGGCGCGAGCGCGGCCATCTCTGGAACATCGCCCGCCGCCACTATTTCGAGATCAAGCTGGCGCCGCTGCGCGACCGGCCGCGGTACCTCTCCGGTTGGTATTCGGCGGAAGGGATGGGGATGGACGAATGGCGCTGGATGAGCCGTCACTCCGTCATGCTCCTCCCGCCCGGCCGCGGGCGCACGCTGCTGCGCATGCACCTCGGCGTGCCGGCGGAAGTGATGCCGCGCAATCCGGCCATCACCGTCAGGCTCAATGGCCGGGTCGTGGACCGCTTCCACACCACGGCCGGCTATCTCGAACGCGACTATCGCGTCACCGCCGCGCCGCGCGGCCTGCCCAACGTGCTCGAGCTCTCCATCGAGCACAGCGTCACGCCCGTCGATGACGGACGCGAGCTCGGACTGCGCATGCGCTTTCTCGGATGGGGTCCGGCGTGATATGGATTCACCCATGACGATTACTGCCGAACAGCGTCAGGTCGATCTCATCGACCGGCTGGCCGCGGAAGCTCAGAAACGCGTTCCTGCCGATCAGGCACAGAGCGTCGAGCACTTTGTCCGCCGATACTTCGCACACGTCGCACCCGACGACGTGATCTACACCTCCGTCGACACCTTGCTCGGTGGCGTGCTCTCGCTGTGGGAGTACGGCGCGCAACGCACTCCGGGCAAGCCGAAGGTGCGCCTCTTCAATCCGATGGCCGAGGAGAATGGGTGGGGTCTCGAGCACACCGTGATCGAGATCATCAACGACGACATGCCGTTTCTCGTCGACTCGGTCTCCGCCGAGATCCGCCGCCGCGATCGCCAGATCCATCTCCTGCTGCATCCGGTGATCCGCACGCGCCGCGACGCGGAGGGGAATCGCATCGAAGTGACCGACACGCTGCACGCGCCCAGCGATGCGGTGGTCGAGTCGTACATGCACGTCGAGATCGATCAGGAGACCGAGCCGTCCGAGCTCGAATCGATCCGCGCGTCGCTCGAGCAGATCTTCGATCAGGTCACGCTCGCGGTGGCCGACTGGCGGGCCATGCGCGCGCGCATGACCGCCAACGTCGAGGAGCTGGAGACGGCGAAGATGCCGATGCCGGCCGAAGAAGTGGCGGAGGGGAGACAGTTCCTCCGCTGGCTGGACGACGGCAACTTCATCTTCCTCGGATTCCGCCGCTACACGTTCGACACGAAGGACGGCAAGGACTATCTCCGCCCCGTTCCCGAAACCGGCCTGGGCATCCTCCGCTCCATCCGCCCCGAATCGGTCACGCGCGGCGACGAGCCGCTGTCGGTGGAGTTCAGCCAGTACGCGCGGCGCAAAGACCTGATCATCATCACCAAGGCCAATAGCCGCAGTCTCGTGCATCGCCGCGTGCGCATGGATCGCATCGGCGTGAAGCGCTACGACGAGCAGGGCAACCTGATCGGCGAGGATCGCTTCCTCGGATTGTTCACCTCCGCCGCGTACAACCGCAGCGTGCGCGACATCCCCATGCTGCGCCTGAAGGCAACGCGCACGCTCGACCGCGCCGGACTCGATCCGCACTCGCACAACGGCAAGGCGCTGGTGGACATCCTGGAGACCTTCCCGCGCGACGAGTTCTTCCAGATCACCGACGCCGAGCTGTTCGACATCGCCCGCGGCGTGCTGCTGCTGCAGGAGCGCCAGCGCGTGGCCGTGTTCGTGCGCAAGGACGTCTTCGAGCGCTTCGTGGCCTGCTACGTGTTCGTGCCGCGCGACCGCTACACGCCCGAGTTCAAGGAGCGCGCGCGCACGGTGCTCGAGGAAAGCTTCAACGGCCGCGACACCGAGATCTACGATCACATCACCAGCTCGGCACTGGCGCGCGGGCTGTTCATCGTCCGCACCACGCCGGGACAGATCCCCGACGCCGACATCCGCCGCATCGAGGCGATCATCGGCGACGCCGCGCGCACCTGGAGCGATCGCCTGCTGGACACGCTCACCACCGCGCGAGGCGAAGAGATCGGCATCGATTTGCATCATCGCTACAAGAAAGCGTTCCCGATGGCGTATGCGGAGCGCTTCAGCGCCGACGCCGCGCTGTTCGACATCGGACACGTCGAGCACGTGCTGGCCACCGGCGAGCTGGTGGTCGATCTCTACCGCCATCGCACCGAGTCACGCGAGTTCCACTGCAAGATCATTCACTCCGGACCGCCCGTGCCGCTCTCGGAGATCATGCCGCGCCTCGAGAACATGGGGCTGAAGGTGCTCGCGGAAGTGCCATACGACGTGCAGCCGCTCGGCCAGTCGAACGTGGTGCGCATCCGCGATTTCAGCCTCGATGCGGAGGGGATGCAGGACGATCTCGGCGCGGTGAAGGAGAAGTTCCAGGATGCCTTCATCCGGGTCTGGCTGAATCAGGCCGAGAACGACGGCTTCAATCGCCTGGTCCTCGGCGCCGGACTGGAATGGCACGAAGTGGTGATCCTGCGCGCGTACGCGAAGTACCTGCGGCAGGTCGGCGTCACCTTCAGCGAGACCTACATCCAGCAGACGCTGGCGCGCCATCCCGCGATCACGCGCAACATCCTCGAGCTCTTCCGGGTGCACTTCGATCCGGCCATCGGCGACTCCGGACTGGGTCGCAAGGGTGCGTCGCTCGGCATCCGCGCGCAGATCATGGACGCGCTCGACCGCGTCACGAATCCGGACGAAGACCGCATCCTGCGGCTCTACGTCAGTCTCATTGAAGCGACGCTGCGCACGAACTACTTCCAGCGCGACGAGACGGGCGAGCGCAAGCTGTACCTCTCGTTCAAGCTCGACTCGCAACAGGTGCCCGAGCTTCCGCTGCCGCGGCCTCTCTTCGAGATCTTCGTGTACGCGCCGTGGATGGAAGGCATCCATCTGCGCGGCGGCAAGGTCGCGCGCGGCGGCATCCGCTGGTCCGACCGCCGCGAAGACTTCCGCACCGAGATCCTCGGCCTGATGAAGGCGCAGATGGTCAAGAACGTGGTCATCGTGCCGATGGGCTCGAAGGGCGGCTTCGTGGTCAAGAACCCGTCCCCCGACCGCGCCACGTTCCAGCAGGAAGGCATCGAGTCGTACAAGACTCTGCTGCGGGGCATGCTCGACATCACCGACAACCTGCGCGGCGATGAAGTGATCAAGCCGCGCGACGTGGTCCGTCGCGATGGCGACGATCCGTACCTGGTCGTGGCCGCCGACAAAGGCACGGCCACGTTCTCCGATCTCGCGAACTCGATCTCCGCCGAGTACGGTTTCTGGCTCAGCGATGCCTTTGCGTCCGGCGGCTCGGCCGGCTACGACCACAAAGGCATGGGCATCACCGCGCGCGGCGGATGGGAAGCGGTCAAGCGCCACTTCCGCGAGCTCGGCATCGACACGCAGAGCGAGGACTTCACGGTGGTCGGCGTCGGCGACATGTCCGGCGACGTGTTCGGCAACGCCATGCTGCTCTCGCCGCACATCAAGCTGCAGGCGGTGTTCAACTACTCGCACATCTTCGTCGATCCGAATCCCGATCCGGCGGCGAGCTTCGCCGAGCGCAAACGGATGTTCGACAACCGGCTGAACTGGAACGCGTACAACCCGGAGCTGATCTCGCAGGGCGGCGCCGTGTTCGAGCGCAGCGCGAAGACGGTCACGGTCTCGGACGAGGTGCAGCAGATGTTCGACCTTCCGAAGAAGGTCGTGACGCCCGCGGAGCTGATGCGCGCCATCCTGCTCGCGCGCGCCGACCTGCTCTGGCTGGGAGGCATCGGCACGTACGTGAAATCGAGCGCCGAGGATCATGCGGATGCGCGCGACCGCTCCAACGATGCCATCCGCGTCGACGGCAACGAGCTGCGCGTGCGCGTGGTCGGCGAAGGCGCGAACCTCGGGTTCACGCAGCGCGGCCGCATCGAGTACGCGCTCGCCGGCGGCCGCATCAACACCGACGCCATCGACAACTCGGCCGGCGTCGATACGTCCGATCACGAGGTCAACATCAAGATCGCGCTCAACGATGCCATCGAGCGCGGTGAGCTCGTGGGCATCCCCGAGCGCAATGTCATCCTCGCGGAGATGACCGACGACGTCGCGGCGCTGGTGCTGCGCGACAACTACGAGCAGACCCAGGCCATCTCCATCACGCACACGCTCGGCGAAGAGATCCTCGACGCGCAGGCGCGCTTTATGCGCGGCCTGGAGAAGGCGGGCAAGCTCAATCGCTCCATCGAAGGTCTGCCCGACGACGAGACCATCGCCGACCGCCATACCCAGAATCTCGGCCTCACCCGTCCCGAGATCGCGGTGCTGCTCGCGTACGCGAAGATGGTGCTCTTCGAAGACCTCGTCAAAACCGATCTGCCGGACGATCCGCAGCTCGAGGATGATCTGGTGCGCTACTTCCCCGAGCTGCTGCGCGAGCGTTTCCGCGCCGCCATCGGACGCCATCGCCTGCGCCGCGAGATCATCGCCACGGTCGTGACGAACGCGATGATCAACCGTGTGCGTCCGACGTTCGCGTGGCAGATGTGCGACGACACGTCGAAGGGCTACGCCGACATCGCCCGCGCGTTCATCATCATGCGCGACTCGTTCGACCTTCGCGCGATCTGGGCGGAGATCGAGGCGCTCGACAACAAACTCCCCGCGAAGGTACAGCTGGACATGATGGTCGGCGTGGCCAGCCTGCTCGAGCGCGCCATTCTCTGGCTCCTGCGCAGTGAATACACGAAGCTCGACATCGCCGCGTACGTGACCGAGTTCCGCCCGCGCATCGCCGCGATCCAGCAGCAGCTCGGCAGCGTCCTGCCGGCCTCGATGCTCAGCCGCGTGCGCGTGCGGCAGGCCGAGCTCGAAGCGGATGGAATCCCGGAGGAGCTGGCGCAACGGGTGGCCAGCCTCGACGTGATGACGTCCGCGATGGACATCATCCGCATCTCACGGACCGACGCCGACCACGGCGTCGATGCCGTCGCGCGCGTCTACTTCGGTCTCGGCGAGCGCTTCAGCCTCGATCGCCTGCGCAGCGCGAGCCAGAACATCTCCGCCGAGACGCCGTGGCAGAAGACCGCGCTGTCGACGCTGGTCGAGGACCTCTACGGATACCAGAGCGCGCTCGCATCGCGCGTGATCGCGGAAGCGGACGGCGGCGATCCGGTGGAAACGTGGCTCGCGCAACGCCCGCGCATCGTCGAGCGCGTCGACCAGATCATCCACGACTTCCGCGCCGCGTCGAGCGTGGATCTGGCGATGCTGACCGTGACCAGCCGCCAGTTGCGCGTGCTGGTGGAGTCGTAGGGGCTCGATTGTCATCCCAAGCGTAGTCGAGGACCTGGGGGCCGGGCGGCTCGATGCGAAGGCCTTGTGCCACCCACCCGCCCAGGTCCCTCGCTCACGCTCGGGATGACAGCTACTGCTCCCGCATTCCGACCAGCATGACGTCCTGCCATCCGGCGTGGCGGCAATCGGCGAGCACGCTCACCACGTCGCCGTAGGGCACGCGCTTGTCGGCGCGCACGGCGATCGGCCGCGATGCGTCGGTCGCGCGGAGGCTCTGCAACGCCGCGCGCACC
>CAMPKJ010000131.1 GCA_946887105.1 uncultured Acidobacteriota bacterium | reverse complement strand
CCAACGTGGTCCTCGGCGATCTGATGGCGGCGCGCGTGCCGAAGGCGATCATCATCCACAACTTCGCGGATGCCGATCTCGCGCCGCAACCGCGTCCGGCCAACGAGAGCTTCGTGGTCGGCTACTCCGGAAACCTCGGACGCGCGCACGAATTCGAGACCATCATGGGCGCGATGCGGCAGCTTCCGGAGGTGCGATTCCTCTTCACCGGCGCGGGCGCACAGCTCGAGGCGGTAAAGCGCGCCGCCGGTCCGAATGCATTCTTCCGTCCGTACGCGCCGCGTGAAGAGTTGAGCGCCAGCCTCTCCGCGGCCGATGCGCACCTGGTCTCGCTCAAGCCCACGCTCGAAGGACTGGTGTTGCCGAGCAAGTTCTACGGCGTGCTCGCGGTCGGGCGTCCGGTGATCTTCGTCGGATCGCGCGACGGCGAACTGGCGCGCATCATCGACGCGCATCGCTGCGGCGTGGTCGTGGAGATGGGCGACGTCGACGGACTGACGAACGCCATTCGCACGCTTGCCCACGACCGCGCCGGTGCCGCGGCCATGGGACAGCGCGGACGCGAGCTGTACCTCACGCGGTTCGCGCCGCATCACGCGTTTGCGCAGTGGGAACGACTCCTGGAACGCGTGCACGAGGAGGCGCCCTCGTGACGCAGAGAACGCGGCAGATCCTGCTGACGTTCGTCGTCGCGCTCGCGCTGCTCCTGCTCGGGCTCTTCCTCGCCGATCCCAGGTTGACGCACGATCCGCAGCGTCCGGCGGAGTTTCAGCCGCTGACGGCGTGGCTCGCCGAACATCCGGCGGACTGGCTGGCGGCGAGCGCGATCAGCGATCAGTCGCTCGACTCCGCGCTGCCGCTGGAGCGGCGCGTGGCGCTGTGGCGCAGCAGTTACGCGCTCGCGCATTCCCTCGCGCCGCTGCGTCCGAATCCGACCGCCGGCTTCGTGCGCGCCGGCCTCTTTCACTGGTACGAATTGCAGCGTGCCGACCGGCAATCGGTGCTGGCCGCGGCGCGGCCGATGCTGCGCGATCCGCGCGTGTTCGCCTCACTCCACCGGCCGCTCTGGGAGCTGACGCGCGACCTCGGATACCTCCGCCGTGCCGCGCCGAAATCGCTCGACGCGCTCTGGATGCTGCGCGATCTGGCCATCGCCAGCGGCGACTTCGCCGAATACCGCGAGCTACGCGCCGCGCTGCGTGCCTTGCGCCTGGAGCTCTTCGCCGCGAAACGCGCCACCGCCACCGTCGGCGAGCTGACCGAGCTGCTCCCGCGCACGCTCAGCGAGGCCGATGCGCCGCTCGTGCGCGGCATCCTCGAAGAGATCGACCGCCGCCCGTTCGACATCGAGCACATGGGCAATCGGATGGACGAGATCGCGCAGTTCGCAATCCGGCACGACGTACAGCCGCTGAGCGCCTTGAAGCCATTCGTCGAGCACTCCGGAAAACTCACGCTTCCCACGCGCGCGCGTCTGGCGATCGCGCTCGGCGACCGCGGCGCGGCCATGCGCGTGGAACTGCTCAGCGGCATCACCAATACACGGGAGTGGATTCCGTACCACCTCGAGCGCGCCGCATTCGAGGAAACGCATGGCGAGCTCGCCATGGCCGCGATGTACCGCACGCGCGCCACCGTGCCCGATGCGCCACGCGACGTCTGGACGAATCTCTGCGGCCGCGATGAGCTCTGCACGTCGGTGTTCGGCGAGCACACGAAGCCGCTGCGGCTCCAGCTCTTGGTCTCGCAGAGCGACGAGATCCCGCCGTACGTCGAGATCTATCGCGACGACGAGCTCGTCGCGGAAGGCGTGGTCGACGGCGAGAAGACGTTCGAGATTCTGCCGGGACGCACGGAGGTGCGGCTGGTGAATCGCTTCACGCGCAGCGGCATTCAGCGGCGCGTGCGCTTGTCGTGATCGACGGACGCCACCGCGGCGCCGAGGATTGCGGCGAGCGTGGCGGGATTCGAGGGGATGTAGAAATTGAAGTCGATCAGCGCGTGCACCATGGCGATGGTCAGGCTTGCCAGAGCGGCGGTCTGGAACGCGCGGCGCCGCCATGACAGCGCGGCACCCGGCTCGCCGAACGTCATCCGCAGCAGCACGAGATAGCCGCCCATCAACGCAACCATGCCGATCATGAAGCCGGCGGTGCCGCCCGTCGCCGCGAGCTCCGCGTAGTCATTGTGCGCGTGGTGATAGATCTTGCCGAGGTCCTGCGTCTGCTCCATCGACACCACGCGTTCAAAGGTGCCGAGGCCGCTGCCGAAGAGCGGGAAGCGCCGCCACAACGCAAAGGCCGCGGAGATCCCGATGCGGCGTCCCACGAACGTCTGCCGCTCGAGCTCCGACGGCATGAACCGTCCCACGGTCCGCTCCGGCCCGAGGTAGACGATCAGTGTTCCGACGAGCACCAGACCGGCGGTGGCGGCGAGCGCGATGCGTGCGATACGGCGCCCCGGCAGCAACGCGGCGACGAACAGCAGACCCGCGCCGAGGGCCAGCAACGCACCGCGCGATTGCGCGAGCAGCACGCCGGCGACGCACGCGATCGCGGCGATCAGCGCGAAGCCGATCGAGAGAATGCGCGACTCCAGCAGGCGCGCCAGCCGGCGCGACAGCGGCACGTCGTCATGGCCGGACACATGCCATGCGAACGCGGCCAGGAACAGCGCCATCGGCAGGACGACCGCGAGGTAATGGCCGAAGTGATTCGGATTCACGAACGTGCCGGTGACGCGGTTGAAGATCAGCCGGTTCACCCAGCCCCAGATCTCGTAGCGCTGCATGGCCGCTTCCCGCAGTCCGTACAACGCCTCGAACGTGGCGGTCGCGCAGAGCACCGAGGCCAGCGCCACGCGGCGTGCGTGCGTGCGGACGAGAAGCGCGACCGCGGTGAAGGTCGCCAGCAGCGCGCCGATGCGGAACAGCTCGAATGCCGTCGCGTGCGGGTCGACGCTGATCGGATGCGCGCTTTGCGTTGCGACGCCGGCGAGCCGCGCGATCTGCGTCGCGGTGCGCCAGATCGCCTCCGACTCCGGAGACAACGCGCGCAGAAGCGGCGGAGGCAACGGCACGAGCTGCAACGCCGCGAGCGCGAGGAGCAACATGCCACCGCTTGCGAAGACGATCCAGGCGCGCGTCGGATGCGCGTTGCTGGTGCGTCGCAGCATCATCCAGCGCAGAGACGCGGCGATCGCGCACACCGCGAGAGGCACGACGATGAGCGGAATGCGCGCGCGCGGAACGATGGAACCGAACGGCAGCGGCAGCCACGCCAGCCACGCCAGCAGGATCACCAGACACACCCGCTCTACGGCGATCATGGGGCGCGATCCTGGCATCGATGCGCGCATTGTAGTCCCGGCATGGGTTAAAGATCAGCCCAGCCGTGCTAAACTGCTGCCCATTCGGGATTTAAGGGTGGAGGGACAGGTGCGCAGTGTGAGCAGCTCGAGTTTGTTGCCCATCGTCTTCTTGTTGGTGCTCACGCTTCCGGCCGCCGGCCAGTCGACGCAGAACCTCCGCGATCGCGATCCTGATCTGGCCGCTTCGAAGAAGTTGCACGAAGATCTGCAGCAGGCCAACTTCCACTCCGGCCCGTTCTATCTCTGGTCGCGCTTCCGCATCTCGGACGCCGGCTTCTCCGATGCGGGCTTCGTCCCGACCGGCGAGAACGCGAGCGGATTGACGCTGGCCGTGGAAGCGCCGCAGCGTCTGTACTTCGTGCCGCGGAAGAAGACCATCTTCACGCTCGACGTCATCCCCGGCTATTCGTTCTTCAACTCGGAAGACGACGACGGACAGTTCAACTACCTCGTGCGCGCCGACGCGCACTTCCTCTGGAACCATCTCTACCTCGACGTCTACGGCAGCCGCGCCGATCAGTTGCGGCCGCACGTGGCGGACATCAACCGCCTGGCCACCTCGCGCGAGGATGAAGTGGGCGTGGCGGGCGAGTGGAAGTATTCGAGCCGCACCAGCGGCACGTTCATCGTACGCAACCGCGACACCGTTTACCCGGGCAACCGCTACCAGCCCGACCTCACGGCCGAGATCGCGAACGACTTCAATCCGATCAATCTGCTCGACCGCAACGAGCGCAACGCGCGGGTCTCGTTCCATCACAAGACCTTTCCGCTCACGGCGCTCTTCGCGTCGGCGGAAGTGAGCGATTACGGCTTCCGCTTCGCGTCATACAAAGACAGCCGGCGCACGTGGTACAGCGGCGGCTTCGCATACGACAACGGGCGGACGCAGGTGCGCCTCGAGGGCGGTCCGCTGAAGCTCGAGTTCGATGATCCGGCCGAGCCGTCGTTCAGCGGTTACGGCGCGAGCTTCAACGTGAATCGCGTGAACGGCCGCTGGACCTACTTCGCCGGCGCGAATCACGACCTCGGCTTTTCGATCTTCGCGCAGAACAACTACTACGTCGCCGACACGGCAAACGCGGGCGTGAGCTACGTGGCCACGCGCCGCCTCTCGCTGCGCAGCAACATCAACTGGGAACAGGACAACTACGACGTGGAAGTGCGCGGCAACGACCGCCGCGACACGATCCTGTGGACCAGCGTCGGTTTCAACTATGTGATCCGCCGGGCACAAACCGGCCTCGACGTGGGCTGGTACGACCGTAAATCGACGTTCGGAGGCGATGTGGACTCAGGAATACGGTACGTCCTGCATTTGTCGTTCGTGCCGTAGCGAACTGGTTAAAATAACAATTTCCCTGATTTCACGGCGACGTGACAAAGCCGGAGACAGGGACGTGACACACGGAGCGGTAGGGTGGGCGCAGTCCCTTAGTCAGGAGTGAGCCCGTTCCGCCGCTGGCCGGACAGCGGTTTTTCTGTGTATGGGGATTTCCTTGATGAAGCGTTCTGCCATCCTGATGCTGCTCTTCGTGCTGACCGGCCTGGCCGGCGCGCAGGAGTTGCCGATTCTGTCGACGGATGCGCCGGTCGGTCCGCGTGACGTGCTCGACATCAGCGTGCTCGAGGATAAGACCATCGGCGCGAAGGTGACCGTCAGCGAAGAGGGCACGATCGTTCTGAACGTTCTCGAACGAGTCCAGGTGGCCGGTCTCACGGCCTCGCAGATCGAAGCCCGTCTGCAGTCGATGCTCGAGGAAACGTATCTGGCCAAGGCCACGGTCTCGGTGCAGGTGGTCGAGTTCGCCAGCAAGCCGATCTCCGTGGTCGGCTCCGTCGTGCGTCCGGGCCGCATCAGCGCCACGGGCAACACCACGCTCATCCAGGCCATCACCCAGGCCGGCGGTCTCGCTCCCGGTCACGGCAAGGAGCTGTACGTGCTGCGCACCGGCGCGAACGGCCTCAGCGAGCAGCTGGCGATCTCGGTCGACGACCTGCTCGTGAACGGCGATCCCGACGCGAACATCCCGCTGGCGCCGAACGATCTCGTCAACGTCCCCGCCGACACTCCGATCACGATCTATCTCCTCGGCGAGTTCGCCCGTCCGGGCAAGTCGCTCTTCCGCAGTTCCCAGACGCCGACGCTGCTTCAGGCGATGGCCGACGCGGGCGGTCCGACCGACCGCGCCGGCAGGACCGTGGTCATCACCCGCACCGTGAACGGAAAGACCGAGCGCGTCGAGGTGAACTACCGGAGCATCCTGGCCGGCCGCCGTGCGGACGTGGTCCTGCGCGATAACGACACCCTCTACCTCGAACCTGCTCTATTCTGAACGGGCGCGAGGCGGACATGGATCTCAACAGCCAGCAGCAGGACGTCCATCTTCTTCATTACTGGAACGTCATCCGGAAGCGCTGGAAGGTCGCGCTGGCGATCCTCGCGGTGGTGATGACCGGCACCTTCCTGGCGAGCTACTTCTCCAAGCCGTTGTATCAGGCCACCATCCAGATCCAGATCGAGCGCGAGTCGAACTCGGTCACCATCGAAGACATCTTCGGCATCGCCGCGTCCGAACAGGAGTTCCTGAAGACGCAGTACGTGCTGCTCCAGAGCCGCGGTCTGGCGCTGCGCGTCGTCGACGACCACAAGCTCTATAACGATCCGGCGTTTTATCCGGCGGGCGTAGCCGGAAAGACACCCGCGGAGCTGCAGTCGATCAAGGAAGGGGTCGCCGCGGGCTTGTTGGGCGGCATCAGGATCGAGCCGGTGAACGGCACGGCGCTGGTGAAGATCTCGTACATCGGCGGCTCGCCGCAGCTCGCGCAGAAAATCGCCGAAGCGTGGGGCGAGTCGTTCATGCGCATGAACATCGCGCGCAAGCTCGACGCGGTGCAGCAGGCCAGCGAGTTTCTGAATCGCCAGATCGCCACCGTGCAGGCGGACCTCGAGATCAGCCGTCACGAGCTGCAGGAGTACGGGCGCAGCCACGGCATCATCTCCATGGGGTCCGGCAACAGCGACGACGTGGTGATGTCGAAGCTGGCGCAGTTGAACACGGACCTCACCAATGCGCAGAGCACGGTCTTCCAGAAAGAGGCCGCACTCGGCGCGATCCAGCGCACGGCACCGGAGGCCGTGGCGTCGGGCGATCAGATGGTGCAGAGCCTCAGCGGAGAGCTGAGCGCCCTGCAGCGCGAGTACAGCGACAAGCTCGCGACGCTGAAGGAAGGCCATCCGGAGATGCGCCGCCTCTCCAGCCAGATCGACAAGGTACGCAGCGCGCGCGGCGTGGCCGTGCTGCAGGCGTATCGCAAGCAGGTCGAAGCAGCGCGCGCGGAGTACACGGCCGCGGTCGCGCAGGCCGGCTCGATCCGCAATGCGTATGACCGGCAGCGCGGTGAGGCGCAGCGGCTGAACGTCGACTCCGCGCGCTATCTCGATCTGCGCATGGCCGTCGAAACGAAGCAGGGATTGCTGGCCACGCTGCAGAAGCAGCTCAGCGAGACCGAGGTGGCGGCGCGCCTGCGCGGATCCGCCTCGTCGAACATCCACTGGGTCGATCACGCGCCGCTCGGACATCGCTTCAATCTCTCGATGAAGAAGAATCTCCAGAGCGCGTTTCCGCTCGGCACGATCCTCGGCCTGGCGGCGATCTTCTTCCTCGAATACATGGACCGCTCGGTGAAGACCCCCGAAGAGCTGGAGCGCGTCACGCGCTTCGCGTCGCTGGGCGTGATTCCGTCCGCGTCGTCGATGGCCGCGCGCGGAGGCGGCTACGGCGAATACGGACGCGCCTTGCCGCGCCTGCGCGCCGTCGAATCGGCGGAGAAGACCGCCGGCGTGGAGCTGATCCCGCACACCGATGCGCGCTCGCCGATCTCCGAGGCCTATCGCGCGTTCCGCACCTCGCTGCTGCTCGCGTCGGCGACGTCGCCGAAAGTCATCGTCATCACCTCGTCGTTCGCGCGCGAAGGCAAGACCACGACCTCCGTGAATCTGGCGACCGTGCTCGCGCAGATGGGCAAGCCGGTGCTGCTCGTCGATGCCGACCTGCGCCGCCCGCGCCTGCAGAAGGTCTTCACCGGCAAGATGAACCTCGGCCTGGTGAACTATCTGGCCGCGAACATCCCCTTCGACGACATCATCCAGCCGACCGACGTGCCGAGTCTCTCGGTCGTGCTCTCCGGTCCCATCCCGCCGAATCCATCGGAGCTGCTCGCGTCCGACCGGATGAAGCACATCATCGAAGAGGTGCGCGGCAAGTTCGCTTACGTGATCTTCGACTCGCCGCCCGTGCTGGCCGTGACGGACGCGATCGTGCTCGCCGCGAGCGCGGACGGCGTCGTGCTGTGCGTCCACGGCGGACAGACTCCGCGCGAGCTCGTGCAGCGCTCGGCCGAGAAACTGCGCCAGGCCAACATCCCCGTGCTCGGCGCGATCCTCAACAACCTCGACCTCCACCAGTACGGCTACACGTACAAGAAGAGCTATTACGACTACTACGAGTCGAACGAGGAAGAGAAGGCGGAGACGGAGAGGCCGAGAAAATCGTCGTAGACGGAGTTCCTCGGTTCCTCGGAGTTCCTCGGAGTTCCTCGGCGTGGTAGCGCCGGCCGTCTCCCCCCGAGGAACCCCGAGGAACCGAGGAACCCCGAGGAACTCGTCATGATCGACATCCACCATCACTGCCTCCCTGGTGTCGATGACGGTCCGCGCGAGCTGAGTGAAGCGGCCGAGCTCTGTGCCGCGGCGGCCGCGGAAGGGATCGAGACGATCGTGGCCACGCCGCATGTGTTGCGCGGACGGTGGCCCTCGTTCTCGCGGCGCGAGCTCGAGTCGCGCCTCGCGGAACTGCAGGCCAAGGTCGGCGACACTCCACGCCTGCTGCTCGGCTCCGAGTACTTCTTCAGCCACGACATGGCGGATCTGCTGCGCGACGGCACCGCCATCCATCCGCTGGCCGGCGGGCGGTACGTGCTGCTCGAGCTGCCGGCGAACAGCGTTCCGCCGATGTTCGATCAGCCGCTGTATCGCGCGCAGCTCGATGGATGGCTGCCGATCGTCGCGCATCCCGAGCGCAACACCGTATTTCAGGCCAATCCGGACCTGCTCGCGGCGCTGATCGGACATGGCCTGCGCGTGCAGATCACGGCCGGAAGTCTCACCGGCGCGTTCGGATCGCAGGCGCGCGCCGCGGCGGAGACGTTCCTGCGCCGCAAGCTCGTGCACTTCGTGGCCACCGACGCGCACAATCTGGAGAAGCGTCCGCCGCGCGTGCGGGAGGCGATTGCGGAGTTGCAGGCGATCGCCGGCGAGGCCGTGGCGACGGCGCTGACGGTCGACAATCCACGCGCGGTGATCGAAAACCGCCCTCTGCCGTACGAGCCGGAACCGGAAGAAATGGCCTCTCCCGGACTTTTCACGCGGCTGAAGTCGTTTTTTCGCCAATAACGGCCTTAAAATCGAGGACAGAATGAACCTACGCGCTCTCACCGTTGCCGCTGTGCTCCTGCTCGCCACGATCGGCCATGGGCAGAACACGGTCCAGAATGTCGGGTCAACCGCCTCGATGAGCTACACGCCCGTCTCGTGCATCAAGGCCGGCGAGCTGCCGCTGCTGCAGCTGAACATCGAAGGCAAGGGCGAGCTGCGCAGCTACTTCCGCCGCATCAACAGCACCGACTGGTGCTCGGTTGAAGGAACGAATGACGGTCCGCTCTCGCGCGTCGTGCTGCCGAAGTTCGAGAACGGCGACGAGATCGAATACTTCTTCGTGCTCCTGCAGGGCCGCCGCGTCGTCGCGCGCAGCCCGCGCATCTACCGCGCGCGCATCAGCGACGATTGCCAGCTCCCCTTCGCCCGTCACGTCATCCGCTTCTCGATGAGCTGCGGCGAGGAAGTGCAGGCCATCCCCGGCGCTCTCGGCGCCGGCTACGCCGTCGACGAGCAGATCATCCTCGGCGATCCGCCCACCGGATCGCCTGACCGCCCCGTCGATCAGTAGCCGCTCGCCGAGCGGCGCCTAGTGCGCTTTCGCCTTCTTCACTTCCTCGGTCAGCGCGGGCAGGATCTGGAACAGGTCGCCCACCACGCCGAGGTCGGCGACGCGGAAGATCGGCGCCTCGGGATCCTTGTTCACCGCCACGATGTGCTTCGAGGACGACATGCCGGCGAGGTGCTGGATCGCGCCGGAGACGCCCGCGGCGATGTAGAGGTTCGGGCTGACTACGCGGCCGGTCTGTCCCACCTGGTGCTGGTGATCGATCCAGCCCGCGTCGACCGTCGCGCGTGACGCGCCGACCGCGCCGCCGATCGCATGCGCGAGATCGCGGATGTGCGAGAAGTTCTCCGCTTCCTTCAGGCCGCGGCCACCGGAGACGATGATGTCCGCCTCGGCGATCGACAGCTCGCCCGCCTCCGGCACTTTCGTCTCGACGAGCTTCACGCGATGGTCGGCCGGCGTGCTGACGTTCACCACTTCAGCAGGTCCGCCGCCTGATTCCTCCAGCGGAAACGCGTTCGGACGCGTCGTCGCGATTGCGGGCGTGCTGGTGACGTCGACGGTCGCGAACGCCTTGCCCGAATAGACAGGACGCCGTGCGCGCAGGTTGCCGTCGGTCCATTCCAGGCGATCGACATCCGAGGCCACGCCCGCGTTGAGACGGGCCGCGAGGCGTGGCGCGAGATCGCGTCCGTTCGACGTTCCGGCGAACAACATCACCGAGGGCTGGACTTCGCTCACCACTTGCGCGAGCGCGGCGGTGTACGGCTCCGTCGCGTAATCGCCGGATGCCACATAGAGCTTCTTCGCGCCGTAGCGTCCTGCTTCCGCGGCCACCGCGGAATCGTTCGCGAATGCCACGAGCTCGCCGCCGGCCGCCTCGGCCAGCTTGCGTCCGATCGAGAGTGCTTCCCGCGAAGCCTTCTTCAGCTTCCCGTCTTTGATTTCCGTGAAAACGACCACACCTGGCATGCCGGTCTCCTAGAGAGCCTTCGCTTCTTCTTTGATGTATTTGAGGATTTCGCGCGCCGCGGCGGCTGGATCGGAACCATCGATCTTGCGGCCTCCGGTCTTCTCCGCCGGCAGTTCGAGCGACACGACCACGACGCGCTGCTTGTAGATGTCGTTTTCGTCGAGCCCGAGCTCGGCCACGCTCTTCGTGTCGATGGCGATCTTCTTCGCCGCCATGATGCCCTTGAGCGACGCGTAACGCGGCTCGTTGAGGCCCTTCTGCGCGGTGACGATCGCGGGCAGCGGCGCTTCGAGGACTTCCTCGGCGCCTTCGATCTCGCGGCTCGCGGTGAGCTTGCCGTCGCCCACTTCGAGATGCGTGACGACGTTGACCTGCGGATAACCGAGCACCTCGGCCACCATCGGGCCGACCAGGCCGTTGTCGGTGCCGACGCCCTGCTTGCCGAAGAAGACCACATCGTGCGGGATGGTCTTGATGGCCGCGGCCAGGACCTTGGCGATGCCGAGCGAATCGGCGTCGCCGGACTCGCCTTTGACGTGCATGGCCTTCGTCGCGCCGCGGGCGAGCGCTTCACGCAACGCCTGCTGCGCGCGCTCGGGACCGAACGTGAGCACGGTGACGTCGCCGCCCGATTTTTCCTTCAGGCGGATGGCGGATTCGAGCGCGTATTCGTCGTACGGCGAGACGATGAACTTCAGGCCGGTCTCATCGACCTTGCGGCCTTCAGCGATCTTGATGCGCGCTTCTGTATCGGGAACGTGAGAGATGCAGACGACGGAATTCAAGGGAACCTCCGGTAGGAGTTGCTATCCGCAACTGGCGAAGCGGGCGCAATTCTAGTGATGAGGCACGCAAATCGCAATCGCGTCCCAGACGAGTAGAAATCCCCGAAAAAAGACCGCGAAAACGGAGGACGGCGATGCCAATCGCGAGCAGGCCGCACGAGCTGGACGGTAATCCGCAAGGACGCAGATCGCTGCGTTCCATACCCGATTTCAAGCGCTCCAAGGGCAACGGCAACGGCAACTATGTGCGGAACAACGGCAACGGCGGCAACAACAACCGCACCGCACCGCCCGAATCGACCAACGCCGAGAATTTCTACTACCTCAAGCAGATGAACTCCCGCACGCCGATGGTCATCGTCATGACCGACGGCGAACAGATCCACGGCTGGATCGAGTGGTACGACAAGACCTGCCTGAAAGTGAACCGCGAAGGCGCCCCGAACCTGCTGATCCAGAAGCACTGCATCAAGTATGTGTTCAAGCAGGAGGAGATGGTCGAGTAGTCTTCCGGTGTGAGACCCCTGGCCATCACCCTCGGCGATCCGGCCGGCATCGGCGCGGAGATCGTCGAGAAGGCGCTCGCACGCGTCGACGTTCCGCATCGCCTGTTCGGCTCCGTCGCCGGGCCGATTCGCTACGGCGAGATCTCCGCGGAGTATGGACGCCTCGCGCTCGACGCCATCGATGCGGCCGTCGACGCGATCGAGCGCGGCGAATGTTCGGCGCTCGTGACCGCGCCGATCCACAAACAGTCCATCGCGCTCGCGGGCGCGAAGCATCCGGGACACACGGAGTTGCTCGCGGCACGCGCGGGGCTCTCGACCTACGGCGCCGACTACGCGATGTACTTCGATTCGCCGAAACTGCGCACGGTGCTGCTGTCCGTTCACGTACCGCTGGCCGAGGCCATCCGCACCATCGACGCGGAGCGCATCGCGGCGCTGGCGCGTCTCACCTCGCGCGAGCTCGGGCGCCTGTACGGATCCGTTCCGCGCATCGCCGTCGCCGGAGTGAACCCGCACGCGGGCGAAGGCGGCCGGTTCGGCGATGAAGAGGAAACGATCGCGCGCGGCGTCGCCATCGCGCGCGAGGAAGGGCTCGACGTCAGCGGCCCGCATCCCCCCGACACCGTCTTTCTCGCCGCGACGGGCGGGAAGTACGATGTGGTGATGGCGATGTATCACGATCAGGGACTGATCCCGGTCAAGACCATGGCCTTCACCGAATCGGTGAACGTCACCATCGGCCTCCCCTACCTGCGCGTCTCCGTCGATCACGGCACCGCCTTCGACATCGCCGGCAAAGGCATCGCCGACGCCGCGCCGATGCAGTACGCGATCGAGTGGGCGGCGCGCCACCAGGATCGATTCTCGCCGAGGTCAGGGGCATGAGCCGCTGGACCATCCGCATCCTCGGCATCGCGATGCTGCTGATCCTCTTTCTGGTGATGTTCCAGATGCTGAACACGCTCAAGCGCATTGCGGAACGACAGGAGCAGACCGCGCCGGCGCGGTAGCGGCAGTACAATCGCAGCGTGACAAGCCGACGCGAAACACATCATCCAGGACTTCGGCGCGCTTCCAGATCCCGCCAAACGTGAAGTGTTGGCGGAACTCCTCCGCATGTCTCGGCATGGCGGCAAAGATTCGCCCGGGTCTCGTCGTCAGCGCACGCGTCGGCGACACGGATCGAGCGCTGGTGACGCGCGACGGCGTTCGAGGCCACCGATCTGTCGCTGGCTCGTGCTTCCTTGCGCCTAAGGCGAACAGGTAGCGGCGGCGCCGCCGGTCCGACACCTGTTAGCATTCGTCCTCGTGCCGCGCATTCTGGTCACCAACGACGACGGGATTTACAGCGAAGGGCTGCGCAAGCTGGCGGCGGCGTGCCGCGAGATTGCGGACGTGATCATCGTCGCTCCCGACCGCGAGCAGAGCGCGGCGTCGCACGCACTCACGCTCAATCGTCCGCTGCGCCTGCTGCAGATCGAGGCCGACGAGTGGATCGTCGACGGCACGCCCGCCGACTGCGTGAACCTGGCCATCCTCAAGCTGATGAAGGACGCGCGGCCCGATCTGATCGTCTCGGGCATCAACTTCGGCCCGAACCTCGGCGATGACGTGACGTACTCCGGCACGATCTCGGCCGCATTCGAAGGGGCCTTGCTGAACATCCCTTCGATCGCATTCTCGGCGGTGGTCGGCCAGCATTTCTCGTTCGATCCCTGCGCCGAGGTGGCGGGCAGACTGGTGCGGATCGCGCTCCAGGAACATCGCGACCCGCGCATCGTGCTGAACGTCAACTTTCCGCTCGGCGAGTTCCGCGGAGTGAAGCTCGCGCCGCTCGGACAGCGCACGTATGTCGAAGGAG
>CAMPKJ010000130.1 GCA_946887105.1 uncultured Acidobacteriota bacterium | reverse complement strand
TTCAGCCGGCCGCATGGTGGCGGATGCGCGGAGGCTACACGTTTCTCGAAAAGGATTTCCGGCTGCTGAGCGCAAACGCGCTCGCGTTCAGCGAACCATTCGAGGCTCAGGATCCGCAGAATCAAATGCTGTTGCAGTCGATCATGGATCTGCCGCATGGGATCGAGTTCGACGTCGTGGCGCGGCGCGTCGCCGAGTTGCCGGCCACGGCGCTCAACCCGCGCATCCCGGAATACACGACCGCCGACGTCCGCGTGGCGTGGCGCATCTCGCGATGGGAGCTCTCCGCGATCGGCCAGAACCTCGGCGGCAGTCATTCCGAGTTCGCGTCTCCGGTGCTCCCGTTCGAGATCCCGCGCTCGTTCCACGGAAGGGTCTCCTTCTCGTGGTAGCACGCTCCTTTCTGCTGACCCTCGTCACGCTGGCGATGAGTGTCGCGCTGCACGCGCAGCCCGCGTCCTCCGAGTACCGGATCAAAGCGGTCTTCCTCTTCAATTTCGTGCAGTTCGTCGAATGGCCACCGGACGCGTTCGCGAGCAGCACCGCGCCGATCGTGATCTGCGTGGTCGGCGCCGATCCGTTTGGTGAGGCGCTCGATCAGACCGTCGAAGGCGAGTCGATCGACAATCGCCGGCTGGTGGTCCGCCGGATGGAGCGCTCGGACGGAGCCGAGACCTGCCATCTGCTCTTCGTCAGCAGATCGGAGCAGGCCAGGCTCGGCCAGATTCTGCACGCGATCGGCCCGTCGAGCTCCGTGCTCACCGTCAGCGACATCGACGGCTTCGTCGGGCGCGGCGGCGCGATCGGATTCTTTTTCGATCGCCAGCGCATTCGCTTCGAGATCAGCCCGTCGCAAATGCAGCGGCGCCGACTGAAGGTGAGCTCGCAGCTGCTCAGCCTCGGCAGGATCCATCCACCGGGAGGCCGGCGGCCATGACCCGGCTGAACGATCTTCCGATCCGGCGCAAGCTGACGGTGGTCATCGTGGCCACGTGTGCGGTGGCACTCGCCGTCGCTGCGGTGGTAGCGGGCACACTCGACATCGTCCACACCCGCGCGGCGATGGTCCGCGACAACACGGTCATGGCGGACGTGATCGCGCGCAATCTCGAAGCCGCGCTGGCGTTCCGCGATCACGATGCGGCGAATCGAACGCTGCGCGCGCTGGCATCGGCGCCGCGCGTTCTCGGCGCATCGATCTATGACGCGAACGGCAATCTCTTCGTGAAGTACGCGCGGCCTGAACACGCTGCCAGCTTTCCCGCGCGCCCCGCGAGCGATGGTCATCGATTCGGCAGCCGAGGACTGGTGCTGTTCCGTCCGATCACACTGAACGAGAAGCGCATCGGCACGATCCATCTCCATGTCTCTCTGACTCGATTGCAAGAGCGGCTGCGCAACCTGGTGGTGGTCGGCCTTCTGGTGGTGGCCGGCTCGATCGTCGTGGCCATCGTGTTGTCGCGGCGGCTGCAGCAGCCGATTGCCGAGCCACTGCTCGCGCTCGCGAACACCTCGCGGCTGATCACCGAGCGCGGAGACTTCAAGGTGCGCGCGATCGTTCGCGGAAAGGACGAGATCGGCGAGTTGACGGTCGCGTTCAACCAGATGCTGGACGTGCTCGCGGAGCGCGAGCATGAGCTGCGTGACGAGATCCTGGAGCGGCAGAATGCCGAGAAGCAGGTCGCGGAATTGAACGAACAGCTGGAGGCGCGCGTGCACGAGCGAACCGCGCAGCTGCAGCGCGCCAATCAGGAGCTGGAGTCGTTTTCGTACTCGGTCTCGCACGATTTGCGTGCGCCGCTCCGCGCCGTCGACGGATACGCGCGGCTGCTTCAGGAAGATCACACCGCGGCGCTCGACGCGGACGGCCGCCGCCTCCTGTCCGTGGTCCGTGAAGAGGCGAGCAGGATGGGCGTGCTGATCGACGATCTGCTGACGTTCTCACGCCTCGGACGCCAGACGCTGCGCCCTTCGCAACTGGACCTCGGCACCATGGCCGCCACGATCATCCGCGAGCTGAGCCGCACGCAGAAACGAGTCATCGATCTCGACGTCGCCCCGCTTCCCGCCGCCGTCGCCGATGCGGCCGCGATGCGCCACGTGATGGTGAACCTGCTCTCCAACGCCGTGAAATATGCGAAGCCCGAAGGCGCCATCCGCATCGAGATCGGCGGCCGGAACGACGGCGACGTGAATACGTATTGGGTCCGCGATCACGGCGTCGGATTCGACATGCGTTACGTCGACAAGATCTTCGGCGTCTTCCAGCGCCTGCATGGCGACGAGTTCGAAGGCACCGGCGTCGGACTGGCCATCGTGGACCGCATCGTCGCGCGGCACGGCGGCGAAGTGCGCGCCGAGGGTGCCGTTGGCGAAGGCGCCTGCTTCCACTTCACCTTGCCCGTTGCACCGATATCACTCGAAGGAGAGTTGGCCCTGCCATGAACGCCGAAGTGGAGATTCTGATCGTCGAAGACAACGCGCGGGACCTGGAACTGACCATCCGTGCCCTGAAGAAGCACAATCTCGGCAATCGCGTCGTGTCCGTTCGCGACGGCGTGGAGGCGCTCGATTTTCTCTTCGCGCGCGAAGCGTACGCGGAGCGCGTCATCAGCGACGGACCTCAGGTGATCTTCCTGGACATGAAGCTCCCGAAGATTGACGGCATCGAGGTGCTGCGTCAGATCAAAGGCGATGAGCGCACGAAAATGATTCCGGTGGTCATGGTGACCTCGTCGGCGCAGGAGCGCGACGTGGCCGAGAGCTACCGTCTGGGCGTCAACAGTTACGTCGTCAAGCCGATCGACTTCGATTCCTTCGTGAAGACCATCGCCGACCTCGGCTTTTACTGGCTCGCAGTCAACCGTCCGGCCGCACAACCATGAGCGCCACTCCCCACATCCGCCTGCTCATGGTCGAAGACAATCCGCACGACGCGGAGCTGATCGAGCGCACGCTGCGTCGCGGCCTGCAGTTTTCGATGACCATCGTCGACGACGAGAAGGGCTTTCGCTCCGCGCTCGAGAACAGTGATCCCGACGTCATCCTCTCCGACTATCACCTGCCGTCGTTCGACGGGATCACCGCATTGCGGATCGCGCGCACGATGGCTCCCTCCACGCCGTTCATCTTCGTGTCGGGCTCGATCGGCGAAGAGCGCGCGGTCGAGGCGCTGCGCGAAGGCGCCACCGACTACGTGCTGAAAGACAGATTGTCGCGGCTCGCTTCCGCGATCGTGCGCGCGCTCTCCGAGCGGCGTGAAAAACTGCTGCGGCAGAACGTCGAGCAGGCACTGCGCGCGAGCGAACAGCGTTTCCAGTACGCCGCCGCCGCGACGCGGGAAATCATCTGGGACTGGAATCTCGCCACATCGCGGATCTGGTTCAGCGACGCCCTTCGCGATCACTGGGGCTATGACGCCGCCGCCGAGGACAGCGATGCCGTCTGGTTCGAGCAGCACGTGCATCCGGAAGATCTCGCCGGAGTGCTGTCGTCGTTCCGCGAGGCGCTGGCGCGGAAGAGTCGCTGGATGACGGGGTTCCGTTTCGCGCGAGCCGATGGCACGTACAGCAACGTCCTCGTTCGCGGCATGGTGGTCACCGATTCACGCGGTGAGCCGGTGCGGGTCATCGGCGCGGTGCTCGACATCACCGAGCGGCTGCATCTCGAGAATCAACTCGAACAGGTGCGGCGCATCGAGAGTCTCGGCCGCGTGGCCGCGACCGTGGCCCACGAATTCGGCAACGTGCTGATGGGCATCCTGCCGCTCGCGGAGGCGATCCGGCGCGGTCCGGAAACCAACCCCGTGATCGCAC
Source organism: uncultured Acidobacteriota bacterium (assembly GCA_946887105.1). The sequence goes on along the minus strand of CAMPKJ010000130.1, from coordinate 9,727 downwards.
GCAGGGCGGAGTTGATCGTCGACGCCATCAGCCGGGGACGGCGATTGACCGAGCAGATCCGCCGCTTCAGTAAGCCAACCGAGCCGGAGTCGGTGTTCGTCGACATCCGCGAATGGCTGGACCGATGCATGCCCGAGCTGCGCGCGCTGGCCGGGAAGCACGTCGGCATCGAGGTGCGGACCGCCGAGGAGCTGCTGGGCGTGCTCATCGACCCGCCGCAGATGCAACAGGTTCTCGCGAATCTGGTCGTGAACGCGCGCGACGCGATGCCGGAGGGCGGAACGATTCGCATCGAAGCGGCCGCGGAAGGGGAGGCCGTTTCGCTCAGCGTGAGCGATGAAGGAGAGGGAATGCCGCCGCAGGTTGCGGAACGCGCCTTCGAACCTTTGTTCACCACCAAGCGCACCGGCACAGGCCTCGGCCTCGCGGTCGCACAGCAGATCGTCACGCGGCACCGCGGCTCGATCGAGGTGGCGAGCAAAGTGGCGCGAGGCACCACCATCCGGATTCTCCTTCCGCTCAGCCGCGTCGGCGCAACCTGCGCGGCGGGATGATCGCGGAATCGTCCACAATCATGTGGACGACATGAAACGGCTCGATGCACTCGATGCGTTCCGCGGCTTCACCGTCGCGGGCATGCTGCTGGTCAACAACCCCGGCACGTGGAGCGCGATCTACGCGCCGCTGCGTCACGCCGAATGGCACGGCTGGACGCCGGCCGATCTCATCTTTCCTTTCTTTCTCTTCATCGTCGGCATCACCACCGAGCTCTCGCGCAAGGAGCCGCTGCGCATCCTGCGGCGCGGCGGGTCGATCATCCTCTGCGGACTGCTGCTGCACGCGTTCCCGTACTTCCGCCTCGGCGAGCTGCGGTACATGGGCGTGCTGCAGCGCATCGGCATCGTCTACATCATCGCGGCGCTGATCGCGTATCGCGCCTCGCGGCGTGCGATCCTCGCCATCACCATCGCGCTGCTGTTCGGCTACTGGGCGATCCTCTCGCTCGGACCGATGCAGCCACCGGAAGCCACGATCGCGGCGCGGGTCGACCGCGCGCTCATCAGCACGCCGCACCTGTGGAAGCAGACCAAGACGTGGGATCCCGAGGGGCCGCTGTCGACGCTCGGCGCCATCGGCACGGCCTTGCTGGGAGTGCTGGTCACGCCGTGGGTGCGCAGCCGCAACGTCAAGATGTTGACCATCGCCGGACTGACCGCCATCGCGCTCGGATTGGCATGGGGTCAGGCCTTACCGATCAACAAGAATCTCTGGACCAGCTCTTACGTGATCTTCACCGCCGGCTGCGCCTCCGTCGTGCTGGCCTCATGGATCTGGAAACTGCCGGCGCAACCGTTCGTCGTCTTCGGCGTCAACCCGCTGCTGGCCTTTCTCGGGAGCGGCGTCATGGCGCGGCTGCTCGGCATCATCAAGATCGATGGCGTACCGCTGCAGGCGCTGACCTATCGCACGCTGTTCGAGCCATACTTCGAGCCGCACCTCGCGTCGCTGCTGTGGGCGCTGGCGTTCGTCGGCGTCTGGTATCTGATCCTGCTGGTGCTGTATCGCAAGGGAATCGTGCTCAAGGTGTGAGCGGCGGCTATCGCATCCTCAGGAGCGTGACTGCGGCCAGTGCCGCGATCAGCGCGAGAAGCCCCCACATCGATACGGTTGGCACTTCCGCCGGAGCCGCGATCGTGACGATGGCATTCGAAGGAATCGTCAACGTGGCCGCGTTCGGATTCGACAACGCGATGTTGAAGCGTTCGGTCGGCTCGCTGAACGCATCCGGGAGAATGGTGATGTCGAACGTCGCGGAGCTCTGTCCGGGGAGAAAGGTCAGCGTTCCGTTGGCGGGCGTGTAGTCGGAGCCGGCCGTCGCCGTGTCGTCCGCGGTCGCGTAATCGACGGTCGACGTGCCGGAGAGATCGCCCTCGCGCACGACCGTGATGGTCACGACCCCGTCCATCTCATCCGTCGTGTACGAGGCTTGCGAGAAGTGAATCTCCGGCGCGGCGGCGACGCCGTTGGCGGCGGAGAATTCGGACGTCCCTGTCGGCCCGGTGGCGGTCGCGGTCAGCCAACCGGCGGCGAGCGGAGCGCCGTTGCGAACGAACGAAGCGTTTCCGGCGGCGTCGGTGGTGACGTCGATGGTGCCGACGTACGTCTCTCCCTCGCCGTAGCCGCTCGGGTCGGCGGCCGTGTTGTTGTAGAAGTGCAGCGAGAAAAGCGTATTGGGCGTGCTGTTCAGCGTTCCTTCGATCCACGATGCCGAGCCCGTGGTCACGGCGGAGGTGATCACCGGAAAGTTCTGCAGACCATTGGGTCCGGTGTCGGCATCGGCGGGATCGTTTGCGGTGACACCGTTCTCTTGCAGATCGATGCCGAGGCCGCTGTTCGAGACGATCGAGTTTTCCGTGATGGCGACGGTAGTCGGGTCTCCCGCCACCCCCACGCCGCCCAATGAGTTGCGGCGAATGACGTTATTCTGAACGTTCGAGCCGCGGAAAACACGGATCCCGATGCCGCCGTTTCCGGAGACGAGATTCGCCGTAATCTGCTCGACAAAAAAAGTGCTGATTCCGCCGCCAACGTTTCCGAGATCGACGTTGCCCGTGCCGTCGGTTCCAATGTAGTTTCCGACGATTGCGGAGTTTGTCGCAGCCCCCGAGATACCGCTTCCGCCGTTGCCTGAGATGATGTTCCTTCCGCTACCCACCGCGCCGATGATCACGTCGTCCGGAAAGAACGCCTCGCCGAGGAAGACGCCGTGGCCGATGTTGCCGCGGGCTGCGGTTTGATCGACGTTGAGACCAACGGTATTGCCGTAGATTCTGGTCCCGTCTCCGGACACGTTGATCCCGATCCCTTCTCGCAGCTGCCCGGAGACGGTGTTGCCGTCACCCGGGTCGATGCCTCCGATCGTGATCGGTCCACTCGCCAGTATGCCGCCGTCGGCGTTGCCGATCGCAAACTGGCCAGCGCGATCGAGGCCGACGATGTTGTTCCGAACAGATGCAGTTCCCCCGTTGACCTCGAGGCCCCGCGAGCCGTTGCCGGAGATCACGTTTCCGGCCGCCGGCAACCCGATCATGGTTGCCGAGCTCCCGGTGTCAAGAACGCCTTCGAAACCATTGGGGACCGCTGCATTCCCGGCGGCGTTCAGGCCGATGATGTTGTTGATGATGGTCGTGTTCACAGTGCGGAAGGCATTGATGCCGTTGCGCGTGTTTCCCGACACCACGTTCTCGATGCCGGTTCCGGCCGCGCCGATGCTGACGTTCGTTGCGTCCTCCAGCAACGCGATCCCGGACAGACCGTTCGGGAGCGCCGCGGTGCCGGCAGCGTTGGTGCCGATGAAGTTGTCCACGACGCTGTGGCCCGTGCCGCGGATCGCCAGGCCGTCAGCGGTGTTTCCGGAGATGACATTGCCGTCCCCGTCGGTCCCGCCGCCGATCGTGCACGAGCTCGACGACGCAAGCAGGACCAGGCCCTGCTGATTGGCAGTACCGCCGCCGACCGGCCCGAGATGATTGCGGCGCACGATGACGCTCGCGCTCGCAATCGAGATCGCGGCCGTCGTGAACCCGTCGACCTTCAGCCCATGAACTTCGGAGAGGGATGACCCTGCAGCGAGGTCGAGTCCCGTAGCGATGCTGCCCCCGCCGTGTACGTTCACGACCGGCGCATTCAGATATCCCGGCGACGTGGTTGCGTCGATTTGAACCTGATCGGCAATGGGCGGCAGCGGCGTTGCCGGTGCGATTGTGCCCGCGACGCTGAACGTGATCACATCCGCGCCCGCGTGCGCATTGGCTTCCTCGATCGCCGCGCGAAGCGTGCAGACCGCTCCCGCGGTGGCACAGCTGTCGTTCCCCGCGCTCTGATCTGCCGCGTCGCCGAGGTCGTTGACGACGTAGGTGGAGGCAAGAAGGGGAGTGGACAGGAGCAGGACGAGGAGGAGACCAAGGGCTTTGAACGGGACATGGGCCCGCGAGCCTAGCAGATCTCACTGGCGCCGCAGGATCCGTCCCGGCAAGGCGCCGGTCATCTTCGCGTCGCGCAGCACGAATTGGCCGTTCACGATCACGTGCGCAACGCCTTCTGAGAAGTGATGCGGATCCTCGTAGGTCGAGCGATCCTGAACGTTCTGCGGATCGAAGACGACCAGGTCGGCCTTCATCCCAACGCGCAGGATGCCGCGATCGCGCAAGCCCGCGCGGGAGGCGGCGAGGGAGGTCATCTTGCGCACGGCCTCTTCGAGCGTGAGCACCTTCTCGTCGCGCACGTACTTTGCGAGGACGCGCGAGAAGGTGGCGTATGCACGCGGATGCGCGCCGCGCTCGCGCATCTCGCCGACCACGGCGCCGCTGTCGGAGCCGAATGCCACCCATGGCTGCACGAGCGCGGTCTTCATGTCCTCTTCGCTGAGCGAGAAGAAGATCGCGACCGGCGATTTCTCGTTCGATTCAAAGAGCCGCAGCACGGCCTCGGCCGCATCGACGTTCATCTCCTTCGCGATCGCGTCGAGCCGCTTGCTCGGATTGCCGCGGATGACGATCGACGATGCGCCGCCATCGCGCAGACGTCCCTCGCGCAGTTCTTTCGCCACGCGCGCCCGTGCCTCGGGATTGCGCAGCACGCCATGCACGAAAATCACGTAGCTGCCCTGAAGCGCCCACGCCGGCACGATCGAGGTGAGCTCGGTCGACGTGGCCATGAACGGATAGATGTTCGCCGCGATGTCGACGCCGCTCTTCTGCGCCGCTTCGATCTTCCGGATGATCGACGGCATCCGTCCCCAGTTCTGCTGTCCGCCGATCTTCAGATGAAAGATGTTCACCGGCACCTTCGCCTCGCGTCCGATGCGGATCGCCTCGTCGATCGCGGCGTCGATGTTGTTGGCCTCGTTGCGCAGGTGTGTCCAGTACGAGCCGGCCACGCGCGCCATCGCGATCAGCTCTTCGGTGCGCGCGAAGCGTCCGGGCGGATAAATGAGCGCGCTCGAGAGTCCGACCGCTCCTTCGTCGACGGCCTGCTTGACGATCGCTTCCATGCGCCGCAGCTCCGCGGCATTCGGAGCGCGGTCGGCGTGCCCGAGGACCATCTCGCGCGGATTCGCGGCCCCGACGTAGAACGCGAAATTGAGCGCGGAGCCGCGCCGCTCGACGACGGACATGAACTCGCCGAGCGTGTGCCAGGTGACGCGCGGCCAGCCCTTCGGCTTGGTGCGCTCCATCTCCGCGAGCATGACGTCGTTCTGCGGTCCCGGCGAATGCCCTTCGCCCGTGACCTCGGTGGTCACGCCCTGGCGGATCTTTCCCTCCAGTCTCGGATCGATGAGCACGGCCGCTTGCGAGTTGCCGAGGAGATCGATGAAGCCGGGCGCGACGACGTGGTTCGTTGCGTCGATGGTGACCGTTGCCGGCGCGTTCGCGAGATCGCCGATGGCGGCGATGGTGTCGTTACGGATGGCGATGTCGGCGCGCAGGCGCGGAGAGCCGGTGCCGTCGATGAGCGTGCCGTTGCGGATGAGGACGTCGAACGCGGCGGATTCTTTTTCGCGCGGCGCCGGCGCAGGAGGACCGGGAGTTTCAGAGTGACACGAGAGAGCGAGGGCGAGGGCGAGGGCGATTCTCATTCAGAATCGATACCGCGCTTCGAGCGTCACGCCGCGCCCGTCCGGATCGGGCGTTCCCGGCCGGTCGCCGACCACCTGCGTCAGCTCCGCGGCCAGGCGGAGCGGCGCCGACACGTCGAACATCCAGGTCAGCGTCCACGCGCGGCCGTTCTCCTCGTTCCGCTCGGCGATCGAAAAGTCCTGCTCCTCGGTATTGAACAGCTCGTAGCGCGCGGTCAGGCGATTGCGGCCGCTCTTGCCCGACAGGAGCAAGTACCAGGCGAAGAAATCGGCGTCGACGAAGATCGGCGCACGCCCCATGCCGGTCGAGCCGCGCATGTACTCGGAGGCGAGCGTGAAGCGGTCGTTGCCGAGCTCCGCGCCGAGGAGATGGAACTTCGTGGCCCAGGCATACTCCCCGCGGTGCAGATCGCGGTCGCCGCGATTGTCGACGTACGAGTACTGCACGTTCGCGCGCTGCGGCACCGAGTAGCGCACGCGGGCGGAGTAGCCGGGCCGCCCGTCGAGATCGGAGCCGAACGGCTTCGTGCCGTCCGCGCGCTGCGATGGAAAGAACGGCACCGGCGGGAGCGGCAGCACCTCGTCGTACGTCGACAGCCGATTGCCGATCGCCCAACCGCGCCACGCCAGCAGCGCGCCCATCGAGTCGTTGCCCTGGAACGCCGTCGCCGCGGTGGTGATCGCGTGACCGCGCGCCGTCACGTGCCGGTACTGCAGATCGACGCCGATGGGGCGCACTTCTTCGGCGATCCAGCTGTTGAGCGCGGAGAAGTTGACCGTGTACGGCGATGTCCACAGCTCCTCTTTGTTCTCGCGCGACGTTGGGAGAAAGAACTGTCCGGCGCGCAGTTGCAGCTCGTCCAGTCCGAACGACGCGCGCGCATCGACGTATGCTTCGACGATTCCTGCACCGGTGCCGAGTGCATCGTGACGTCCCGCGCCGCTGACGTGCAGATCGAAGTGCTCGTTCGGCGTCCAATCCACTCCGAACTGCGCGGTGCCGAAAAACTCATCGCGATCGCCGCCTGCTTCGAGTCGCCCCCAACCGCGCTCGAGCCACGACGCCGGTCCGGTCGCGTTCACGCCGCGCGCCGCGATGTACCCGCCCACATCGAGTAGAGCGAGGACCAGTAACGCCGAATGCATGCGACCATTATCGCTGCATGAAAATCTTCGCGATCGTCATCTCCCTGTCGTTCGCCATTTTCTCCGCGAGTGCGGCGCCGGCGAGCAAGGCATCCTTTCCCTGCGCCGGCGGCAAAGAAGCCGGCCTGCCGCTGCCGCACACACTCTCCAAAGACAAAGACCCGGCCGCGTATCAGCGCCTGCTCTTCGAGTTCCTGAACAGCCGGAAGTACCGGGAGCTCGGATGGTGCGTCGACAAGGCACTGCGCGACACCGGCCCGTACATCAACGGCCGTTACTACGGCACGCATCCGGTCGTGCGCATCTGGTACTCGCCGGCGGCGGTGAAGTGGGTGCAGAACGGCCGCAAGGGCGCGATCGACGACCGGGCCATGATCATCAAAGAGCAGTTCAGCAACACGCCGGCGGCGCAGTTCGCGGGGATGACCGAGCAGCAGATCGACGACTGGTTCTTCAACGGCAACGCCGACTGGACGGTCATGGTCCGCGACTCGAAGGGCTCCGCCGACGGCTGGTTCTGGGCCGAGCTCTTTCAGGGGATGCAGTTCGACACGTACGACGCGCCGTTCCCGGTCGTCAACTCCGGGTTCGGTCTCTATTGCCTGCGCTGCCACGGCTCCGCGGAGAAGGAGCTGACGTTCACGGCCGCGAACAACATCAAAGGCCTGCCGGGCGACTACCTGACGTTCCGCGATGATGGTTCGTGGCGTGCGCCGTGGCCTCCGGCAACGCCCCCCGCGGCGCAAACGACGGCTGCACACGACCCGCAGGATCCGGGCGAAGCGAATCACCCGCGCAACGACACCGCGAAGATGGCCGCCGTCGCGGGCAAGGTCTCGACGCCGACGAAGGAGTTGCTCGAGTTTCTGACCACGCGTCCGGCCGCGCCCGACTTCAAACCGCGGCCGCTTCCCGGCGAGAACTACGATCACATCGTCTCACCGCACGGCAACCCGCAGCTCTTCGTGACGTCCGACCAGTGCATGGGCTGCCACGCCGGAAACACGTACGGCAACGTGATGCTCGTGACCGACGCGAACGGCAAGGTCACCGCCGATCTGTCGCCGTACGGGGAGTGGCGCTGGTCGCCGATGGGTCTGGCCGGACGCGATCCGGTCTTCTTCACGCAGCTCGACAGCGAGATCGCGTTCCTGAACACGCTCGGCGATCCGAAGAAGACCGCGCAGGTGGTCGATCTCTGCTTCAGCTGCCACGGTGCGATGGGGCAGCGCCAGCTGAAACTCGACTCCGGCGGCAAGAAGCTGTTCGAGCCGCAATGGATCTACGAGACCGACAAGCACAGCGAGCACTTCGAGTCGGGCGCGCTGGCACGCGACGGCGTGAGCTGCACGGTCTGCCATCACATCAAGCGCGATGACACGCCACTGCCCGAGTTCCTCAAGACCACCATCACCGGCGCGTTCCTCTACACGAAGCCGGAGGAGTTGGGCGGTCCATTCGAGAATCCGTCCACGCCGCCGATGAAAAACGGCCTCGGCATCACGCCGGTCCACGACACGTACATGAAGGACTCGCGGATCTGCGGGACGTGCCACGCGATCAACCTGCCGGTGCTCGACGCGAAGTCGGACGCGCACGTCGACGCACGTTCCGGGCACGGTCCCGATCCGTACGACAACTGTCCGCTCGGCGATGGCCGCTGTTCGTTCGAGCAGGGGACGTATCTCGAGTGGCTCAACAGCTCGTTCCAGAACGAGATCGGCAAGATCGGTCCGCAGCCGCAGACCTGTCAGGACTGCCACATGAAACCGACCTTCGGCGGCAAGGTGGTGCAGACGAAGATCGCCGCGGTAGAGGACAACGAGTATCCGGCCGCCGAACATCGCGCGCCGAACGCGGAGTTGAACGTGCCGGTGCGCACCACCGGCTACGTGCGCCATCAGTTCCAGGGCCTGAACGCGTTCCTCCTCGGATTCTTCTCGCAGTTCAGCAATCTCCTCGGCGTGCGCACGTGCAGTTACATGGCCAGCGGCTGCTCGGAGAAGACCTGGTTCTCGAACATCCCCACGGTGATGGCGAACTTCGTCGAGGTGGCGTTGAACGAGACCGCCACCATCGCCGCGGGCGCGCCGGCGTTCACGAAGAATGCGGATGGCACTTTGACGATGACCTCCGACGTCGCTGTCACGAATCTCACCGGACATCGATTCCCGAGCGGGGTGAGCTTCCGCCGCGCATTCATCGAGTTCGTCGTGCGCGATGGCAACGGCAAGATGCTCTTCGCGTCCGGCCGCACGAACGAAGCGGGAGTGATCGTCGACCGGAACGATCGTCCGCTGCCATCCGAGTACGTCGGCTCGCGCGGGCCGAACGGCATGGCGTACCAGCCGCATTACTGGTCGCCCGGCAATCCGATCTCGCGCGACGACCAGGTGCAGATCTACGAAGAACTGCTCAAGGATGCGGACGGGAAGTTCACCACCAGCTTCATCCGCCAGGACGTGCACTTCAAGGACAACCGCATCCTGCCGCGCGGATGGACGTTCGCCGGACCCGATCCGAAGATGTTCTTCGGCGCGCCGCTCGAAGAGACGCGCCCGGATGGCGTAGGCGCCGACGCGCATTACGCCGATCCGCTCGGCGCAAATGGACAAAGCGTCGTGCGCTATCAGGTCGCGCTGCCCGCGGGCACCGACACCGATTCGCTGCAGATCTCCGCGAAGCTCTACTACCAGAGCATCCCGCCGTACTACCTCAATCAGCGCTTCGAGCAGGCCGGCAACATGCCCGCCACGCAGCGCCTCTTCCACATCGTCACGAACTTCGACACCACCCAGACCTACGGCCTGGCCAAACCTCCGATGGAGAACTGGAAGCTGCTCGTCGCGGAGGATGAATAGTCGTGCGCGTGCTGGCTCTGCTCGGACTCGCGGTTGCGGCAGCGGTAGTCGTTGCGACGTTGTCGGCGCAGGAAACGAAGAA
>CAMPKJ010000129.1 GCA_946887105.1 uncultured Acidobacteriota bacterium | reverse complement strand
ATCCTCACCCTCATCAATCTCTTCAACTACATCGACCGCTGGGTCGTGGCGGCGGTGATCGAGCCGATCAAGCACGCGCTGGGGTTGAGCGATACGCAACTGGGGATCATCGGGACCGGCTTCATCATCGTCTACGCGATGACGTCGCCGATCTTCGGCACGTTAGGCGATCGGCGCGCGCGCCCGCCGCTGATCGCCCTTGGCGTCGCGATCTGGAGCCTGGCCACCGGGCTGGCGGGATTCGCGCGCGGCTTCTGGACGCTCTTCTTCGCCCGCTCGACCGTCGGCGTGGGGGAGGCGGCGTACGGGACGATCGCGCCGGCGATCCTCTCGGATCTCTTTCCCATCGAGCGCCGCGGACGCGTGTTCGCCGTGTTCTTTTCCGCGATTCCGATCGGCTCCGCGGCCGGCTACGTCCTCGGCGGCCTGGCCGATCATCACTTCGGCTGGCGCGCCGCGTTCTGGCTGGCGGGATTTCCGGGGATTCTCCTGGCGCTCCTCGTGCTCGTCGTGAAAGATCCGCCGCGCGGCCAGCAGGACGCACACGTGCCGCGCGTGTCCGGCAACGCCTATCGCGATCTGCTCCGCAATCGGCCGTACGTGCTGGCGGTGCTCGGCTACGCGGCGTACACGTTCGCGCTCGGTGGCCTCGGCTTCTGGATGCCCGCGTTTCTCGAGCGCGCGCGCGGGATGTCGCGTGCCGATGCGACGGTGACGTTCGGCGCGATGGTGATGGTGACCGGCTTCGTCGGCACGTTCTTCGGCGGATGGCTCGGCGACAAGCTGCTGTCGAAGACCAAACAGTCGTATCTGTGGGTGTCCGGCCTGGCCACACTGTTCGCCGCGCCGATCGCGCTGCTCGGACTCGTGCATCGCGAGAAGCCGGTCTACCTCGCCGCGCTGACGGTGGCGCAGGTGCTCATCTTCATGTGCACCGGTCCGATCAACTCCGCGATCGTGAACGTGGTGTCGCCGCTGGAGCGCGCCACCGCGGTCGGTTTGTCGGTGTTCGTGATGCATTTCCTCGGTGACATCCCATCGCCCGCCCTGATCGGCGCGCTGTCGGATGCGAGCTCGCTGGAGCGTGGCATTCTGATCGTGACGGTGGCGATGCTGGTGTCCGGCTTGATCTGGAGCTATGCGGCGTACACGGCGGGGAAGGCCGCTCCCGCATCCTGAGCATGCGACGCGCGATCACCGCTTTCTTTCGCTTCTGTCTTCGCATCTTCTTCCGGCGCATCGAACTGCTCGGAATGGAGCGCGTTCCTTCTTCACGCGCGGTCGTGTTCGCCGTCAATCATCCGAACGGTCTGGTCGATCCGCTGTTCCTGCTCTGCTTCGCGCCGGCGCGCGTTTCGTTTCTCGCGAAGGCGCCGCTGTTCGGCTATCCGATCATCGGCTCGATCGTGCGCGCGTTCGACACGATTCCGGTCTATCGCAAGCAGGAGGTTGGCAATCGCTCGCTCGCGGAGGCGAATGCGCAGATGTTCGCCCGCGCGCGCGAGGTGCTGCAGCACGGCGGCAGCATCGCCATTTTCCCGGAGGGGACGACGCATGACGACCCGAAGCTGCGGGAGCTGAAGACGGGCGCGGCGCGCATCGCGCTCGGCGCGAACGTCGAAGCGATGACCGTCATCCCGACGGGGATCTACTACACCGAGAAGCACGCGTTTCGCAGCTCGGTGCTGGTGCTGTTCGGCGAGCCGATTCACGTGCAGCCGCTCGGGATGGAAGGCGAGCCGCCGGTCGATGACGTCGATCGTCTGACCGCGGCGATCGATGCGGGTCTTGACGCGGTGACGCTGCAGGCGGAGTCGCACACGGCGCTGGAGCTGATTGCGCGCGCGGAGAACATCTTCACCGCCGACGAGGATCAGCCGGTGATCGAGGAGTTCGATCTGCGGCGCCGCTTTCTGGAGGGCTATCACTATCTCAGCAGGACCGATCCGCGGCGATTGGCGAAGCTCGAGCATGCGATGGCGCGCCTGGAGGCGGAGCTGCGCACGGCCCGGATCGACGTGCACGAGTTGCAGCCGCGGATCGACGCCGGGCATCTGCTGCTGACGTTGCTGCTGTTGCCGTTTGCACTGGTCGGCGCGATCGGCCACTGGCCGGCGTACCTGCTCGTCGACGCGCTGACGAAACGCTTCTCCAAAGGCGAGCGCAACATGATGGCCACGGTGAAGTTCCTCGCTGCGCTGGCGCTGTACCCGGTGACGTACATCGCGATGGCGTTTTTGATCGGCTGGCGTTTCGGTGCGATCCCTGGGGCCGGAGCTTTGTTTTTCGTTCCGCTGCTCGGTTATCTCGCGCTGCGCATCATGGAGGAAATGAGGGATTTATCAGGTGATTTTCGCGCTTTGCGGTATCGCATGTTCCGCAGCTACGGACACGCGCGTCTCGTGACACGACGTCAGGAAATTCGTGACGAGATGTTGAGCGTGGCGCGCGAAATGGGACGGTAAGATGCGCGGCCGCATGAAACGCCGTTCTTCTTTCTTTCTCTCTCTTCTGCTCCTTCTCGCTTTACCTGCTGCAGCGCGGCGCCGCGCCGTCTCGCCGCGCGAGTTTTATCCGCCGTGCTCGATGGTCACCGGCAACTCGGCGGTGACGTTCACCCGCAACGAAGGCTCCACGCTGACGCCGTTCGCGGCCGCGCCGCAGCCGATCGCATACACGTACGGTCTGGCGGCGATGATCGACCAGGCCGATACGCTGGTGGCGTGGAGCGGCGACGATCTGCTGATCTCCGATGACGCCGGTTGTTCGTGGCGCGTTGCCGCGACGGTCGAAGGCGCCGACTTTCCGCCGAAGCTCGAGCCCGCGCGCGGTGGCCGTGTGTACGCGTGGTCGGAGAACCGGTTGTTCTTCGTGCGCTATGACGCGCGCGGCGCGGTGAAGCTGCGGCAGCCGGTGGAGTTCGTCGGTGTCGCGGTCGATCCGGCAGACGCCGACCGCGTGCGCGCCGGCGGTTCCGACGGAACGTTGTGGGAGAGCGTCGACGCGGGCGAAACGTGGAATGCGCTCGGGACGAAGATCGAGGCGGCGCTGGTCTATCGCTTCGCATTCGATCCGCACGATCTCGACCGCATCCTGGTGGGGACGGTCACGAACGGCGCGTATCTCTCGCGCGACGGCGGCCGCAACTGGACGCCGGCGACCGGCTTCGGCAACGGCGGCGCGAATGTGTTCCACCTGGTGTTCTCGCCGGTGGACGGCAATCGCGTGTGGGCGTTCGCGATCGACAACGAGCAGTCGAATACCGGCCACGCATCGCACGGACGGCACATCTATCTCTCCGACGACGGCGGCGCGACGTTCCGCGCGGTGGTCGACGAGCAGCCGGGCGTGAAGCTCGTCAACGGTCCGGCCATGGCCCCGCATCCGACCGATCGCGACGTGCTGTACTTCATCTTCGGAACGCACTTCGACGGCTACGGGACGGATCTGTTCCGTTACGACGCGAAGGACGCGCAGCTGACGATGACGCACAGCACGCTCGGGATGACAGCGCGTAGACTTTCTTCGTGACGTACGTCGAGCGTCGGCCGTCCGCTGCTCTCCGCCCATGGGTCGAGTGCATCTGGACGCGCACGTCCGCGACAGCGGAGCCCGAACACCGCATCCTCCCCGACGGCTGCACGGATCTCGTCTTCGATCTCACCGCCGGCGAGAGCGCGGTCGTCGGGACGATGACGCGGCCGTTGATCTTGCCGCCGGGCGGCCCGTCGTCGCTCATCGGGGTGCGTTTCAATCCGGGACGCGCGGCCGCGTTTCTGCGCATGCCGCTGGCGGAGGTCACGGATGCGCGCGTGCCGCTCGGCGCGATCTGGCGGGATTGGAGCGACGGCGCGATCGAGCATCCGGATTTCATGGCCAGGCTCCAGACGGAGCTCCTGCGCCGGCTGGATCCGGAACGCGACCGCCGCGTCGACGCCGCGATCGCACGCATCGTTGCCCATCGCGGAAACGTGCGCATCGATCCGCTGGCGCGCGAGATCGGCATCTCGCGCCAGCACCTGGCGCGCCAGTTTCTGCATCACGTCGGCGTGCCGCCGAAGACGTTCGCGCGCGTGGTGCGTTTCCGCCGGCTCACCGAGCAGCTCGGCACACGCACGCGCGGATGGGCGGAGGTCGCGCTCGAGCACGGCTTCTACGATCAGTCGCATCTCATCGCCGAGTTTCGCGAGCTGGCCGGCACGACGCCGGACGCGTTCCAATTTTCCAATCGCGGAACGGGCGCGGGCGCTATGTTGCGTCCATGAAAATCACACCAGTTCTCGTCGTTCCTGCCATCGAGCCGCTGCTGCCGCTTTGGGAGGCGCTCGGCTTCGCTCGTACCGCCGAGGTGCCGCACGGCGAGCGGTTGGGCTTCGTGATTCTCGCGCGCGAAAACGCGGAGCTGATGATGCAGACCATCGACAGCGTCCGTGCTGACGAGCCGCGCGTGCTCGAAGGTCCGGTACCGCCCGGCGGGACGTCGCTGTTCATCGAGGTCGACGATCTCGACGCGGTGGTGGCGAAGCTCCCATCCGGAACCGAAGTCTTCGTGGAACGCCGCACCACGCCTTACGGCGCGACGGAGACGTTCATCCGCGACGGCGCGGGCAACGTGGTGATCTTCGCGCAGTTCGCGAAGTGAGGTCGCGCAGTGACGAGTAGCCTTCTCCCGCAGCAGTGGGAGAAGGCGACAGCGGGGCCGTCAGTCCGCGACGGGATCCTTCTTCAGCGAAAGGTAGGAGACCCGTTCCGGTCCGCCGATGGCGATGACGTAGTACGGCGGGCTGCCGGTTTTCCATGTGTACGTGTGCGAACCGCCGGCGGAGCGATGTTCGGCGGCGGAGACCTCGAGGACATCCGTGTACGTCACCGGCGCGCCGTTTGGATTGGCGACGGCGGTGACGTAGCGGACGTTCCACTCAGGGTCGTATCCGATGATCAGCGAGGTGAAGCGCGGGTCGCGCACGCTCCACACTTCCTGCCGTTTGCGTTCTTCGCGCTCGAACGTGCCGACGGTGGACAGGGTGCTCCGTACTGCATCGCGGGGCATGTCCAGGCGCACGCCGAGGATGTCCGGGATCTGCTGCGTTGCCGGTTGCGTGGTGGCGCAACCGGCGAGCAGCAGGATGAAAAACGCGCGAACACGCATCACTTCACGTACGCGCTCACCACGCTCGAGAACGCCGACGCACCGTTCCCGTTCACCGCTTTCACGCGATAGAAGTAGGTCTTCTTGCGCGTGACCGAACCGTCGACGAAGTTGCTGCCGTTCGCGTTCGTGGTGCCGATCTGCGCGAATCCACTCGTCGAAGAGAGGGAGCGCTCGACGATGAAGCCGGACTCGTTCGCGGAGTTGTCGGCCCAGCCGAGAGTGACCTTGGTCTTGGTCGGAGCGGCATAGAGAGATGATGGCGCCGACGGTTCGTCGTATGCGGCGAAGAGCGTTCGTCCGCCGCTCTGGCGGATGATCGTGCCGACGTCGGAGCCGTCGTTGTCGTAGCTGTCGATCTTGCCGTCGGGCGTTCCGGCCGAACCGCTGCGATCGACGCCGGCGCGGCAATCGGCGCTGACGCAGCCATCGGCGTACGCGGCCAACGGGCGGCCTCTGGCATCGATCTCGAGATCGTTGAAGTCGAGCAGGTTGCGCGTGCCCGAGGGACAGGTCGTGCCGTGTGTGCAGACCACGCCGCGCTGGATTGGATCGTTCGGCGTGGCGTTGACCGTCACCCAGCTCGCGCCGCCGTCGTACGTGGTGGCGATGTAGCCGTACCAGGTGCCGTCGAACGCCATGTCGGTACCGATGCCGTTTGCGCCGGCCGTGGAACTGCCGAGGAAGAAAAATGCGGCGCGATCGGCATCGCCGGCGGTGACGGCGGGGAAGACGGCATTGCGCACGTTGTGGCTGAAGCCGACATTCGCGGGCGTCGACCAGGTCAGGCCGCGATCGTGCGAGACGGCCGCGCGCGCGGTGCCGTCGGTGTTCACGAAGCCGAAATAGATCGTGCCGTCGCTGCCGACACCGAGCGATGGATCGGTCGCGCCGGCCGTGCTGCCGGGAACCGGGCGAATGGCCCACGTCAGGCCGTTGTCTTCGGAGACGGCCACCGCCTGCTGTCCGCCGCAGTTCTTGTTCGGCACGTACACCGTGCCGTCGGGCGCGACTTTGATGTGGCCGTGCAGTCCGTTGCACTGCGTGAGATTCCACATCGGCACGGCCACGTCGAACGTCGTGCCGCCGTCGCGGCTCAGTGCGATCTCCGCCAGGCCGATGTCCTGCGAGGCGTAATAGACGGCGTTCGGATATGCGGTCAGCGGACCGCGCAACAACACGCCCGGCTTGAACGGACCTCCGCCGACGGTCTGATGATCGACGCCGGAGTTGATGCCGGCGCCCATGCTCGGCGACCACGTCTCGCCGTCGTCATCGGTGAAGGCCATCAGGCTGATCTTCGCAGGCAGGAGCTGCGAAACGAACGTGCGGTTCGTCCGCCAGTCGGTGAAGAGGATCGGATCGAAGGTGGTGATCGAGGTGGTGAGGCCGGAGCGCTCGATCCAGTTCGCGGTGCCGGCTGCGTCGTCGAAGTTCACGCGCAGCGTTTCGAGACCGGCGATGAACATCGTGCTGCCGGTCGCCCAGTTGTTGCCGAGCGTCGGCTCTCCTGCGCCCTGCCCGAGTGGCGCGGGCGCCGCGAAGTTCTTGTACGCCGGCGCGGGTGCGGACGAAGGCGCCGCCGGGATGTCGGGTGCGGCGGTGACGACTTGGGCGCGGCCGGAGTACTGATCGGCGAGCGCGACGAAGTAGACGATGCGCACGGCGTAGGTGCCGGTGCCGGTCGCGGCGACGTTGATGTCGGCCGACTCCGCGGTGGTGGTCCCTTGCGCAGATGTGGCCACGATCGGGCCGGTGATGGAGTCCTTGTGGATGTAGAGATCGTAGTCGGTGAGGGGAAGCAGCCAGGAGAGCGACACGCGCACGCTCTTGCCGTTCCAGTCGGCGGCCGTGCCGCCGAAGGTGAGCAGGAACGTGTCGCAGTTCACCCCTTCGATGCAGGTGGTCTCCGCTTCCGGCGACGCGCCGCCGATGCCGGTTCCCGTCCAATTGAGTGCGGACGTGCTTCCCGCGAAGAGCGTGCCGGATGCCGGCTGCGACGCGACGACGGGAAGCGTGAGGAGAGTGATCAGGCCGCCGATCACGATCAGGCGAATCATGGCCACGGTACGTCGGACGCTCATTTGCTGGCTCATCCTTCTCTCTTTGAAGTTTGGGCGAAGGAGAGCAAAGTTCGGGCCCGCGTTGAAAAAGGGCATGTCGCGACGACTGCGCCGACGATCGCGCCTGCGATGTGCGCCACCGGCACGACCGCGAAGTCGTCGCCCGCGAAGACCGCGCTGCCGGTGGCCAGCTCGAACGCGATCTTCGCCGCGAACAGCACGCCGAGGAGGACGTTGCGCGTCGACACGATCAGCAGCGCGAAGAGGGCGGAGTCGATGCCCGACAGGCCGCGGTACGTGTCGATGCGCGGATCGAACGCGAGCACCGCGAGCGGAATCAGCAGCGCACTGGCGAGCAGCGTCGCGCGGAACGCGGGCCAGTCCCGCCGTGCGCAGGCCATCCCGAGGCCCAGGAAAGCGAGCGTGTCCCACGCGAGCTGCTCGTACGTGAAGTGCGTGAAATGACAGGTGACGATGCGCCATGCATCGCCGCCGCGCTGAAGCTCGAGGATCGAGCCGTCGATCAGCGCGGCGGCGAGCGCCACCAGCGTCAGCGTGAGCGTGGTCTTCATCGACGGGTGTGCAACGCCGCCAGCGCCGCGGTCAGTGCGAGAAGGACCATCATCGGATCGAACGCGCCTCCGCCTTTGAGACCGTGCGAGCGGCCGTTGAACATCGGCTTCTGGTGGTCGGCGCGGCGATTGACCGGCGGCGCGGTCACGCGCGTGGCCTGCGCGCCGCGCTCGACGCCGATGCGTTCTTTGTTGTTTCGCGCGATGCCGCGCTTCTCGAAGACGTCGTCCGCGAGCACGACCATCGACGTGTAGTCGGTGACGAGCTGGTACTTCACACCGAGGTCGCGAATCATCGACTCCGACTCCGCGGGCGGCAGGAGTCCGGCGGTCTCCTTCATCACGGCCTGTTCGATCTGCTCCATCGCCCAGATCCGCTCCAGCTCGGGATACTCGGTGGCCGTCTCGGGGAAGTCGAAGCGGGTCGTGTACTTCTCGTCCTTGCCGGTCATGCGCGCGAGTAGCGCGACGTCGGCGGGAGCACCTTTGTCGTAGCGGCCCATGATCACGAGCTGCTGTCCGCGATAGACCTTGCCGGTCACTTCGCCGGTCGTGTCGAACGTGCGCACGCCTTTGATCTCCAGCTTCGCGTCGTGCAGCGCCTCGCTCATGATCTTGCTCTTCGCGAGGAGGATCTGCCCGATGATGTCGTCGTCGTTCGAGACCGCCGCGTAGAAGCCGCCGCTGGTTTCTGCGATGAGACGCATCAGCGGCCAGTTCGCGTTGTTGCCCATGAGAAATCCGAACACGCGCACGTCGTGGGCTTTCAGGAGCTTGTAGAACTCCTTCGAATCGACGATGCCTTCGTTGGTCACGCCGTCGGTGACGAGGAGAACACTGGTTGCGCGATCGGCCTCGACGCTGGCGAATCCTCTCTCCAGGCCTTCGTAGACGTTCGTGCCGCCTTCGGACTGGAGCTGTTTCACGCGATCGGTCCACTGGGTGACGTTTTCCGGAGTGGCGGTGACGAAGCCGCTGGTGAGCTCGCGTGCGCTGTCGGAGAAAACGACGATGCGGAATCGATCCGCCGGCTTGAACTGCGTCAGCGTCTGCTCGACGGCGCTGGCGAGTGTGGCCAGCTTGCCGGCCATGCTGCCGGAGACGTCGAGCACGAAGATGTAGTCGCCGCCGGAGGTGACCGGCGCGAGGTCGACGCCGGGCGTGACCGTGAGCATGAACGTGCCGGGCTCGTTCGCCTTCGGCTTATACGCGAGCAGTTCGACGCGTCCCGGCAGGTCGTCCGCGAGGCGATAGTAGAAGACGAAATCGCGGGAGAGATCTCCGGCCGTGCGGTCGAGCGCGACTTTGTAGTGGCCCTCGGCGAGCTTGGTGATCTGCGCTTCCGCTTCGGCGCCCGGCACGCGCACTTCGTCGACCGGATAGCCCGACTTCAACTCGACGTTGACCGCGAAGCGCTGCTCCACTTTGGGATTGCGCGTCCAGAACGACTTCGCGACTTCGTCGGTGCCGCCGTCGGCGAGCGGGTAAATGTAGCGGCCGACGCCAGTGTCGATCTTCAGCGGCTGGTAGTAGACGAAGCGGATTTTCGTCTCGCTGTTCGCGCGCACGTTCGAAATCGAAAACTTGTACGAGACGTACTCGACCTCGTCCTTCGGCTTCGTGCAGGCGCATTCGCCGAGGCCGGCGTCGTTGCCGGCATCGCGCTCCTCGGTATACACGCGCGTCGCTTCCTGCGCCTCGATCACCTCCCCTTCGAGCACGCGCTCACCGCTCCAGATCGTGATCTCGGAGAGGCTTGCGCTCGAGGGGACGGGGAACCCGTAAACGGCCTCGAGATCCTGTGCGTTCGGGTTGAAGAAGATCTGGGTGACTTCGGTACGCGCGAAGCCGTTGTCGATCTGCACGTCGACGAGGTGTTCTTTGATCTGGATGGGCTGGTCGGGGGAGCCGGCGGGGGTGAGCGTGCCGGCCGCGAGAGCTGCCTGGGCGGCGAAGATCAGCATCAGGATGAATGAAAAGCGTTTCATGGGTGCCTCCTGGGATCGGCCCCACAAAGCGACGGTGCTGCCATGTGACGCGGTACGCCTTTTCAGTAACTTACGAGCGCATCGTGCGATCGCAGTGGACACAGGATGATCGCTGCTGCACATTGAGCGTATGCCGCTCTTCCGCGATGACGCCGAACGTTCTCTCGCCACCGACCTGGCCGCGCTGGTGTACGTCAACCCGTTCCTCGAGCAGCGCATCGATCACGAGCGCCGCATCCTCGCCGATGCCTATGTCGCCAGTCAGCCGTACTGGAATCTCGAGCCGGATCTGCAGCGGAAGGACAACATCGACGCGATTTCGGCGAAGTGCGCTGCGCTCGTCGAGACGCTGCAGGAGCGGTTACGCGGCGGGATCATTCCGTCGGACAGCGATCTCGTGCTGCACGACGACGTGGTGGTCTACATGCTGTACGAGCGCTATCGCGAGGCGTTCCTCGAGTTGGCCGAGAGTGGGCAAACCGAGCGCGTCCCGTTCTACCCGCGCTTCCGTGCGGATGTCATCGCATACCTCGACGACCGCGCCGATGCGGCGCATCTCTTCGCCTGTCTCTTCCAGGTTCGACGCGCGTTTCATCACATCTTTCGCAACATCGTCGGCCGCTCGCTGCCGGCAGCGCGGCTCCGCGCCGCGGTATGGCAGTCGATCTTCAGCTTCGACATGCGCCGCTACCGCCGCTCGCTCTACGCGCGCATGGGCGATGTGGCCACGCTGATCACCGGGCCGACCGGGACGGGGAAGGAGCTGGTCGCGCGCGCGATCGGACTGTCGCGGTTCATCCCGTTCGACGAGAAGCGCGAGCGGTTCGCGAGCGGTGCCTTCGTCGGGCTCAATCTCTCCGCGCTGTCGCCGACGCTCATCGAGTCGGAGCTGTTCGGCCATCGCAAGGGATCGTTCACCGGCGCGGTGGGCGACCACACGGGGTTCCTCGACTCGTGCGGCGCACACGGCACGGTGTTCCTCGACGAGATCGGCGAGGTCGAGCCGTCCGTGCAGGTCAAGCTGCTGCGCGTGATCCAGTCGCGCACGTTCCAGCGCATCGGCGAGACGTCCACGCGGCGATTCGACGGCAAGATCATCACCGCCACGAATCGCGATCTGGCCGCGGAGATCGACAAGGGCCGCTTCCGCGAGGACTTCTTCTATCGCCTGTGCGCCGACGCGATCGCGACGCCGGCGCTGCACGAGCAACTCGCCGGCAGCGAGGGCGAGCTCGCGCATCTGGTCCGCTTCATCAGTGCGCGCGTGGCCGGCGCCGATGAAGCGGAAGAGCTGACGGCGGAAGTGCTGGCGGCGATCGCGCGATCGCCGGGCCGCGACTATCGCTGGCCGGGCCATTTCCGCGAGCTCGAGCAGTGCGTGCGCAGCGTGTTGCTGCGCGGCGAATACCGGCCCGCGGCCGCGGTGCCTTCGGACGCCCGCCTGCGCATCACCCGCGGGATGCTCTCCGGCGCCTTCACCGCGGACGATCTTCTGCGCCACTACTGCACGCTGCTGTACGCGAACACGCGCAACTACTCGCAGGTCGCCGAGAAGCTGGGAGTCGATCGCAGGACCGTGCGCACGAAGGTGGATGCAGGTTTGCTGGCCGAGCTCGACGGACACTGAGAAAACGGCAGGCGTGGCTCTCTCATCGTGGAAGGAGTGTCGACATGCTCAAGCCTGTGATTTTCATCCCTGGATTTCCCGCGAGCGAACTGCGCGATGCCACGACGAACGAGGTCGTGTTCCCGCCGTCGCCCGGCACGCTGCTCAGCAATGATCGCAAGCAACAATTCTTCGACGCCATGCTCGACATCCCGGGGAACCTCGTGGCGGGACCGCCGATCCGCTCGGTGCTGAACATCGCCAAACAGGCCCAATCGCTGTACGACATCCTGGCGCGCTTCGGATACACGATCACGGATGCCGGAGCGAGCAACGACTTCGCGCCGGTCGGCTGGGACTGGAGACTGGGCGTCGATGCGCAGCCGACCATGGATGCTGTCGCAAACGCCCTGACGCACTTCGCCCCGCAGCGAGTGGTGGTCATCGTGCATTCGACGGGCGCGCTCGTCTTTCGCGCGTTCCTGCAGCGCCATCCGGAGCTCGCCGGCCGTATCGAGGAGGTGCTGGCGTTCGGTGGCGCCTGGTGCGGCACGCTGGAAGCTCTGTACGCCGTCCACGAAGGACGTTCCCAAACGATCCTCGGCATTTCACTCATGACCGCGGACGAAAGCGCGAACCTGATCGGCCATACACAGGCCGCCTACGATCTCTTTCCGCCCGATCCGGCCCGCAACGACATGGGCGACGTGCAACTCGTGCACGGTCTGGACGGAAATGCGGCGGGCGCGAATGTCGATCTCCGCTGGATCAAAGAGGACCGCCGCGGTTACGCGATCCCCCTGGCGCAACGCGCGAACGATCGCCTCGGCACGCGGTCGCGCAACTTCGAATTGCCGCTCACGAACGTCGTTGGATGGGGCGCGCCGACGCATCCCGGCGCCGTGCTCGAACAGAACGACATTCACTTTCTGCCGGAGGAGAAAGACGCAGGCGATGGCACGGTGCCGCTCGTGTCGGCGTCCTGGATCCAGGGAGCGGACGTTCGCACGATCGTCGTCCCGATCGGTGCGTTCGTGGCCGATCCGATTGCCGATCGTCACGCGCACATGTGGGATTCGCTGGCGGTGGCGGACATCTTCCGCGAAGTGTTCCGGCCGGGTACGCCGGGACGCGAGTTCATCGCGGTGGCCGCGGATTCCGATGAAGCGATCGACCTCAACTCCTTCCTGGTGACGATCCGCCTGACCGCACAATCAAACGGCGGCCGGCCGCTGCCGAACTGCGTCGCCACAGCCACCATCAAAAACAGGAGATTTCCGGTCCCGTTCAATGGTGGCACCCGCGCCGTCTTCCGGGTGAACCGCCAAGGGATCCAGAGCAACTTCGGCGATCTGTTCCGGTTCACGTTCGACTTCGTGTGGGACGGCGGCTCGAGAAACAACGTCGCGGTCGCATTTCGTGCGCCGTAAAACAAAAAGGGCGAGCCTCGCGGCTCGCCCTTTTCGTTGCAGCGTTGTGAGTGTTAGTACATGCCGCCCATGCCGCCGCCCATGCCGGCCGCGGCGTTGGCGCCGCCGCCTTTCTCTTCTTCCTTGATCTCGGAGATGAGGGCTTCGGTGGTGAGCATCAGGCCTGCGATCGACGAGGCGTTGAGCAGTGCCTGCTTGGTGACCTTGGCCGGGTCGATGATGCCGGCCGCGATCATGTCGACCACTTCTTCGTTGCGGGCGTCGAAGCCCTTCGTGCCGCCGGCGGTCTTGACTTCGTTGAGCAGCACGGAGCCTTCGAGGCCGGCGTTGATGACGATCTGGCGGAACGGCTCTTCGAGCGCGCGCTTGATGACGTTGGCGCCGACGCGGACGTCTCCGTCAGCCTTCACGCTCTTCTCTTTGCCGTCGCGATCCTTGTAGGAAAGCGTGCCGGTCTTGATGGCCTTGTCGACTGCATCGACCGCGCGGAGCAGCGCGACGCCGCCGCCCGGAACGATGCCTTCCTCGACCGCAGCCTTGGTGGCGTGCATCGCGTCTTCGACGCGCGCTTTCTTTTCCTTCATCTCGGTCTCGGTGGCAGCACCGACCTTGATGACGGCGACGCCGCCCACGAGCTTGGCCAGGCGCTCCTGCAGCTTCTCGCGGTCGTAGTCCGAGGTGGTGTCCTCGATCTGCGTGCGGATCTGCTTCACGCGGCCGGCGATCTGCTCCTTGCGGGCCTTGTCGTCGGTGTCGGTGACGAGGGTGGTGTTGTCCTTGTCGAT
>CAMPKJ010000128.1 GCA_946887105.1 uncultured Acidobacteriota bacterium | reverse complement strand
AGACGCGTCGCGCTCGCATCACTTTTGTGGAGACTTGTTCAGAGCTTCCCTAACGCAGTCGCGCGCTCACGAATCTTCTTGATCGCGTCGAGCAGGTCCCCTTCGTAGTCGTCGCGATAGGGGGCGTCGTCATTGCCTGAAGCCTCGACCCTTGCGTCGAACTCGTTGGCGGTTCCTCGTGGGAACGACCGGGCCATCTTCGCGAACGTCTCCAGCTCAGAACGAACATGCCGCCTCGTTATCGGACGCAGTTCCTCCAGCAGCCAGCGGAGCTCTACGATCAGCTCGTCCAGGAACTGATCATCCTGTTCGCCGCGATGTCTGTGCGCCACCGTGGAAAGCCAGGCATCGAACTCCTCGTCCGAGATCTGTTCCGCGTACCAGCGCAGCGCTTTCGCAAGCACGGTCTCGTGGGTCTCGAAGTGCCTCGCTTCGAGATACTTCAGCAGGCGCGGCGCATGCTGAAGCTCCGCCCAGGTAACGCGGCATTTGCCGTCCCGGCAGTTGCGGCTGACCAGATAGAGCTCGGCCGTTCTCGGATACGCACACGGTCCCGTCTCGGCCACGAACGTCTCGTGGACCTTGGCCTCTCCCCGAATCACGCGCTCGGCCACGAACATCATGTCCCCGTTCCAGCGGCCATACACAACGGCGGTAGAGTCGTCGAAAAACCAGAAGCCGGAGGGCGTCACCGGCACGCAAACCGTCGCGAGAACGATTGCAAACGTGAGCATCCGAATTCTAGTTGATTGTGCGCCGTGCCGATCTCCGCTGTCGTTTGCCCGCACTAACGCGCGCGCGGTGAAGGCATCGCGAGAGGTACCGTTCCGCCGCCGGTCCTGTTGATTGTGCACGTCCTGACGATCTCACACTGCCCGCATGAGTGGCGCGTGAATCACCAGGTTGGTAGTACGTACCAGCGGCCACTGCGATGCGGCGCTCGGAAGTCATTAGACGATGGCACTGCATTTCTCAAGTAAATGCACGATGACGAGTAATAAGTATGGCGAATCGCGAACCTGCCGAACAAGTGATCACAGTCGCGCCTGGAGCGTCGCGTGACCTGACCTTCTGCACGCCCACTGGTTCCGCGCCGACAAACGGCTGCAGGTTCCCGGAAGCTACCGCTTGAACCTTCTCATCGGGAGAACGACTCACGGAAATGTATCGCGATCTCGCACCGAAACAATAGAAGTTCGCGAACAGCCAGGCGCTGTGGAAGCAGGAGAAGGCGCTTCAGCGGTGAAGCTCGCTACCACTGACCCTGCGAGGCTGGCAATGGCCATGACCAATGCTCGACTGCATTAGCGTGGCTCCTTCTGCGGACGCGTGGCATACGCGAACACCAGTTCCTGAACGAAGCCAGCACGATCCAGTCGATAGATGTCGCCGGCAGCCGGCTCGGTGTCCGTAGTAGATCGACACCCTGCGGTTGCGATGAGCAAAACGATCGCGCCAATGCATCGTAATTTTCGCGTGATCATGCGGAAGTCATTCTACGTCGGCGTGCGGTTTCTCAAGTTCCCGATGGGTGAAGGAACGTGCCGCCACGGCGGGTGCCGCCTGCCGGCCTAACACGTTCTTCGCGATCGTCCATCGTTTGTGCTCAGCTGCACAGCGGCGGCGACACAACTCGATGCTTGCGATGGTGCCGCGCCGCTGTGTCAGCTGCAGCACGCCATGGTAGTTTCGCAGCCATGAACTACGAGCTCATCGAAAGCGACACCGGCGTACCGATCAAGGCATGGACGAAGGGCGTGCAGGTCGAGGAAGCGGCGCGGCAGCAGTTGCTGAACGTCGCGCGGATGCCGTTCATCTATCGCTGGATCGCGGCCATGCCGGACGTGCATTGGGGGATGGGCGCCACGGTCGGGAGCGTCATTCCCACCAAGCGGGCCATCATCCCCGCGGCGGTCGGTGTCGACATCGGCTGCGGGATGATGGCGCTGCGTACGACGCTGAATGCATCGCAGCTGCCCGACGATTTGAAGACGATCCGCACGGCCATCGAGCGGGCGGTTCCGCACGGCCGCACCGATCACGGCGGCCGCAATGATCGCGGCGCATGGAAGAACGCGCCGTCGCGTCAGATCGAAATCTGGACCGGTCTCGCGCCGCGTTACGAGGAGATCGTGCGCAAGCATCCGAAGCTCGGCCGCGGCAACGATCTCAATCACCTCGGCACGCTCGGCACCGGCAATCACTTCATCGAGATGTGCCTCGATGAAGACGCGCAGGTCTGGCTCCTGCTCCACAGTGGCTCGCGCGGCGTCGGCAATCGCATCGGCACGTACTTCATCGAGCTGGCCAAGAAGGACATGCGCGCCGCCGGCATCGATCTGCCGGACGAGAACCTCGGCTATCTGCAACACGGCACGACGCACTTCGACGACTATGTCGAGGCCGTGCAGTGGGCGCAGGACTTCGCGCTGTGGAACCGCAGGCTGATGATGGAGGCGGTCGTGCGCGCGCTGCGCGAGAGCGGCGCGGTGCCGCCGTTCGAGACCACCGAGGACGCCGTGAATTGCCACCACAACTACGTGGCCATCGAGCAGCATTACGGCGAAGAGGTGTTCGTCACCCGCAAAGGCGCCGTGCGCGCGCAGGCGGGCGACCTCGGCATCATCCCGGGCAGCATGGGCGCGAAGTCGTTCATCGTGCGCGGCAAGGGAAATCCGGAGAGCTTCAACAGCTGCAGCCACGGCGCGGGACGGAGCATGTCGCGCACGGAGGCGAAGAAGCGCTTCACCATCGACGACCACGTGAAGGCGACGGCGGGCGTGGAGTGCCGCAAGGATCACGACGTGCTCGATGAAACGCCGGCGGCGTACAAGCCGATCGATGCGGTGATGAATGCGCAGAGCGATCTCGTGGACGTCGTGCACACGCTGCGGCAGGTCGTTTGCGTGAAGGGTTGAGATGCTCGAAATAGATGGCTCGTTCGGCGAGGGCGGAGGACAGATCCTCCGCACCTCGCTCGCGCTGTCGCTGATCACGCAAACGCCGATCCGCATCGAACGCATCCGCGCAGGACGCAGGACGCCCGGTCTGGCGCGCCAGCACGTGACGTCCGTCCTCGCGGCGGCGGAGATCGGCGACGCAGACGTGCAAGGCGCGATCGTCGGATCGCAGGAGCTGACGTTCCGGCCGAACGCGGTGAAGGGCGGACACTACAAATTCGCGATCGGCACCGCGGGCAGTACGACGCTCGTCCTGCAGACGATCCTGATCCCGCTGCTGCTCGCCGAAGAACGCTCGGTCATCGAGCTCGAAGGCGGCACGCACAACTCCGGGTCGCCGTCATTCGACTTCCTCACGCGCTCGTTTCTTCCGCTGCTGGCGCGCATGGGCGCACACGTGGACGCGACGCTGGAGCGCGCCGGTTTTTACCCGGCCGGCGACGGGCGGATCGTCGTCCGGATCGATCCGGCGAAGCTCGGATCGCTCTCGCTGCTCGAGCGAGGCGCGATCGTCGCGCAGCGCGCGCGTGCGATCGTCGCGAACCTGCCGATCGAGATCGCGCAGCGCGAGCTGGCCGTCGCCGGCTGGCAGGGCGAGGCACAGAGCGTGAAGTCCGCCGGACCGGGCAATGTGCTGATGCTCGAAACCGAATGCGAGCATGTCACCGAGGTCGTGACCGGCTTCGGGCAGCGCGGCGTGCGCGCGGAGCAGGTCGCGGCCGGCGCGCTCGAGGAGATGGAGCGCTATCTGCAGTCCACGGGCGCCGCGGGCGCGCATCTCGCGGATCAGTTGCTGCTGCCGTTGGCCGCCGGCGGAGGCGGGACGTTCACGACGCTCGAGCCGTCGTTGCACACGCGCACCAATGCCGAGGTGATTCGCAAATTCGGCGTTGCGGATGTGCGGATCGAGGCGGATGGGGCGCGGTACGTCATCAACGTTTGAGGCGATGTCCACCGGTCACAGTTCGCGCGGAAATCCGGCCGTACATTTCCGCCATGAACAAAACGTGGATGGTGGCCTCGCTGCTGTTCGTGTCGGGACTGTGCGCGCTCGTTTATCAGACCGTCTGGATGCGCGAGCTGCGCCTCGTCTTCGGCGCCTCGACACTCGCCGGCGCCGCGGTGCTGGCGATCTTCATGGGCGGTCTCGGCGCGGGCGCCGCGATTCTCGGCAAGCGCGCGGACGCGTACGAGCATCCGCTCCGCTACTACGGCCTGCTCGAGATCGGGATCGCGATCTCCGCGGCATGCACGCCGTGGCTGATTGACGCGGCCCGCGTCGCGTACGTCGCTTCGGGCGGTTCGATCGTGCTGCGATTCGTGCTCGCCGCACTCGTGCTCGCGCTGCCGACCTTTCTCATGGGCGGCACGCTCTCCGCCGCGGCGCGCAGCGTTGCGGGCGACTCCGGCCGGCGCAGCGTGGCGTTGCTGTACGCGATGAACACCGCCGGTGCGGTGACCGGGGCCGTCGCCGCGGGATTCATCCTGCTGGAACGTTACGGCAACCGGCAGACGCTGTTCGTCGCAGCCGCGCTCAATCTCACGATCGGTGTGGCCGCACGCTTCAACGAAGCGGTTCCTCGGTTTCTCGGAGTTCCTCGGTTCCTCGGAGAGGCGTCATCTCCTCCGAGGAACTCCGAGGAACACCGAGGAACCCGAGGAACTCCGCGGAGGCAACCGCTGCCGCGGATGCTCATCTGCGCGGCCGCCGCCATCACCGGCTTCGTGTTCCTGCTGATGGAACTGGTCTGGTACCGCATGCTCTCGCCGCTCCTCGGCGGCACGACCTTCATGTTCGCGCTCGTGCTGGCGGTGGCGCTGGCCGGCATCGGCATCGGCGGCGGTCTGTACGCGCGCTGGAGCGGCGCCGGATTCGCGACCGCTGGTGGTCTCGCAATCGCGCTCGCATTGGAAGCGCTGACGCTCGGCATTCCGTACGCGATCGGCGATCGCATCGCGCTGCTCGCGCTCGCGCTGCACGATGTGCCGGCGTTCGCGATGCAGGTCGGCGGATGGACGATCGTCACCGCGATCGTAGTCCTGCCCGCGGCGATCGTGGCAGGCGTGCAGTTCCCGCTCCTGATCGCGCTTCTCGGAGAAGGCAGGGACGGCGTCGGCCGCGATGTCGGATCGGCGTACGCGTGGAACACCGCCGGCGCGATCGCGGGCTCGATCGCCGGCGGTTTCGCGCTGATTCCCTCCCTCGGCGCGACCGGCTGCTGGCGCCTGTGCGTGGCCATGCTCGTCGCGCTCGCCGCCGCGTTCGCGTGGCGCGCGCAGCGCACTTCTCATCTGATGTACGCAGCGCTTGCCGGATGCGCAGCCGTGGCCGCGTTGTCGGCCGCCGGACCGACCGCCGTCTGGCGGCACTCGGGAATCGGGGCCGGACGCGCGCCGCAGATGAAAACGGCCGCGGAGTCGCGCGTCTGGATGAACTCCGTGCGGCGCACCCTGCTCGCCGATGCGGAAGGGCGCGAGAGCAGCATCGCGCTATTACGCGACGATGACCTCGGACTGATCGTGAACGGCAAGTCGGACGGTTCCGCGCGGCGCGACGCCGGCACGCAGGTGATGGCGGGGATGATCGCCGCGTTGCTGCATCCGCATCCGCGCACGTCGATGATCGTGGGACTGGGCACCGGCACCACCGCCGGCTGGCTGGCGGCCGTTCCGGCGATGCAGCGCGTCGACGTCGTCGAGCTCGAACCCGCCGTGATCCGCATGGCCCGCGAGTACGCGCTCGTGAATCACGATGCGCTCGACAATCCGAAGGTGCGCGTGACCGCGGGAGACGCACGCGAGACGCTGCTGGTCTCGCGTGCGCGCTACGACATCATCTTCTCCGAGCCGTCCAATCCGTATCGCGCCGGCGTCGCCAGTCTGTACACGCGCGAGTTCTACGAGGCCGCGGCCGAGCGGCTGGAGCGCGGCGGCATCTTCGCGCAGTGGGTGCAGACGTACTCGATCGACGCGCAGACGGCGCGCAGTATTTACGCGACGCTGACCTCGGTCTTCCCGTACGTGCAGACGTGGACGACCAATCCCGGCGATGTCGTGCTGCTCGCATCGCGCGAGCCGCTCACGCTCGACGTGAACGCGATGCGCCGCCGTCTCGGGCAGGAGCCGTTTCGCGGCGCAACGCACGTGGCCTGGCGCGTCGAATCGGCCGAGGGTGTGCTCGCGCATTTCATCGCCAACGAACATGTGGCGGCGGCGTTCAGCAGAGAGCCGCGCGCGCTCAATACCGACGATCAGCCGGTGATCGAGTTCGGATTCGCGCGGTCGCTCGGACGCGACTCGTTCGGGACGACGGACATCATCGCTGCCGCGAACGCCGATCGCGGAGATCGTCCGCGGTGGCTTTGCGGTGCAATCGATTGGGAGCTCGTCGCCGCGAACCGGGCCTCGCTCGCGTACCTCGCATCAGACGATCCTCGCAACGACTTCGCGCGCATCTACGCCGCGGCCGAGTTCGGAAGTGCGGCTGCCGCGTGGCGGGCGTCGCCCTGGACGCCTGCGAACTCGCGCCAGCTCGCCTCGGTCGCGCACGTGCTCGCGCTTGCGGGCGATGAGCGTGCGGCGGATTTCGCGAAGCAGCTGCACGCGTGGCAGCCGGCGGAGGCGGATGCGATCACCGGCATCCTGCGCTTCCGGCAGGGTCGTGCCGGCGAAGCGGTGGAGCTCATCGAGCGCGCGTTGATCCGCTATCGCCACGATCCGTGGCCGATGCGCGGCGTGATGGAGTCGGCGTTGACGATCGCCGCTGCGATGGCAGGCAATCGCGAGCATGCGCCGCGCATCCTGCAGGCGTTGTCGCTGCCGTACGCCGCGTATCAGCTCGAGGAAGTGCGGCGCATCGCGTACGTGGCGGGAGCGTGGGCGGACGGCCGGTGCAACGCGCGCACGATCGGAGCGCTGGCCGCGTTCGAGCCGCACGCGCCGTGGGTGAAGGAGATCCTGCAACTGCGCGCGCTGTGCTACGAGACGGCGCGAAAAGGCGAGCTGGCGGTGCGCGCGCGCAACGAGTTGACGGAGTTCGAGAAGACGGAGGCTACCTCGGCTCCGGGTCGGGTCGCGCGAGCGTCGCTGCAGTGATGCGCGCGTGCGGCGCGAAAGCGCCGCGCGTCACCTTCCCATCAGCGCGTGAATGTTGCCGTCCGGATCCTTGAACCACGCCAGCTTCAGACCGCCGGCGAGGTGCAGGTCGCCTTCGCGTTTCGTGTCCGGCAGGTCGTAATGCTCGAACGTCACGCCCTTCGCCTTGAGCGCGTTCACGATCGACTCCAGCTCGCTGCCGACGTCCCACGTCGCGGCGGTCGCCTCATTCGTGCCGGCGTACTGCGATTCGTACACGAACATCGTGGTCTTGCCGGTCTGATAGACGGCGGTGCCGGGCTCGTCGTCCGCCGTTCGTTTCAATCCCAACGCCCCTTCGTAGAACTCCCTGGCCCGTTTGATGTCCTTCACGCCGAGCGTGCTGATCGCGCTGTAGTCTCCGAGCATGTGCACTCCTTCTCGAGTGCGTGCGCGTGCAGCTCGTGTACCATTCCCGAGTCCCGTGGTGAGCCCGTCCCGAGTCCAGTTCTGTTTTCTTGCGTTGTTCCTGCTGTTCTTCGCTACCGGCGGTCGTGGAGACGCCCGTCCAACGCCGCAGAAGATCGAAGGGACGCTGATCGTGGTCTGGGCCGATCCACACCCGGAGCTCTCGACCGCCGGCGCGATCCGCTACTCACTGGCCCTCGATGATGGGACCGTCAAGGAGTTGCAGCTCGACGGAGAAGAGAGCGCCGCGCTGCTGCATTTCGGCAAGCGCGTGACCGTCTCCACGCTCGGCAGTACCGACGCGAACGCCATCGCCGTCCACTCGATCGCTCCGGCATTGCAGGTGGAGAAGGGCGGCGGCGATGCGGGTACGAAGAAGGTCATCTACCTGCTGTTGAAGTACGCGGATGACGTGGACGTGCCGCATCCTCCATCGTTCTACGTCAACCTCAACAACCCGGACACTCCGCCGCCCGGCGAAGTGTTTCCGTCGACCATCAACGGCTTTTTCAAGAAGACGTCCTGGGGCCAGTTCTCGTGGGTTGGCGACGTCGGCGGCGCAGGCGGAGTCGGTGCGCCGGGCGGCTGGCTCACGCTTCCTCATCCCAAGAACTACTACGCACCATGCGGATACGAGGCTCCCTGCGCGCAGCTCTCCGCGCTCACGCTCGACGCCATGCAACTCGGCCGCGACGCAGGGATCAATTTCTCGGTCTACGACAACGTGAACTTCGTGATGAGCAACGATCTCGATTGCTGCGCGCACGGAGGTGGTTTCTACAGCGCCGTCGAAGGGAAATTCTTCGGCGCCACCTGGGAGCCGCCCTGGGGTCAGGAGGCCCACATTTACGCGCACGAGATGGGCCACAGCCTCGGCCTTCCTCACTCCGGATGGGTGTACTACGCGTACGACAGCCCGTGGGACGTCATGAGCAGGAGGGCTCTCGCGGCAAATGTGTTGTGCGGATCGTATCCGGCGATGAACCTCGGCGGCTTCCCACGCGACCTCTATTGCGCGGAACCGGGCAATGGGTACATCGCGCCGCACAAAGACTTTCTGGGATGGATTCCGCCGGCGCATGCCGTCGTGACCGATACGAGCACGAGCACCACGGTGACGCTCGAAGGACTGGCGCTGCCACTGGGCACGGACGCCAAGATCCTGACCATCTGCATCGACGGCGTTCCGTGCAGCGGACCGACGGCGCACTACTTCACCGTCGAAGCGAGAGTGAAGGATCTGTCCGCCGCCTCGCAGTTCGACAATGGCATCGTCGGCGAGGGTGTGATCATCCACGAGGTGCGCATGGATGCGCCGCCCGCCGGCGGTCACTGCTTCTTCAATACGCAATCGGGTTTCGCGTTTCCGGTCGATTCCACGCCCGGCGATTACGATGAGCTGGCGTGCAGTTTTGCCGCGTTCCCGTATCCGAATTACGCGCTCTACAACGCGCAATGGAATCCGGGACAGACCTACACGAACGGATTCAGCATCAGCGTCGTCAGCCGAAGCGGCTCGACGTTCGTCGTGTCGACGACCGGCATGCCGCCGCCGACGGTCACCGCCATCACTCCGAACAGCGGCTATCGCGGCGGTGGAACGCACGTCGTGGTCACCGGAGCGAACTTCCGTCCGGGCATGACGCTCACCATCGGCGGTTCGGAAGCGACCAACGTGGTCGTCGTGAACGACACGACCATCACCGCCAGGACGCCGCCGTACCCGCCCGGGAGTGCCGACGTCATCGTCATCAACCCACTCGGACAGGCCGCCACGCTTCCGGACGCATTTCTCTACACGAACGTGATTCCGTTCACGGACAGCCCGCTCGTGGCCGGCGTCACCGCGGTCAAACGCGTGCACCTGATGGAGCTCCGCACGCGCATCAACGCGTTGCGGTCGAAGTATGGCGGGCTTCCCGCGTTTTCATTCACGGATGCGACCATCACTGCTGGTGTCACGCGAGTGAAGGCGCTGCACATCGGCGAGCTGCGCGAGGCGCTGGCGCCCGCGTATCTCGCGGCCACAGGCACGGCCGCGACCTACACCACGGACCCGTCTGCGCTCATCCGGGCGGCGGATCTTTCCGAGTTGCGCGAGCGCGTCCTGGCCATCGAGTGAGACCAGCTTGTCATCCCGAGCGTGAGTCGAGGGACCCGGGCGGAGGGGCGGCACGATGAATGTGCCTCGGTCCACCCAACCGCCCAGGTCCCTCGACTTACGCTCGGGATGACAGCTGGGGCTAGTGTCGCGACACTAGTGCGCCATCACTTCCGGCGCTTCATCCACCGCGCCGCGCAGCACTGCGTCGATGCTGTCTCCCGCCAGTAAGGCGGTGAACGACGAACGCCACACGCGCGCCAGCTCCTGCGCCGCGACGCGCACCAGCGGCGTGCCGTTACGCTCGATGAGAAAGGTGCCGAACGCGGTGTGGCCGATCGCCTTCGCCGCGACACCCGCCTGCGCTGCGGCGGCGAGCACGCGTTCGCGATCGTCCGCGCGGCACGCAACCAGCGCACGCGCCTGCGATTCGCTGAACAGCAACGCCGTAGCGTCGAGATCGTCCGCGTGTCCGCCCAGGTCGACGTGGCAGCCGATTCCATCCATCGACATCTCCGCGAGCGCCACCGCCAGGCCGCCGTTCGCGAGATCGTGCGCGCTGCGCAGCGTGTGCGTGGCGTGCAGGGCCAGCAGCAATTCGATGAGCGCCTTCTCGCGATCGAGATCGACGCGCGGCGGAGCGGCCAGCGCATCGGCAGCAAACGACTGCTGCCACTCGCTGCCGCCGAGCTCATCGTGCGTTTGGCCGAGGAGGATGATGGTCAGGTCGCGATCCGAAAACGCGAGACCGCAGCCGTCGCGATCGCTGTCGAGAATCCCCACCATTCCCACCGTCGGCGTCGGATAGACCGCGCGTCCCTCGGTCTCGTTGTAGAACGAGACGTTGCCGGAGACCACCGGCGTCTCCAGCGCGCGGCACGCGTCGCTGATGCCGCGGATGCACTCCGCGAACTGCCACATGATTTCCGCGCGTTCCGGCGATCCGAAATTCAGGCAGTCGGTGATGGCCACCGGTTTTCCTCCCGACGCCGCGATGTTGCGCGCCGCCTCGGCCACGGCCTGCTTGCCGCCTTCGTATGGATCGAGATAGCAGTACACCGGATTCACATCCGACGTCATCGCCAGCGCGCGGCCGGTCTCCTTCACGCGCACCACGGCCGCGTCGCGCTTTTCCGGACCTGCGATCGTGTTCGTGCGCACCGTCGAGTCGTACTGTTCGAAGATCCAGTGCTTCGACGCGAGGTTCGCCGACGCGAGCAATCGCAGCAGGATGTCGGTCCGGTCGTCGTCTTCCTGCGCGTCGCGCGCGAGCACGGGCGCGATCGCATCCATCGAGTCAGGACGCGCGAGCGGACGCTCGTACACCGGCGCCTCGGTGGAGATCGGATCGACCGGAATCGCCGCCGCCTCCTCGCCGTGCCAAAACAGCCGCACGAATCCGTCGTCCGTGACTTCGCCGACCACGGCCGCGTTGAGGTCCCACTTCTCGAACGTGCCGATCACTTCCTGTTCGCGGCCTTGCTTCGCCACGATCAGCATCCGCTCCTGCGATTCGCTGAGCATGATCTCGTACGGAGTCATGCCGCTCTCGCGCATCGGCACGCGATCGAGATGCATGCGGATGCCGGTGCCGGCGCGTCCGGCCATCTCGAACGACGACGACGTCAAGCCCGCGGCGCCCATGTCCTGGATGCCGACCACCGCATCGGAGTCCATGATCTCGAGGCACGCCTCGAGCAGCAGTTTCTCCGTGAATGGATCGCCGACCTGCACCGTCGGACGTTTTTCCTCCGACGCCTCATCGAATTCCGCGGAGGCCATGGTCGCGCCGTGAATGCCATCGCGGCCGGTCTTCGATCCGACGTAGATCACCGGATTGCCGACGCCCTCGGCGGTGCCTTTGAAGATCTTCTCCGCTTTCGCGATGCCGAGGGAGAAGACGTTGACGAGGATGTTGCCGTTGTACGACGAGTGGAACGAGGTTTCGCCGCCGACGGTGGGGATGCCGATGCAGTTTCCGTAGCCGCTGATGCCGCGCACCACGCCGTCGACGAGGTACTTCATGCGCGGTGCATCGAGCTCGCCGAAACGCAGCGAGTCGAGCGATGCGATCGGACGCGCGCCCATCGTGAAGATGTCGCGCAGGATGCCGCCGACGCCGGTGGCCGCGCCCTGGTACGGCTCGATGTACGACGGGTGATTGTGCGACTCCATCTTGAAGGCCGCCACCCAGCCGTCGCCGATGTCGATCACGCCCGCGTTCTCGCCCGGCCCCTGCACGACGCGCGGGCCGGTGGTGGGGAACTTGCGCAGATGCACGCGCGACGACTTGTACGAACAGTGCTCTGACCACATCACGGAGAAGATGCCCAGCTCCGTGTAATTCGGCTCGCGCCCGAGGATTTGCAGGATGCGGTCGTACTCGCCGGGAGTGAGGCCGTGGGAGCGGATGACGTCAGGGGTGATCTGCATGCGCGGTGGATTCTAGTTCGACCTCGATCTCGCGCGCGCCATCCTCGCGCACGCGGATCCGCACCTCCACGTGCCCGTCCTCGAACTCCGTGAACGCTTCCTTCGGCCACTCGATCAGCTTCACGCCGGGGCCGGAGAGCATTTCGGGGATGCCGATCTCCAGCCATTCGCGCCGGTTGTCGGTGAGACGGTATCCATCGATGTGGATGACCGGCGCGGCACCGGGGCGCGGGTATTCGTGCACGATCGCGAACGACGGCGACGCCACTTCGTGCGGATCGGCTCCGAGCTCCGCGGCGATGGCGCGCGCGAGAAAGGTCTTGCCCGCGCCGAGATCGCCGACCAGATGAACGACCGCGTCGCGCGGGAGCGTGCGCGCGATCTCGCGTCCGATGCGTTCGGAGTCAGCCTCATCCGCTGCGATGAATTTCATGCCGGCATAGTAGTCAGATGGATGCGACGGGCGTACATTCTTCCGTAAAGGAGAATTTCCATGGCCCGCAAGAAACCAGACTTGAACGATCTCCGTCTGTGCGTCGACCGTCCCATCCCCGAAGAAACGCGCATGGATGCGGCAGTCCTGGCGATGTCTGAAAACGCGGAGAACGAGCCGCCGCCGCTCGTGATCCGCCCGGGCCAGGTGATCGGCCCGGCCGAGATAGCAGTATTCGCCGGCAAGAAGTGGGCGAACGGCCGCAAGGTGGGCGTGAAGTTCCTGGACGGAACGAAGACGCAGAAAGCGAAGACCCAAAAGTACGCGGAGATGTGGGAGCAGTTCGCGAACATCAACTTCGACTTCAAGGCCGGCGCGAAAGCGGAGATCCGCATCTCGTTCAAGGAACGCGGGTCGTGGTCGGCGCTCGGCACCGACTGCCTGATCGCCAGCGCGTTCCCGAAAGGGAAGCCGACCATGAACTACGGCTGGCTGAAGGACGACTCCGACGAAACGGAATGGCGCCGCGTGGTCATCCACGAGTTCGGCCACGCCCTCGGCGCGATTCACGAGCACCAGAATCCGAGCGGCGGCATCAAGTGGAACCTGGCGGAGGTCTATCGCGTCTTCAGCGGCCCGCCGAACAACTGGACCAAACAGCAGATCGACTTCAACATCGTGCAGAAGTACGCGCTCGATCAGCTCAACGCGTCGACGTACGATCCGGACTCGATCATGTTGTACGCCTTCCCCGGCTCGCTGATCGTCGGGGGCGTGGCGACGCAGAACAACACCGACCTGTCGGACATGGACCAGCAGTTCATCGCCTCGCTCTATCCGAAAGCCGCGCCCAAAGCAGCGGCGGCGCCGCGGCTGCGCGCGAAGCGAGCCGCAGCGGCGGAAGCGATCCCGATGGAGATGGCTGCTCCGGAGGCGATGCCGGCAGCTCCGGCGATGCTGGATGTGATGGAGGGCTTCCGGAGATTGTCGGCGCGAATGGCGAAGCGGTAGGGACGACGTTTGAGCCTCCGGCGGCCGGGGCCATGGCCCCGGACCCCGCTGGTTGGCATAGCCTCCGCGACACAGCGTGATTACCTGCGAAACGTGTCGCGGAGGCTATGCCGACCGACGGGTCCGGGGCCGCGGCCCGGCCGCCGGAGGCCTCCC
>CAMPKJ010000127.1 GCA_946887105.1 uncultured Acidobacteriota bacterium | reverse complement strand
GACGTGACCTACGTCCACTCTTCGCGGCCCGTGCGAGGTTTCCGGTCGTTTTTACGGCGCTCGCTGTCCGGGACGACGACCTCGCGATGGGGGCGGGTGCGCTCGAACTCTTCGATGAAGCGTTCGGCCTCGTCGACGATCTCGTTCCATGTCGCGGGCGCCGTGCTCCCGGCGCGCAGGCGATCGCAATGCGCGCGGAAGGTGTCGCAGCGCGCCACCGCTTCATCGAAACGCTTGCGCACCGCAGCGTCGTTCTGCACGCGATGGGCGAGGTAGCGCTGCAGATCGGGAACGCGCTCGATGTGGCTGCAGAAGAGGATCACGTCGTTGCCCGCCGTCAGCGCGCGCTCGGTGATCTCTTCGTACGAGCCGAGGTCGGAGACGGCGTGCATCTCCATGTCGTCGCTCACGGCGATGCCGTCGAACTGGACGACGTTGCGCAACAGATCCGTGGTCAGGCGCCAGCTCAGCGTGGCGGGAAGGTCGGGGTTGTCTTCGATGAGCGGATAGATGCCGTGGCCGATCATGATCGCGTGCGCGGCGTTGCCGAGTCGCGCGAACGGCACCAGGTCGCGCTGCTCGAGCTGGTCGAGCGAGGAGTGGATGACGGTCTCGCCATAATGCGGATCGCCCGAGCCGTCGCCGATGCCGGGCCAGTGTTTGAGACATGCCGCGACGCCCGCGCTCTGCATGCCGCGCACGAACGCGCCCGCCAACGCGACCACGGTCTCGGGATCGCTGCCGAACGTGCGCCGTTCCAGTCCCTTCGGCGCGACCGCGCCGCGGATGTCCACCACCGGCGCGAGGTTGATCTCAATGTCGAAGTAGCGCAGCGCCATGCCGATCAACTTGCCGAACCATTCGGAAAGCTCTTCCGGCCGCTCCCCCTCCGCAAAGGCCTCGGCACTCGGAAGGCCCGGAAGGATGTGCCGCAGGCGATCGACGCGACCGCCTTCTTCATCGATCATGAACAGCGGCGGCCGCTCCGGCGCCAGCGACTTCACCTCCGCCACGAGCTCCCGCAGCTCCGCCGCGCTCCCGATGTTCCGCCCGAACAACACCACCGCATACGGCGTGTTCTCCCGCAGGATCTGCCGCTCGAGATCGGTGAGTGTTTTTCCGGTGAGGCCGATGCCGAGGAGGTCTGTCGTCATTTAGCGGGCGGCATCGTAACAAGTGTTGGCGTTGGGCGCCTCTCACTCGAGTTTCTTCCTCAACTCATAGAGCGCATTCAAGGCCTCGCGCGGGGAGAGCGCATCGATGTCGATCGTGCGCAGCGCGTCGATGATCGATTGCTCGGTCGAGTTGAAGAGGCCGAGCTGGCGGGTCGGTGGCGCGGGGCCGCGGCGGCGGGTTTCTTCGACCACGTCGCGCTCCTTGCGTTCCAGCGTGT
The DNA here is from genome assembly GCA_946887105.1 of uncultured Acidobacteriota bacterium. The sequence continues at coordinate 12,310 of CAMPKJ010000127.1, read as the reverse complement.
CGAGGATCTCGCGGGCGCGCTCGATCACCGATTGCGGGATGCCGGCCAGCTTTGCGACCTGGATGCCGTAGCTCTTGTCGGCCGATCCCTCCACCACCTTGCGCAGGAAGATGATCTGCTCGTTCCACTCCTTCACCGCCACGTTGGAGTTCGCGACGCGCGGCTTCGTTTTGGCGAGGTCAGTGACCTCGTGATAGTGCGTGGCGAAGAGCGTGATGCCGCTGCGCGCGGGGTTGTCGTGCAGGAACTCGATGATCGCCCACGCCAGCGAGAGACCGTCGAACGTGGCCGTGCCGCGGCCCACTTCATCGAGGATGATCAGCGAGCGGTCGGTGGCGTTGTTGAGGATGTTCGCGGTCTCGTGCATCTCGACCATGAACGTCGACTCGCCGCGCGCGAGCTGATCGCTGGCGCCGACGCGCGTGAAGATCCGGTCGCAGATGCCGAGCCTGGCCTTCGCTGCAGGCACGAACGAGCCGGCCTGGTTGAGCAGGACGATCAACGCGACCTGGCGGAGATACGTGGACTTTCCGCCCATGTTCGGGCCGGTGATGATCTGGATGCCGTTCTCGTCGCGGCGGATGCTGGTGTGGTTGGGGATGAACCGTTCCGTCGCGATCTGCTCGATCACCGGATGCCGTCCATCCTCGATGCAGATCTCGGCCTGCTCGCTGAGCGTCGCGCGCACGTAGCGGTTGCGCACCGCGACCGTGGCCAGCGCGCTGATGGCGTCGATCTCCCCTACCGCCTGCGCCGCCGCGAGAATGGCCGGACTGACCGCCGCGATCGCGCCGAGGAGCTGGTCATACAGCCGCACCTCGATGGCGATCGACTTCTCCTCGGCACCGAGGATCTTCTCTTCCAGCTCTTTGAGGTCGGGGGTGATGAAACGCTCGGCATTGGCGAGCGTCTGCTTGCGGATGTAATCCGGCGGCGCCTTGGCCAGATTCGATTTCGAGATCTCGATGTAGTAGCCGAAGACGGAGTTGTAGCGGATCTTCAGCGAGCTGATGCCGGTGCGCTCGCGCTCGCGCGTCTCGATCTCGAGCAGAATCGATTTCGAATCGCGCGCGATGGCACGCAGCTCGTCGAGCGCGGCATCGACACCGTCCGCGATCACTCCGCCATCGCGCACGAGGACGGAGGGATTGGGGGCGATGGTTTTGGCGATGAGGGAGACGACATCGTCGAGCGGCGTTGGGCTTGGGGCGGTGGGCGTTTGGGATGCCTCGCCTGAAGGAGTCGGCTCCGCGAGACCTGCCGAACGCCAAACGCCTAACGCCCAAAGCCGCTCGCGCATCGACGCGAGCAACGGCCCCTGCAACGCCCCCATCGCCTCCCGCAGCTCCCCCACCATCAACAACGAGTCGGCGAGCGTGAGGCACTCGCGCGGGGTGGCGGTGCGCAGGGTGATGCGCGAGGCGACGCGTTCGAGGTCGGCGATCTTCTGCAGGCACGCGGTCATCGGCTCGAGGATGGCGCGGGAGCGGGTCAGCTCGTCGACGGCATCGTGGCGATCGAAGATCGCATCGCGGGTACTGAGCGGGCGGGTGAGCCAGCGGCGGAGCGTGCGCGTGCCCATCGCCGAGCGCGTGGCGTTGATCACGCCCCACAACGTGGCACGCGGGCGCGCGGTATCACGCGACTCCACCACTTCGAGATTGGCGAGCGTGGCCGCATCCAGCTGCAGAAAGTCGGAGTCGTTGTCGACGCGCAGCGTGCGCACGTGATAGAGCGGCTTGCGATGGCTGGCGGTCGCGTAACGCAACGCGCCGCCCGCGGCGCCGATGCGCGCGTCGTCGCCCTCCAGTCCGAATCCGCGCAGCGACTGCGTGCCGAAATGCTTGGCCAGGTAGTCGTGCGAGCCGCGGGTCTCGAACAGCGACGGCTCGACCGCCGTGATCGGAATCGTGAGAGTGCCGTTCGTCTCCGTCTCGCGCGGCACGATCGCCTCACGCGGCGCGAATCGCGCCAGGTCGTCGTACAACCGCGCATCGTCCATCGAGCGATAGGTGGTCACGAAGAAGTCGCCGGTGGAAACGTCGAGATACGCGGCGCCGAGCTCGTGTTCGGCGGGGACGAGCGCCACCAGATAGCAGTTCTCGCGCTCGACGATCGACGACTCGGTGGCCGTGCCCGGACTGACGATGCGCACGATCTCGCGGCGCACCTGCCCCTTCGCCTCCCCCGCGTCTTCGGTCTGATCGCAGATCGCGACGCGCAATCCGTGACGGATCAGCTTCGCGATGTAGCCATCGGCGGAGTGGTACGGCACGCCGCACATCGGCGTCTCGTACTCCTGTCCCTTGTTCCGCGCCGTGAGCACGAGATCGAGCAGCGGCGCCGCCTTCTCCGCGTCCTCGAAGAACATCTCGTAGAAATCGCCAAGACGGTAAAAGAGGATGGCGTCGGGAACCTGGCGCTTGATCTCGAAGTACTGCTCGAGCATCGGGGTGAGCTTGGCAAAGGGGCGGGGCGTGGACGGCGGCATAGGGGCGAGCGCCATTCTAACGAACGGGTTTTCGAATCCGCAGCAAACGCCCGTCCGCGAGTCCGATCTCGATCACTACCGCCTCGGCGAGACGCGTATGCGGCACCCGGTCGAGCAGCACCACCCAGCGATCCTCGGATCCGCCCTCTCCTTTTCGCGCCCGCGCGACGTGTACGACCGAGCGATCGCGCAGACCGTGTTGCGCCGCGACCGCGAGCGCGCGATTTGCGGCATCGATCGAGAGAATGCGCCCCTCGGGACGCGACGGATCGTCGAGTCCGGACAACGCCACGAACAGAATCGCGCAAAGCGCGATCCAGCCGAGGTAGAGCGGCCACCACGATTTCGGTCGGTGCACGGATGCGGATTATCATGCCGCCCGTGACGCGCGCGGAGATCGAACAGCAGCTCATCGACATCGTCCGGAAAGAAAAAGAGATGCCGGCCGATCGTCTCAAGCCTGAAACGGAGCTGGCCGAGGCGGGGATCGACTCGCTCGACGCGCTGACCATCCTCTTCGCCATCGAGGAACACTTCAGCATCTCCATTCCCGACACCGCCGCCCGCGCCATGAAGACGTTCGGCGACATGGTGGATGTGGTCGCGGCCGAACTGAGAATCGAGAGTTGACCCCTCGCGTCGCCATCACCGGGATCGGCATCCTCTCGCCGTTCGGACGCGGGAAAGCAGCGGCGCTCGACGCGCTCCGCAACGCGCGCAGCGGCATCCGCACCTTCACCAGCATCGATGCGTCATCGCTGAACTGCCGGATCGCGGGCGAGGTTCCCTCGGACGCACATGAAGGGCTGTACCGCGGTCACGATCGCTTCACCCGCTTCGCGCTCCTCGCCGCGGAGGAGGCCGTTGCGGAAGCCGGGGAAATCGGGGTCGATCCGCTCCGCTTCGGCGTCCTCCTCGGCACCGGCCTGGGCGGATGCGAAACGCTCGACAACAGCTACCGCCGCTACTACGCCGAGCACACGCGCATCCCGCCGATGTCCATCCCGATGACGATGTACAACGCCGCTTCGTCTGCCGTGTCGGCGAAGCACGGCGCGAAAGGCATCGCCTACTCGGTCGTCTCCGCGTGTGCGTCGAGCGCGCACGCGATCGGCCTCGCCGCGCAGGCCATTCGCGCCGGACAGGCGGATGCGGTCATCGCGGGCGGCAGCGACGCGCCGCTCACCGCGGGGATCGTCAGCGCGTGGGAGTCGCTGCGCGTGCTGGCCATCGACAACGACCATCCGGAGGCAGCCTGCCGCCCGTTCAGCGCGGACCGCAAAGGCCTCGTGCTCGCCGAGGGCGCGGCGGTGTTCGTCCTCGAATCGCTCGAGCTTGCACGCGCACGCGGCGCGACGATCCTCGGCGAGATCGTTGGCTTCGGCGCGACCAGCGACGCGGGACACATCACCGATCCGTCCGCCGACGGCGCGGCGCGCGCGATGCAGCAGGCGCTCGCCGACGCGAGGCTGGAGCCGCGCGAGATCGGCTACATCAATGCACACGGCACGGGCACGCGCGCGAACGACGTCACCGAGACCGCGGCCATCCATGCCGTCTTCGGTGCGGACGCGCCGCCGGTGAGCTCGACCAAGTCGCTGCACGGACACGCCATGGGCGCCTCGGGCGCCATCGAGATCGCCGCGTCGCTGCTGGCGCTGCGGGAGGGATTTCTCCCGCCCACCATCAACCTCGAGCATCCCGATCCGGAGTGCGACCTCGACTACGTCCCCAACCAGCCCCGCCCGGCCAGCGTGACCGCCTTTCTCTCCAACTCGTTTGGATTCGGAGGGATGAACGCGGTGGTGGCGGTACGCCCTTTGCTAAGCGGACTATGATTCGGTTCGGAGGAAAACTGTGATCGTAGAGAAGAAGCACCTCGACAACTTCACGATCCTGTACGTGGAAGGGCTTATCAAGCTCGGGGAAAGCGCCGAGTTCTTTTCCTCCGCGCTGGAAAACGTGCTGAAGAACGAAAGCACGAACGTGATCATCGACTTCACGAAGATCGATTACATCGATTCGACGGGCATCGGAGAACTGGTCGGTTACCTCGGCAAGTTCACGAGTCAGAACCGCAAGCTGATCCTGGTCAACCCCTCCGAGCGGATCCAGAAACTGCTCAAACTCGCCAAGCTCGATGCCGTGTTCAAGATCTATGGCACCGAGGAAGAGGCGGTGAGCGCAGAAAGTGGCGCGCCCGCGCGCGCTTAGAACCTTCCGCGGTCCGCGATGCGGATCGTGTAGTTCACGTGCTGCACGCCCTCGCGGGTCGTGACCGGCAACGCCGTCTTCGAGCTCGCGCTCACGAACGGATCGTCGCGAAAGTTCACCTCCTCCGCCCATCGCCGCGGCAACCGCGGACCGTCGATCGTGATGTGAATGTGCGCCGGGTTGCGGCTGCCGGGATACGACCCCGGCCGAATGGTGCGGAACTCGAAGCGTCCCTGCGTGTCGCTCTTCGCCCACCCGCGCAGTCGCCATCCGCGCGCGTTCCGCACGTTGTAAACGCCCGTGGCGTCGGTCTGATACGCGAAGACGATGACGCCCGGGGCCGGCTTGCCGTCTTTGCCGATCGCGCGGCCGTGTACGACCATCGGCGTTCCCTTCTCGCTCGCCGGCGCGATGCGCGCGACGGATGCAATCGACGCGGGCCGCGCGCGCTGCGCGTTTTCCCAGTCGCGAACCCAGTCGAGATCCTGAGCATCAACGGGGACGGGCACCAGAAACGCGAGTAGAACTGCGATCGTGCGCATGCCGGTCATGATGCTATTGCCAATACGCCCAGCTGTTCCACGCCTGTCGCACTCGCGAAACGTCCTGTGACATGGAAACGTCATCGCACCGCATCAACACGGCGAAACGGGAGGCGCGTGCGTTCGCGCGCACGCGCCTCTCGTGGGTCGTCAGTTGCGGACACTGCGCCGGCGCGAGGCTCCGGTCTGACAGTTGTCGGGGACACCGTCGTGGTTGGCGTCGGGCGTGATCTTCAACTGGATCTCGGCCGCGTCGTCGACGCCGTTCTTGTTGCAATCGGTGATTCGAGGCGTCTGTGCCACGAGGGTGAGTCCGCCGAGGGAGAACTGACGGCCGTCCGCGGTGGTGCCGACCGTCTCCAGGTTGACGACTTTCGCACCATCGCTCTGGCCGGGGTCGAGGATGACTTCCGTGATGCGCGGAGGCTCGCCGCCACGCAGGATGGTCTCTTCGGGCGTGCGGAGTTCCCATCCGTTCGCATTACAGAAGTTGAAATCGCTGCGGAAACCAACCCGCAGGTCTTCGTTCGTCGGATTGACGAGCGCGAACTTGAATTTCGCCGGCGACTGCGTGGCCACGATCTGCACGTTGTGCTGCGCGCAGTTGTCCGCGGGATTCGTGTCGCCCGGATAAACGATGTTCGCCTTGAGACAGGCATGTGCCTGACCCGTGGTCAGCGAGACCTGCGGATTCCACCCGCACGAGACAGTCACCGAAGCGCCGGCGGCGAGGCCGGGCACGTTCACCACGCAAACCGTCGCGTAGGGCGCCGTGCTGTTGGTCGTGTCGTGTACGCCCAACTCCACTTGAAACGACGCCGCGGCGTTCGGTCCGGCATTGGTGACGATCGCATTGAGCGTGTTGGGGACACCCTCGGTAATGAGCGGGTTTCCAGGATACAGATCGGGAGAGTTCCACGATCCGTCGCCCGGCGTACTGCAGTTCGTATTGAACTTCAGGTTCGTGCCCGGTGCGTTCGCGGTCTGGCAGGCCGCATAGCCATCGATCAGGCCGTGTCCCCAGTCGTTCTTCCAGCCGGAGCCGGCGGTTGGCCGGTTCTCGGAACTGGCGATGATTAGTTGCTTCACCGCTTCGGGGGAGAGTGTGGGTTGTGCCTGCAACAGCAGCGCGGCAAAGCCGGCGACGTGTGGTGAGGCCATCGACGTGCCGAGGGCGCGGAAGTAATCGGTCGACGCCAGTCCGGGCGTGTTGTGTTTCGCCGATGCGATGCCGGCCACCGGAGAGATGGAGGACATGCCGGGGGCCGTGACGTCGGGTTTGAGCTCGTCGAGCGTATCGGAGTCGCCGTCGCTCACGCGGGGACCGCGCAGGTAGGCAACCGTGCCGATGCTGTCGTTCGCGCGGGCGACCGTGGTCTCGTACGACGAAAGCTGCACCGTGATGACCTTGTCGGCGGCGGCGGGACTGCCGACTCGGACGGAGCCGGCGGCCGGGCAGGCGCCTCCGGCATTGCCCATGGCCACGATGACGACGATCCCGGCCGAGACGGCGTTGTTGAGGTGGACGTCGAGTCCCAGGGTGCCGTCGGAGGAAACCGAGCAGTCGCCGAGGCTGAGGTTCATCACGCGGCAGTTCCACGCGGACTGCTTGTCGATGCACTTGTCGATGGCGCGGCCGATGGCGACTGGACTGGGAGCCGAGGTGCCGACCAGCATGTCGATCAGTCCCGCGCCGGTGGCCACGCCGCGGAAGCCGAGGTTCGGGCGGCCGAGTGCGATCTGCGCGACGTGCGTGCCATGGCCGATCGTGTCATCGGGGTCGATCTCGACGTTGGTCACGCCGTTGAATCCAAACGCCGCCGCCGGCAGCCCGGCGTGGGTGATGCCGGGGCCGCCCGGATTGTCGACGCCTGAATCGAGAATGGCGATGTTGATCCCGCTGCCGTCCTTGCCGGGACAGGCATCGGCGAACGTGGCACCGGGATACGTAGTGGATGCCTGCACGCGGATGTTCTGGACGCTCCGGTCCGTCATCCAACGGTAGGTGCGGTTTTTCTCGACGTGCGCGACGCGCGCGTCGACAGCAAGGCGCGGCAGGTCGCGGACGCGGACGCCCGTCAGAAAGACGACCGGCGCATAGCGCGCGGCGTACTCGATCTTCCCGTAGTCGGCAAGCCACTGAAGCTCATGGCCCGCCAGCACCTGATTGAGTGCCACGGTCACGGGAACGACCGACTCGGGGTCGAGATGCTCGAGCGAGTCTTCGACGTAATTGCTGTTGGCGTCGAGGTTCCAGTTCCGATGCTTGGGACGCCACGCCACCGGCACGATCGCTTCGCGGTTCGTGACCGCGGGCCGCTCGAGCGGCGGCGGTGGCTCACAAGTCTCCCAGTCGGTTTGTTGTGCGTTGACGGTGAGGGCGGTGAACAGACAGACGACGAGCGGACCCGATGTGTACCATTTCATGATTTACCTCCTTGCTGAACTACTTGTGAAGTAGTGCGCAAAGCACCCTCAGCGTTTCATGTGATTGTTGGATCGGGCCCCGCGGCGGCACGACACGGGTGTTCCGTTACACTGCAGCGCGAATGAGCGTCAGTCTCACGCGCGTCTATCGCGGCGATCAGGTCGAGTCGGTGCACCGCGGGTCGATCGCCATCGTCGACGCTCGCGGAAAGCTCATCGCGTTCGCGGGCGATCCGTCCACGCGCAGTTGTCTGCGCTCGGCGGCGAAGCCGTTTCAGGCCATTCCGCTGCTCGAGTATGGCGGGGTCGATGAGTACGACCTCACGCCGGAGGAGATCGCGCTGACGTGCGCGTCGCATGGCGGCGAGCCATTGCATGTGGCGACGGCGGCGGCGATGTTGCGCAAGGGGGAGTTCGATGAAGAGGACCTCCTCTGCGGCGCGCATTTCCCGTATGACGAAAAGGCGGCGGCGGATCTCCGCGCGTCGGGCGAGGCGCCGTCGCCGCTGCACAACAACTGTTCGGGCAAGCACGCGGGCATGCTGCTGGCCACGCAGGTCATGGATGCGCCGAGCGCGCGCTACATCGATGCCGGACATCCGCTGCAGGAGCTGATGCGCGCGACGCTCGCGGACTTCGCGGGGCTGACGCCGGACGAGATCCCGATCGCCATCGACGGATGCGGCGTGCCGGCGTTCTTCCTCTCGCTGCATCGCGCGGCGTTCGCGTACGCGCGACTGATGTCGGGCGCCATCGAGCGCTATGCCGAGAGCACCGCCCAGATCGTCGATGCGATGACCTCGTTTCCGCACTACGTGGCCGGGAACTGGAGCCTCACCTCGCCGCTCATGGCTGCCTTCGACGGCGAGCTGCTGGCGAAGGAAGGCGCCGAAGGGTTCTATACGATGGCGCTGGCGCCGTCGCTCTGCTCGGAATTGTCCGGCCCCCTGCGCCTCCCGGACGATACGACGCTCGGCATCGCCTTGAAGATCGAGGACGGCTCGATGGACCGGGGACGCAATCCGGCCATCCTGCGGTTGTTGGAGTTGCTTGGCATCGACCTGGATGCGCGGCCGGAACTGGAGACATGGCGCCGCTGGCCGGTGCACAATCACGCCGGAACGCTCGCCGGCGAAGTACGGGCGGAATTCGAACTGGAGATCCTATGAGAAACGATGAACGCGGAACGATGAACGATGAACGAACCCGGAGGGCGAAGAACGTCATCGTTCATCGTTCATCGTTCATCGTTCTTCTCGCGGTAGCGGTGATGTCCTGCAAGACCGTCGGGATCTCCATGACCCCCAGCGGATACGCGGAAGTCTCGCCGCAGATCGCGAACGAGATGATCCTCGACTCGCGGCAGGTGGTGATCCTCGACGTGCGTTCGGCGGCCGGATATCGCGCGCCGGAAGGGCACATCGCGGGCGCGGTGAGCGTGCCGTTCGAGACCATCGAGCGCCAGCTGCCCGAGCTGCTTCCGTATCAGAACCAGACCGTGCTGGTGTACGGCGGAAACGACGAGGAAGGCGGGCTGGCGTCCAAACTTCTGGTGCTGGCCGGGTTTCGAAACGTGGTCCATGTGGCCGGCGGGATCAAAGGCTGGATTGAGAACGGATATCGGACTGTTAACGCGCAGTAATCATGAAACGAGCTCTACTCGTCCTCGCGCTCTTCCTCTGCTCGGCGGCATCGCTTCAGGCGCAGCGCCTGCCGTCCGCTGCTGATCAGACCGCCGCCCTCCGCGAATACGCGAGCAAGGTTCTGCCGCGCTGCCCGGGCGGCGTCCTCGCGCTCGAGTCCGTTCCGAGCGGCGGGCCGGCGAACTTCAATACGTTCGTGCTCACGCTGCGCTCCACCGACCAGTATTGCGGGACGCAGAAGTACCTCGTGCATTCGCCGCGGACGCAGCAAGTGCTGATCGGTTCGATCATCGCCGTCGAGAAGGACGGCCGTTCTCTCGCCGACCGGTTGTCCGCGAAGACGACCGAGCTCCTCGGCAAGAAGGTCAAGGCCACCATCGCTCCCTTCCCGCTTCCGGACGGCATCAAGGCGGTGAGCATCGCGCGCGACACGCCGTACGGCTCGTTCTCGTACGCCGGCTTCGTCGATCAGTCCGAGCAGTTCCTGATCGTCGGCTTCCGCGGCGCGCTCAACACCGATCCGCAGAAGACGCTCCGCGAGACGCTGGGCATGGCTTCCGGCGCCAGGCGCGGCAGTGGCAAGGTGGAGATCCTCGAGCTCTCCGATTTCCAGTGCCCGACCTGCGCGAACGCGCACGCGAAGCTGGAGCCGCTGATCCAGAAGAACCTCTCCAAGATGAACTACGTGCGCATCGACCTGCCGCTGTTCGAGCACCACGAGTGGTCGATCCCGGCGGCGATGGGCGCGCGTGCGATCCAGCGCGTCGCTCCGGCGAAATACTGGCAGTACGTCGATTACGTGTTCAAGAACCAGGAGACGATCGGCAAGCGGAAGTTCGACGACGTGATCAGGGAGTTCGCCGGCGACAACGATCTCGACTGGGCCGCGCTGCAGAAGATCTATTCGTCGAAGGCGGAGCGCCAGGCGCTGCTCGACCAGGTCAGCCGCGCGTTCGCGATCGGCATCGCATCGACGCCGACGTTCATCGTGAACGGACAGATCATGGGTTTCGGTCCGGAAGGCGCGTTCACGATCGACTCGATCAAGAGCGCCCTCGGCACAGCAGCGCCTGCGAAGAAGGCCACCGGAAAGTAGGCAATGGGCGTTGGGTTTGGGATCTCTCGCGAGCGCCCACGTTCACGACAACTCCCGAACGCCTACCGCCTAAAGCCTAAAGCCTGACTAGAACCCGAACGCCACCTTCGCCGCGTAGCTCCGTTCCTCCCCTTGCGTCGCTTCGACGACCAGCTTGGGGATGAACATCGAGATCTTCACGCCGAGGGTGAAGCGGTTCATGTTGCCTTCGTCCTCGAGGGAGCGCGGCGGCGCGACGCCGAAGCTCGGCACGACCGCGTCCGCCTGGTACTTGGCGTAGCCGGCGGCGACATACGGCGTGATCGGTCCGAAGCCTTTCGAGACGAACAGCTCCACGCCGTACGTCTTCAGCTCCAGCTCCTCGCTGCCGCGGAGTTGCGAGTACGCGCCGCGAAGCGCGATCGTGGGCGTGGCGATGCCGCCGCTGGTGAGCGGCATGTCGTACGACGCGCCCCACACCGTCACGTCCGTCTCCGGCACCTTCGCGTACATCGCCGAGATGGTGCCGAACGAGAGTCCCTTCGATGCGACCAGGCGCGGCACGACCAAATGATCGCTGACGCTGAAGTCGTCGCCCACCGAGCGTTGCCAATACGACGCGTCCGTATCGACCGGCACCGCGATCGCGGCGATGCCGACGTCGAAGCCGAGCAGCCCGCGCGCGCGAGCCGGATCGACCGGTGTCGCGTAGATGCCCTGCGCGGCGAGACGGGTGAAGGTCTCGAACTCCTCCTGCGTGATGGAGAAGTCGAAATGGATGTCGCCGTCGTCAGGATCGGTCTGCGCCTGCAGTGGCATCGCGGACAACGCCGCGACGATCAGAACAGCTGCGAAATGAAGTCGTTGCTTTGCAGAAACCCGGCGGGTGTGAACGCCACGCGCGTCTCGCCCACCCTCTGCAGCCATCCCTCGTGAAGTCCGCGCTCGGTCCATTCGATGCCCTCCTGTCCACACAACTCGACGAGCTCTTCATAGCACATCCCATTGGTCTGACGGAGTTGGAGGAAGATCGTTTCACGGCGCACCTCATCCGCGCCGAGCGATTCGCTGAAGTCGCGCGCGTGCGGCGCGGACTCGATGTATTGGCGGATGTCGCGCGTGTTCGCGAAGCGTTCGCCGCCGAGGAATGAATGCGCCGCAAGACCGAAGCCGTGGTATTCGCCGCGGCTCCAGTAGCGAAGGTTGTGGCGGCACTGCTCGCCTGCACGCGCGAAGTTGCTGATCTCGTACTGGGCCAGTCCGCGCTTCCCGAGGTGCTCGATCGCCTCGAGGTAGAGATCGGCCACCAGATCCTCCTCGGGGAGCAGCACCCGTCCGCGCGCGACCTGCACTTGCAGCGGCGTCTTCTCCTCCAGATCGAGCATGTACAGCGACAGATGTCCGGCGCCGAGGTCGATGGCCGTATCGAGCGTGGCGCGGAATGAATCCGCGGTCTGATGCGGCAATCCGAGCATCAGATCGAGATTCGTGCGCACGCCCGCGGCGACGGCAGCGCGCAACGCGTCGAGTGCGCGACGGCGATCGTGCACGCGGCTGATCGCGGATAGCTCTTTGTCATGAAACGACTGCACGCCGATCGACAGCCGGTTGGCGCCCAGCGCACGCCACGCGTCGACGGTCGCGGCCGTGACGTCTTCCGGATTGGCCTCCATCGAGATCTCCGCTTCCGGCGCGACGTCGAAGCGTGCGCGGATCGCATCGAAGATCCGCGTGAGATTGGCGAGGCTCATGCGCGACGGAGTTCCGCCACCCAGATAGATCGTGTCGATGGTTTCGCGTTCTCCCCTCGTGAGGGGAGAAGGTGCCGCAGGCGGATGAGGGGTTGTCGTCGTCGCGCCATCGGAGGACCCCTCATCCGCGCTTCGCGCACCTTCTCCCCTCTGCGGAGGGGAGAAGG
>CAMPKJ010000126.1 GCA_946887105.1 uncultured Acidobacteriota bacterium | reverse complement strand
CGAAGGGCACCATCCTCTGCTTCGTCGGACCTCCCGGCGTCGGCAAGACCTCGCTGGCGAAGTCGATCGCCCGCGCCACCGGACGCAAGTTCGTGCGCCTCTCCCTCGGCGGCGTGCGCGATGAGGCCGAGATCCGCGGGCATCGCCGCACGTACATCGGCGCGTTCCCCGGCCAGATCATCCAGCGGATGAAGAAGGCCGGCACGATCAATCCGGTGTTCCTCCTCGACGAAGTCGACAAGATGTCGATGGACTTCCGCGGCGATCCTTCGTCCGCGCTGCTGGAGGTGCTCGATCCGGAGCAGAACAACGCCTTCGTCGATCACTACCTCGACGTCGAGTACGACCTCTCCAAGGTCATGTTCATCGCCACCGCGAACGTGACGCACACCATTCCGGCGCCGCTGCGCGACCGCATGGAGATCATCCAGCTCTCCGGCTACACGCATCTCGAGAAGCTGGCCATCGCGCGCCAGTTCCTGGCGCCGAAGCAGAAGACCGAGCAGGGCCTCGAAGAGGCGAAGATCAACTTCGAAGACAACGCGCTCGAAGAGCTCATCGAGAGCTACACGCGCGAAGCGGGCGTGCGCAATCTCGAGCGCGAAGTCGGCGCCGTGCTGCGCAAGATCGCGCGGCAGGTCGTGAAGTCCGGCCCCGAACAGGAGATCACCATCGACCGCGCCCGCGTGCGCACGCTCCTCGGCAAGGCGAAGTTCCGCTCGCACCAGATGGAAGAGAACGCCGAAGTGGGCCTGACCACCGGTCTGGCATGGACGGAGGTGGGCGGCGAGATTCTGACCACCGAAGTGGCGCTCTCGCGCGGCAAGGGAACGTTGACGCTGACCGGCAAGCTCGGAGACGTGATGCAGGAGTCGGCCCGTGCGGCGCTGTCGTACGTGCGCTCGCGCGCGGAGATGTTCGGCCTCGATCCCGACTTCCACTCTTCGCTCGACATCCACGTGCACGTCCCCGAGGGTGCGATCCCGAAGGATGGCCCGTCGGCGGGGATCACCATGGCCACGGCGCTGTTGTCGGCGGTCACGAAGATCCCGGTGCATCGCGACATCGCCATGACCGGCGAGATCACGCTGCGCGGCAAGGTCCTGCCGGTGGGCGGCGTGAAGGACAAAGTGCTGGCCGCGGCGCGCGCCGGCATCACGAAGGTGATCCTCCCGGCCGAGAACGAGCGCGATCTGGAGGACATCCCGCGCGAAGTCCGCGACCGGATCGAGTTCAGCCTCGTCGAATCGATGGACGAGGTCATTCCGCTCGCGCTCGATGGCACGATTGTTCCATTGGCGGCGAAGGAGAAACTCCCCGAGCCGGAGAAGGTCATTTCACCCGATACACCACTCACGCACTGACTGCACCGAGTTCCTCGGAGTGCCTCGGTTCCTCGGAGTTCCTCGGGGACCCTCCACTCCGAGGAACCGAGGTACTTCCGAGGAACCCCGAGGAACTCTCGTTCCCGTTCATTGACACGCCCCACGAATATCCGCACAATCTCCGCCGTTCAGCACACAAACCGCTCTTCACAGTAGTTCCGCGACGCACACACCTTGCGTATCCGGCTCTCCGGATATCCGTTGTTCCAGCAAGCCAGTTTCAAATCAGCCAAAACTTTGGACATTCGGTCAGTTGAGTTTTCTCGGGCGGCGTACAAGCCGGGCGATTTCCCGCGTGACGGCAGGCCGCAGTTCGCAATGGTCGGCCGGTCCAACGTGGGCAAGTCGAGCCTGATCAATGCCGTTTTGAATCGGAAAGGTGTCGCACGGGTCAGCCAGACGCCGGGGAAGACGCAGGCGGTGCAGTTCTATCTGATCAATGAAAAGTTCTATCTCGTGGACCTGCCGGGTTACGGATACGCGAAGGTCCCGAAAAGCATGTCCCGCTCGTGGGGTGAGCTGGTGCGCGGTTACCTCGAAAACGCGGAGACGTTGCGCTTGATCTTTCTGCTGCTCGACGTGAGACGCACACCCGGCGAGCACGATCTGCAGATGCATCACTGGTCGCGCGCGCTGGAAGGCGTGGACGAGAAGATCGTGCTCACCAAGAGCGACAAACTATCGAACAACCAGCTCGCTGTCAGCAGGCGGGCCATCGCCCAGGAGCTCGAGCTCGACGACGCGCAACTCATCGCGGCGTCGGCAGTCAACAAGAAGGGGATCGACCAGATCCGGCGCGAAATGATCGCCCGGCTCTAAGAAGGAAACCATGGCACATATCGACACCGACAACGACACCGCCGTGATCGAAGCGGAACCGCCCGCCGCGGAAGCGCCCGCCAAGCCGAAGCGCGCTCCGCGCAAGAAGGCCGCAGCCAAAGAAGCGGACGACGCTCCCGCTGCCGAAGCCGCCGCGGAACCGGCCCCTGTTGCCGAGGAAGCGCCCGTCGAAGCCGCTCCGGCAGCTGTCGCGGAGGAGAGCGTCGTCGCGGCACCGGCAGCCGAAGCGGCACCCGCCGAAGCCGCACCGGCGGAAGCCGCGCCCGCACCGCGTCGTGAGAACGGCAACGGCAAGCAGAAGCAGCAACAGCAGCAGGCGGCCGAGACGCTCGACATCCGCGTGCTGAAGGACATGAAGCTGCCGGATCTCTCCAAGGTCGCCAAGGAGCTCGGCGTCGAAAACGCCTCCGGCATGCGCAAGCAGGATCTGATCTTCGGCATCCTGCAGGTGCAGACCGAGAAGTCGGGACTGATCTTCTCGGAAGGCGTGCTGGAGTGCCTGCCGGACGGCTTCGGCTTCCTGCGCGCGCCCGAGTACAACTACCTGCCCGGCCCGGACGACATCTACGTCTCGCCGTCGCAGATCCGCCGCTTCGATCTCCGCACCGGTGACACGGTCTCCGGCCAGGTCCGTCCGCCGAAAGAGGGCGAACGCTATTTCGCGCTGATCAAAGTCGAGGCCGTGAACTTCGAGCATCCCGACGTCGCGCGCGACAAGACGCTGTTCGACAATCTCACGCCGCTCTATCCGCAGGGCCGCATCCGCCTCGAGACGCCGACGCACATGTCCTCGCGCGTGCTCGATCTAATCGCGCCGGTCGGCAAGGGGCAGCGCGGTCTGATCGTCGCGCCGCCGCGCACCGGCAAGACCATGCTGCTGCAGAGCATCGCCAACTCCATCACCGCGAACCATCCCGAGATCACGCTGATCGTGCTGCTCATCGACGAGCGCCCCGAGGAAGTCACGGACATGCAGCGTTCGGTCAGGGGCGAAGTCATTTCGTCGACGTTCGACGAGCCTGCGTCGCGCCACGTGCAGGTTGCGGAGATGGTCATCGAGAAAGCGAAGCGCCTGGTCGAGCACAAACGCGACGTGGTGATCCTGCTCGACTCGATCACGCGTCTGGCGCGCGCCTACAACACCGTCGTGCCGCCATCGGGCAAGGTGCTGTCAGGCGGCGTCGACTCGAATGCACTGCAGCGCCCGAAGCGCTTCTTCGGTTCCGCGCGTAACGTCGAGGAAGGCGGCTCGCTGACCATCATCGCCACGGCGCTGATCGACACCGGCTCGCGCATGGACGACGTGATCTTCGAAGAGTTCAAGGGCACCGGCAACATGGAAGTGCACCTCGACCGCAAGCTCTCCGACAAGCGCGTCTTCCCGGCCATCGACATCAATCGCTCCGGCACGCGCAAGGAAGAACTGCTGCTCGAACGCCAGGAGCTCAACCGCATCTGGGTCCTGCGCAAAGTGTTCTCGCCGCTGTCGACCGTGGAGTCGATGGAACTGTTGGTGGAGAAGCTCGAGAAGACCCGCACGAACAGCGAGTTCCTCAACGCCATGAGCTCGATGTAAGCGAGTCTCGGGCGGCCGTAGGCCGCCGGACTCGCTGCTCGCGCTGAAGCTGGCCGGCCGCGTTCCGCGGGCCGGCAGCTTAGCGCTCGCGTCACGGTGGATCAGCGGCAATCCGCAGCACGATCGTGTTGTCTTCGCGCCTGACGACTCTGTACATTGATGCCGTCGCCGCGTTCCGCGGGCGGGCAGCTTAGCGCTCGCGTCACCGTGCGATTGCCGGCAACTCCAGCAGCATCGTGTTGCCCTCGCGATCGACCACCTTGCACATCCGCAGGGTCGCGGTGACCAGTCGCTCCTCTTCACGCGTCAGGCGGAGGCCGGCGCCGCGCTCGACGGGGCGCGTGGCGATCAGGACGTGGGTGAATCCGTCGCGGCGGAGGCGTTCGATGACGATCTGTGGCGTCGCGGCTGCGGCGAGGTAGCGGCGCACCAGCGGCGGATCGACGATGCGCGATGCGCTCACCGGGCGCGGGAAGCGGAAGAGCCGAACTTCATTGATGGCCAGCACGCGCGCATGCGGCGGCAGGATCCGATCCGCGCGCTCGAAGAGCGGCGCCGCGGAGACCGTGCGATGGATGTAATCCCGTTCGCTCTCGATGCCGATCGCGGCCGGCAGCGGATTGAGAAAATGCGCGTTATGCGCCGCCGCAACGATCCCGCCGCGGATGGCGAAGGCGCCGGCGAGGAGCATGGCCAGCCTCCTGCGCTCCAACTGCTCGAATGCCGTTCCGGCGAGGACCAGCGTGGCCACGACCGCGGGGAGCAGCAGTCGCATCGCCGCGGTCAGCGGCACGTGCACGACCCACAGTGCGATGCCGCATGCGGCGGCGGCGCGCAGCTCGCGCCGCGACAGGGCCGCGGCGAAACCGGCTGCTCCTGTGACGAGGAACAGCAGTCCGCCGGCGTCTTCATCGAGCGTCTGCGGACGCAGGAAGTAGGCGCTCCACACGTCCATCCATGACGAACCGCTCCACGTCGCGGCCACGCTCGCCGCCGGATGATTCTTCGACGCGAGCGGATAAATCGGATCGCCGGTGCGCACGAGGTTCGTGATCAGCCATGGGCTGACGACGAGTGCACCGAGCGCGATGCCGAGCGCGAGTCGACGGAACGCGCGCGCGCGAACGAGCGAGATCGCGATCGCGGCGAACAGCGGCAGTCCGGCGATGAGCGCCGTGTATTTGACCGACACGGCCAGGCCGAGCAGCGCCAGCGCGAGTACGGGCAGTGCGGCGAGCAACGCCAGCGCCGCGGCGCTCAGCGCGAAGACATACGCCATGTCCGCCCACGCCCAGCCGGCCACGATCGCCGCAACCGGCAACGACGCAACCAGGACCGCCGCCGGCTTGCCGGTGGCCGCGCCGAGGCGTCGCGCGATTGCCGCCGCCGCCACGATGCAGAGCACGAAGAATCCGAAGTGCACGAGCTGCGCGATCACGCCGCTCGCATCGGCGGCCAGCGCGGGAAGGTAGAGCGTCCCGGCCGCGGCGGGATTGAACGACGTGCTGCTCGCCGGATCGTAGGCCCAGCTGCCGAGGCGGAGCGTCATCTCCGGAAAGCGGAGGTGGTACACCAGCGCGTCGCGCGACACGGCGGGTGCGAGCGCCATGGTCAGCGGCGCGATCAGCAAGAGCAGGATCGCGATCGACCAGCCATCGCGGGGAAGCCTCGCGCCGTGGAGATCGTCGCGCAGCGATCTCCATCCTGGCGCGGCAGCGATCGCGAGCAGCAGCACGATCGCGCCGATGCCCAGCGGCGAGGCCACCGGCAGTTCGGCGAGCCACCGCACGCAGAACTGGTAGGCGGCGAACCCGGCGGCCGCGCTGAGCAGAATCCGCTCCGTACCGTTTCCGACGATGACGCCGCAACGCTTCAGGATCGCGGCGCCGAGGGCCACGAGCAGCAGGAGCAGGAAGGCCGCGGCCGCGATGCGAGTGCTCTGCAGCAGGACATGCCGTGCGAGAAGAGCGTCGAGCACACGCGCGATGATACAGGGCATTTTTTTGCGCCCGCGTGATAGCTTCGCGCCCTAATCAGTTCTTCTCGGAGGATGAATGAACGCAGTGTCTCGCGCCCTCGGCGCCTTCATGATGCTTACGGCCCTCACGGCGTCCGCCGATGACGGGATGTGGATGCCGCAGCAGATTCCCGTGCTCGGCGACGAGCTGAAAAAGCTCGGGCTGCAGATCGATCCGAATCAGTTCGCCGACCTGACCGGCTTTCCGATGGGAGCGATCGTCTCCATCGGCGGCTGCAGTGCGTCCTTCGTGTCGCCCGAAGGCCTGCTCGCCACCAACCACCATTGCGTCGCCGGCGCGCTGCAATTCAACTCGACGCCGGAGAACGACATCCTGCGCAACGGATTTCTGGCGCGCGAGCGCGGTCAGGAGATCCAGGCCACACCCGACGCGCGCGTGTTCGTCACCACGGCCATCGAGGACGTGACCGGGCAGATCCTCGCGCCCTTTCCCGCCGGCACCAGCGATGCGGACCGGACGCGCCTCATCACGCGCCGCCGGCGCGAGATGATCAATCAGTGCGAGAAGCCGGGCAACCTGCGCTGCCAGGTGGCGTCGTTCTTCGCCGGCGCGCAGTATCAGAAGATCACGCAGATGGAGATCCGCGATGTCCGTCTCGTCTACGCGCCGGCCCTCGGCGTCGGCAATTTCGGCGACGAGATCGACAACTGGATGTGGCCGCGCCACACCGGCGACTTCTCGTTCTACCGCGCCTACGTCGGCAAGGACGGCAAGCCGGCCGACTTCTCGCAGAACAACGTCCCCTATCGTCCGAAGCACCATTTCAAAGTGTCGACGCGCGATCTCGATCCCGAGGATCTGGTCCTGGTGGCCGGATTCCCCGGCATCACCGAGCGCCACGTCACGCTGTCGGAAGTGAAGGCCGCGTGGGACTACGACCTGCCGACGTCCGTGCGGTATCGCACCATGCTCTCGCGCCTGTTGCAGGAACGCGGTGCGAACGATCGCGCCATCGCGCTGAAGAACGCCAGCCGCATCGCCGGTCACGAGAATTACCTGAAGAAGCACACCGGCACGCTCGAGGCGTTCAAGCGCGGGTCGTACATCGCCCAGAAGGAAGCGCAGGAACGAGCCAACCGCCGCGCGCTCGATGAAAAGCTCGGCGCGTCGTACGACGCGGCCAGCGCGGAGCTCGAGAAGATCCTGGCGGCGGAACGCGCCACGCGCGAGCGCGACACGGTGTTCGCGTGGCTGTACAGCGCCTCGCCGATGCTCACCCAGGCGAACAATCTCGTCCGTCTGAGCGTGGAGAAAACGAAGAACGATCTCGATCGCGCCGAGGAGTTCACGGATCGCAATCGCAAGCGGCTGCAGCAGACCCTCACGCGCAATCGCCGCTCGATCGAGCCGGGAAGCGATCGCGCCGGCCTGCGGCTGTTCCTGCTCGAGGCGACCAGGCTGCCGGCGGATCAGCGCATCGCGCCGGTCGACGCGGCGCTGGCCGCCACAGGCCAGGCAACGCTCGAGGCGCAGGTCGATGCGCTGCTCGACCGTATTTATGCATCGACGAAGATCGGCGACGCCGCCGCGGAAGAGGCGATGTTCGGCGAGACTACCGCGCAGCTCACCGCGCGCAACGATTCGATGATCGCGTTCGCCGCGTCACTGCGTCCGTTCGCGGATCAGCTGCTGCAGGAGAAGGCGGCGCGGGATGGCGCGATGTCGCGCCTGCGGCCGGTCATGCTCGAGGCGTTGCGCGTCGCGAAGGGCGGCCGTCTCTATCCCGATGCGAACTCGACGCTGCGCGTCGGCTTCGGCCAGGTCAAAGGCTATGCGCCGAAGAACGCGGTCTGGTACATGCCGCAGACCGACGTCCGCGGCGTCGTCGAGAAAGACACCGGGGCCGAGCCGTTCAACAGTCCGAAGCGCCTCCTCGAGCGCGCGGCGAAGCGCGAGTTCGGCACGTACATCGATGAAGATCTGAAGTCGCTGCCGGTTGCGTACATCAGCACGAACGTGGTCACGAACGGCAGCTCCGGCTCGGTGACCATGAACGCGTGGGGCGAGCTCTGCGGTCTCGCCTTCGACTCGAACTGGGAAGGCGTCGGCTCCGACTTCATGGTCGAAGAAGAGCTCACCCGCACCATCCACGTCGACTCGCGCTACATGCTCTGGGTGATGGACGCCGTCGACGGCGCGCACAACCTGCTGCAGGAGATGGGCATCACGCCGCAATTCGCGCAGTAGGCGCAGAGTCGCAAAGTCGCAAAGTCGCAAAGTCTCAAAGGGGAGAGCCTTCGGGCGCCTCTCCTTTGAGACTTTGCCGCTTTGAGACTTTGCGACTTCCCCGGTCGCGACATTTTTGACCGGGCTGGTTCGTTGGACAATGCGCACTGATGGCTAAGCGCTCTCGACTGAAAGACTTTCTCTGGCGCCATTCCGCCGGCATCGCGTTCCTGGTGATGGTCGCCTTCGTGGCCTTCCTCGGATTCGTCGGCTACACCTACGTCGTCATCACCAAGAAATTCGACTCGGCGGCGCGGTGGGACCTGCCCAGCCGCGTCTACTCGGACGGCACGCAGATCGTGCCGGGCATGAGCTACAGGCGCGCGCTGCTGGAGCCGAAGCTCAATCACGTCGGTTATCGCGAGGTCAAGAAGCGCGTCGAGAACCCCGGCGAGTACCGCTATACGGGCGACGACCTGGAGATCTTCCTCAACAACTTCGAGTATCCGGACATGGAGTTTCACGCCATGCCGGTGACGATCGAGATGGACGGCAGCACGGTCCGCTCCATCAAGCGCGTCACGGACGGCATCACGCTGCGCGGTGTGCGCGTCGAGCCGGAGCTGATCACCTCGATTTACGACAACGAGATGGAAGACCGCGTGCCGGTGTCGCTCGACGCGGTGCCGAAGCATCTCGTCGACGCGATCATTTCCACCGAGGACAAACGCTTCTACAGCCATGAAGGCATTTCGCTGATCGGCATTGCCAGCGCGTTGATCAAAGACATCCGCAGCAAATCGATCGTCGCGGGCGGCTCGACGCTGACGCAACAGCTGGTCAAGAACCTCTACCTCACGCACGAGCGCACGTTCACGCGCAAAGGGCAGGAAGCGCTGATGGCGCTGCTGCTGGAGATGCGCTATTCGAAAGAGCAGATTCTCGAGGCGTACCTCAACGAGATCTACCTCGGCAACAACGGCTCCGTGCAGATCGCCGGCGTCGAACAGGCCTCGCAGGTCTACTTCGGCAAGCGAGTCACCTATCTGACGCTCGGCGAGGCTGCGACGTTGGCCGGCGTCATTCGGTCGCCGAACGTCTATTCGCCGCTCAAATATCCGGAGCGCGCGAAGGGACGCCGCAACACGGTCTTGAAGCTGATGCGCGATCAGCAGCGGATCAGCGAGCGCGAGTACGAAGAAGCCAGCGCCGCGCCACTGGCGGTCACGCGCTTTCCGAAGACGTCGCGCAGTGCGCCGTTTTTCGTCGATCTCGTGCTCAAGCAGCTGCGCGAGACGTATCCGGAAACGCAGCTCAAGACCGAGGGGCTGCGGATCTTCACGACCCTCGACACCATCATGCAGCGCTCCGCGGAGGAGGCGCTCGACAACGGCATCGCCAATCTCTCCAAGAAGTACAAGCACATCCGCACTTCGGAGACGCCATTGGAAGGCGTGGTCGTCACCGTCCAGCCGGGCACCGGCTATGTGAAGGCGCTGGTGGGCGGGCGTAATTACTCGAAGACGCAGTTCAATCGCGCCATTCAGGCGCGGCGCCAGCCGGGCTCGCTCTTCAAGCCGTTCGTCTATGTCACGGCGATGGATCCGGCGCGGCGCGGCGAGGCCCTGACGGCGTCGACGCTGCTCGACGACTCGCCGATCTCCGTGCAGGCCGGCACGGCGGTGTGGAAGCCGCAGAATTACGACAATCGCTTCCACGGCCGCGTTTCCGTGCGCGAGGCGCTCGCGCACTCGTACAACATTCCGGCCGTTCGCGCGGCCATCGATGCCGGCGTACCGAACGTCATCAAGACCGCCGCGAACATCGGCGTCGAAAGCGAGCTGCAGCCCTATCCGTCCGTGTCGCTCGGCTCGTTCGAGGTGACGCCGCTCGAGATCGCGTTCGCGTATTCGGTCTTCGCGAACCTCGGCGTCAAGGCGGAGCCGGTTTCGATCCTGGCCGTCGTCACGCGCGACGGACATCTGCTCGAAACACGCAATGTGAAGATGAAGCGCGTCGCGCCGGCGAGCGTCTGCTATGTGATGAACGACGTGCTCAAGGACGTCTTCGATTACGGCACCGCGGGGCGGGCACGCTCTCTGGGATTCGAACATCCGTATGCGGGCAAGACCGGAACGACCAGCAATTATCGCGACGCGTGGTTCATCGGATATTCGCCGCGGGTGCTGTCGCTGGTGTGGATCGGCTTCGATGACGGACACAGTACGCGTCTGGCGGGCGGCGACGCCTGTCTGCCGATCTGGACCCGTCACATGAACCGCATCGACGGCCTGATCGCCGACATCGACTGGAAACGTCCCGAAGACGTGACCGAGCGCGAGATCGATCCGGAGTCGGGCATGCTGGCTACGCCGTACTGTCCGGCCACGCGCGAGGAGACGTACGTCGCGGGAACGGAGCCGAATTCCGTTTGTCCGATCCACGCCGGCAGCGGCGATCCGAGCCCGTACATGCCCGACCCGCTGATTTTCGGCGACGACGCACAGGCGCGCGCGGACGCGCTGGAAGCGATGCGCCGGGCGGAAGAGCAGCGGAAACGAGCGCGAGAAAAAGAAAACGGCGTACGGCGTCTCTTGCGCCGGATTTTCGGCGGGAACTGATCGATGAAGATCGTTCTGTGGATCTACATCGCGGCGTTCCTGGCAGTGGTGGTGTTCGGTCTCGTCGATCCGGATCCGAGTGAGACGCAACTCGATCTGGTGGCCGATTTCGTGCTTTCGACCGTCACCCTGATCGGCCTGGTCGCGTACGCGATGGACTTCAGGGCTCCGCGCTTGATCGCCGCCTGGAAATTCATTGCTCCCGCGATCCTCATCGGATACGTCATGCAGATCGTCGTCGAATGGGCTTCGCTGACGGCGCGCGATCCGGAACTGACGCTGGCCGAGCAGCGCGTGATCCTCGGCATCGCGCTGGCGGTCACCGCACTGTTCCTGGCGCCGGCGATCATCGTGAACTTCAGGCTCGCCTCGGCCAGGGATGCCGTGGACCCCTCTCTGCATTACTCCTGATCTGCGATTAAACTGGCCGTCCCTTGACGTTACGCACCCACGAATGACCACTGTTGCCGATCCTCAGCCGGGCCACCTGCCCGATTTTCTGGCGCGTGTGAAGGAGCGCACGGAGACGGCGCTTCTGTACGTCGGCGGATTGACGGACCTGGCGCGGCAGACCCTGCAGCAGCTCCGCAAGGGACCGCTGGAGCGCACGCTGCTGACGGCGCAATTCGATCAGATCGGCTTCCGCTCGCTCTCCATCGTGATCATCACCTCGGCATTCATCGGAATGGTGCTGGCGCTGCAGACCGCGTATGCGCTGGAAGATTTCGGCGGGAAGCTGTTCGTCGGCACCATCGTCTCCCTCTCGCTGGTGCGCGAGCTCGCGCCCGTGCTGATGTCGCTGATGGTGGGCGGACGCGTGGGCGCCGGCATGGCGGCAGAGCTCGGCACGATGAAAGTGACCGAGCAGATCGACGCCATGCGCGCGCTGGCGACCAATCCGGTGCGCAAGCTGGTCGTGCCGCGCGTCGTGGCATGCACGCTGATGTTCCCGCTGCTCACCATCGTGGCCATCGCGCTGGGCATCCTCGGCGGACTGCTCATTGCGGTCTCGAACCTGCATCTGAGCGCGAACTACTATCTGCGCAGCGTGGTCGAGGCGGTGAGGTACAACGATCTCGCGTCCGGCATCGGCAAGACGTTTTTCTTCGGATTCGCCATCGCGTTGATCGCCTGCTTCAACGGACTGCGCACCAGCGGCGGCGCGGACGGCGTGGGCCGTTCCACGACGCAGACGGTCGTGACCGGCGCGATCACCGTACTGATCATGGATTTCTTTCTGACCAAGCTGTTCCTGATGGTCTTCTGACATGACCGAGAGCACCGTCATCGATCGCCGCGCAATGGACCGCGGGAGCGTCGACCGCAGGCGCGCTCCGCGCGATCCGTTCGTGGAGTTCGTCGACGTCTTCAAGGCCTACGGCCCGAAGAAAGTCTTGCGCGGCGCGAATCTGAAGGTGTACCGCGGCGAAGTGCTGGTGATCCTCGGCGGCTCCGGCACCGGCAAGTCCGTCACGCTCCGCCACATGCTCGGCCTCGAGCCGCCCGATTCGGGACGCGTCGTCGTAGAAGAAGAGGACGTGACCGATCTCCCGGAGGAAGAGCTGTATCGGATCCGGAAGAAATTCGGGATGCTCTTCCAGAGCGCCGCGCTGTTCGACTCCATGACCGTGTTCGAGAACATCGCCTTTCCGCTGCGCGAGCACACCGACATGAGCGACGAAGAGATCGCGCGCGCGGTGCGCGAGAAGCTGGAGCTGGTCAATCTGCCGAATACCGAACAGCTGATGCCGGTCGATCTCTCCGGCGGCATGCGCAAACGCGTCGGCCTGGCGCGGTCGATCGTGCTCGATCCGAAAGTGATCCTGTACGACGAGCCGACCACCGGCCTCGATCCGATCACCGCGCAGACCATCAACGAGCTGATCATCGATCTGCAGGCGAAGCTCAACGTGACCTCGGTGGTGGTGACGCACGACATTCACTCCGCGTTCTCCGTCGGCGACCGGATCGCGTTCCTCAATCAGGGCGTGTTTGAATGGATCGGCAGCATGGACGAGGCGCGCGACTCCGATTACCCAAGGCTCCGCGAGTTCCTGAAGGCCAGTGCCGTCGTGGCGGCGCAGCCGACGAATCCGGCGCAGCCGGCGAAGATGTGATCTATGGCGAAAACGACGACGAACAATCAGATCCGGGTCGGACTGCTGGTCTCCGGCGCGCTGCTCATCCTCATGGTGTTCCTGTTCTTCATTGGCTCGGAGCAGAAGATCTTCGCGCGCAAGAACGAATACGAGGTGCGGCTGGAGAACGTGACCGGACTCTCGCAGGGCAACCCGGTGCGCATGTCCGGCGTCACCATCGGCACGATCCGCGACATCAAGCTGCCGCAGGATCCGAAGCAGAAGCAGGTCGAGATCCTGCTGATGATCGACCGCAATTATGCGGAGCGCGTCCGCGGGGACTCGCGCGCGCGCCTCAAGAAGCTCGGTCTCCTGACCGGCGACAGCTACATCGACGTCAGCGCCGGCACGCCGCGATTTCCGGTGCTGGAGCCGGGGTCGATCATCCCCGCGCAGCGCGGCACGGACGTCGAGGCGCTCATCACATCCGGCGAAGATCTGGTCGAGAATCTCGTGCAGATCTCGTTTTCGCTCAAGAACATCCTGCAGCGCGTCGACCGCGGTGAAGGTCTGCTCGGCGAGATCACCACGTCGCCCGAGACCAAGCAACGCCTCACCGACACGCTCCTGACCACGCTGAACAAGACCAACGCCGCGCTCGCGCACATGGAGAGCGGCAAGGGTGTGGCCGGCAAGCTGCTTTACGACGATGCGTATGCCGAGGAGCTGACGGCGTCGATCGCGGGCGCGGCGAAGTCGATGCAGACGCTGACCGCCAGGGTCCAGCAGAGCTTCGACAGCGGCGACGGCCTCGTGCCGGCGCTCCTCAACGATGCGGAAGGGAAACGCCGCGTGTTCGAGCTGATCGAGAACCTGCGCGCCAGCTCCGCGAACCTCTCGACCTTCACGACGTCACTGCAGACGGGCGAGGGCCTGGTCCCGCGTCTGCTCAATGACAAGGCGTACGGCGACGAAGCGCTGGCGGAGTTCACGGCGCTGGTGAAGCAGCTCAACGT
>CAMPKJ010000125.1 GCA_946887105.1 uncultured Acidobacteriota bacterium | reverse complement strand
TGTGACCTAGCGCTTATGAGACGCCCGCTCTAACCATCTGAGCTACACCGCCATGGTCTACCGTAGCAAGGTGGGCAGCGGATTGTAGGGGCCGCGTCACCTGCCGTCAAGGATGGTCCGCACGCGCGAAAGTGCGGTCAGGATTACACTTCAACAGCACCACCGGTTCAAAATTTCTGCGAAATGAACGAAAGTCTGGAGCGGGTTTGCAAGGGCTGCGGCGCGACGGAAGAAGCGGTCCGTCTGGAGGCGTGCTCCATGTGCCAGGGCTTCTTCTGCTCCGATTGCGCGCATCGCGCGGGCTTCGGGCGGAAGTACTGCTCGGCCGAATGCACGCGCGCCTATTACTTTGCCGGCCAGCCCGAGGATGACGACGACGATGACGACGACGATGAGTGACCCGATCACGAAACCTGCAACGCAGCGCACGACGCAAGGAATGACGCAGCGCCCGCGCCGGCTGCGGCGGAGCGAGAGCATCCGTTCGCTGGTCCGCGAAACGATCGTGCGTCCCGAGGATCTGATCTACCCGCTGTTCGTCGTCCCGCCCACGCGCAACACCGCACCCATCGGCTCGATGCCCGGCGTGATGCAGATGCGCGTGCGCGATGCCGTCGACGCCGCGCGCCGCGCATCCGACGCCGGCATCCGCGCCGTGCTGCTGTTCGGATTGCCGGAGGCGAAGGACGGCATCGGCTCCTCGTCGTGGGATCCGAGCGGTCCGGTGCAGTCGGCGATCGAGGCCATCAAGCGCCACGTGCCGGAGATGACCGTGATGGCCGACGTCTGCCTCTGCGAGTACACCGATCATGGGCATTGCGGCGTGATCGTCGATCGCGACGGCGTCAAAGACGTCGACAACGACCAGACCTTGCCGCTGCTGATGAAGCAGGCCATCTCGTTCGCCGCCGCGGGCGCGGACTTCGTCGCCCCGTCGGACATGATGGACGGCCGCATCGCCGCGATCCGCCGCGCGCTCGACGAGCGTTCGATGTCCGAGGTCGGGATCATGGCCTACTCCGCGAAATTCGCATCGGGATTCTACGGACCGTTTCGCGAGGCTGCGGAATCCGCACCGCAGTTCGGCGACCGCCGCACGTATCAGATGGATCCGGCGAACGCGCGCGAGGCGTTGCGCGAGGTGGAGCTCGACGTCGCCGAAGGAGCCGACATCGTGATGGTGAAGCCCGCGCTTTCGTACCTCGACGTCATCCGCCAGGTGCGCGACCGCTTCCCGTTGCCGATCGCTGCGTACAACGTCAGCGGCGAGTACTCGATGGTCAAGGCGGCGGCCGAGCGCGGATGGATCGACGGACCGCGGGTGATGAACGAGATCCTGACCTCGATCAAGCGCGCCGGCGCGGACCTGATCATCACCTATCACGCGATGGAGTTCGCAGCGACCGATCGCGGGTGAACGACGGGAGGCCTCCGGCGGCCGGGCCGCGGGCCCGGACCCGTCGGTTGGCCTAGCCTCCGCGACACGCTTTCGCGAGTAATCACACTGTGTCGCGGAGGCTAGGCCAACCAATGGGGTTCGGGGCCCTCGGCCCCGGCCGCCGGAGGCTTCCGGTCGTTCCCACGGTCACCCGCACCACACCGCCGTCACCGCGTCCGGATGATCGAGCAGGAATCCATCCTCCTCCTCGTCGTAACGGATCACGGCGCCGTCGAGGCGGGAGGCGGCCATGGTGTCGAGCGCGATCGGGACGCCGTCCACTTCGACGACCTCATCCTCGGCCACCGGCTCGTCGGCGTAGCTCAGCCGGTAGCCGGAGCCGCCGCAGCCGGTGGTGAAGGCGATGCGGAGCATGCGGCCGCCGGCATCCTGCTGCAGATGCGCGGCGGCTTCGGGGGCGAGCTCGATGTTCATGATGCTGCTCAATACAGGGCAGGCGCGCCGTGCACGATGCGCCATTCGGCGTCTTCGCGCTTCCACCAGTCCTGATCCATGCGGATGAGCTCGAGATCGCGTTCGAGCTCGACGATGTGCGCGCGCGTCACCGCTTCGAGGTAGACGAGGAAGTTCTTGTCGGCCACCGTGGCCAGGCCGATCATCTCGCGCAGCTTTTTCTGCAGCGTGCGCTCCCGCGAGATCAGGAACTCGGCCGACTCGCGATACGACATCTCGCCCTCGAGGATGTCGCTGAAGATCAGGTCGGAGCCGAGCGTCACCCGAACGCCGCGTCCGCCGATCGCGGCCGCCTTCATCTCGATCAGATCGCGATCCTCGCGCTCGTCGGCGGCGAACTGCGCGAACATCGCGCGCGTCATCGGATTGGGGAGATTCTCGGCCAGCTTCTCGAACACCTTGTAGGCCTCGACGGTGTACTGAAACAGCATGGCCAGTTCCTGTGGGGTCAGACCCGCCTTTGGCGTTGTTGCGACTGCAGTCATCATGGCTCCTATTCGATCTTCGCGACTTTCACGACCACCTCGCCGCCGATCAACTTCGACTGACAGCTGAGGCGGTACGGCGGTTCGAGCTCCTTGTACGTCTCGTCCGGCGTCGGCGGCGTGAGCTGATCCCAACCTTCAACGACTTCGATCCTGCAAGTCCCGCACGCACCATCGCCGCCGCACACCTGACTGACCCGCACGCCCAGCTCGCCAGCGACCGAGAGCAGCGTCCTTCCCGCGGGAAATTCGCCGCTCTTCCCGGCGTCAGCGAAGGTCACGCGCGGCATCGGGCGCGGATTCTACCTGAGCGATGGATCGTCCGCCTCCGGCGACCGCCCGGTGCGCCATGTACGAGCTGCGCACCAGCGGAGCACTTTCCACGTGATGAAAACCGAGCGCGCGCGCCTGCCGTCCGAGGTCGTCGAACTCCGCCGGCGTGTAGTAGCGGCGCACGGGATGGTTCTTCTCGCTGGGCGCGAGATACTGGCCCATCGTGAAGATGTCCACTCCGGCCTCGCGCAGATCGCGCGCGACTTCGAGGATCTCGTCCTCCGTTTCGCCAAGTCCCAGCATGATGCTGGACTTCGTGAGCATCCCCTCGGCGCGTTCTTCGTGCGTCCAGCGCAGGACGTCGAGCGAGCGCCGGTACTTCGCGACCGGCCGCACCTGCGGATAGAGCCGCGGCACGGTTTCGATGTTGTGCGCGAGCACTTCCGGATTGGACGCGATCACGGTGCGCAGCGCGTTGCGATCGCCTTCGAGATCGGAGATCAGCACTTCGACGGCCGCGCCGGTGCGCTCGCGAACGGCAGTCACCGTACGCGCGACGTGTTCCGCGCCACCGTCCGGCATGTCGTCGCGATTCACCATCGTGATGACCGCGTGGCGCACACCCATCTTCTCCACCGCCTCGGCAACGCGCCGCGGCTCGTCGGAATCGGCGGCCAGCGGATTGCCGCGGCCGACCGCGCAGAAGGTGCAGCGGCGCGTGCAGATCTCGCCGAGGACCATGAACGTGGCGGTGCCGGCATTCCAGCATTCGAAGATGTTCGGACAGCGCGCTTCCTGACAGACCGTGTTCAGCGCCAGGTCGTTCATCAGGCGCGAGACGGGGAGCTGTGCGAGATCGCCCGGCACCCTCACCTTCAGCCATTCGGGACGGATGCCTGCGCGTTTGTTGATGGGTGTCATGAAAAATGTCTCTGAGGCAACTGACAAAAGACAACCGGGAACATACCATTGTCGTTCCCGGTCCACAGTCCGAGAGAAGAGAAGGAGCAGAACGATGAGAATCGTCTTCCGGTTGACCCTCGTTTGCCTCATGGCGTTCGGCGCGTTTGCGCAGAAGCCGATGCGGCTCAGCTGGCAGGAATTCGCCAAAGACCCGAAACGCGTGCAGAGCTTCCGGAACGCCGTGGCCACGATGAAGTCGCGCAATACCGCCGATCCGAAGTCGGTGGAGTTCCGCAAGAGCTGGACGTACTGGGCGAACATGCACGGCTACTTCGGCGACGATGCCGTGAACGGCACGGTGGCCAAGTGGCGCGCCTGCAACAATCTCAGCGGTCCGGAGTTCGACGAAGCGTTCGCAGGCGTCGAGAACACCTCGCCGCCGGACGACGTGGCCAAGACGGTGTGGGACCAGTGCCAGCATCGCACCGACTACTTCTTCGCATGGCACCGGCTGTTCCTCTATTACTTCGAGCGCGTGCTGCAGGACGCGGCCGGCGATCCGTCGCTGCGCCTGCCGTACTGGGATTACACCAATCCCGATCAGCTGGAAATGCCGGCGGAGTTCCGGGTGCCGACCTACACCAATGCGGCCGGGCAGACGGTCGACAATCCGCTGTACGAATCACGCCGCGAAGCGGGATGGGAAACGAACAGCATCACGCTCGACAAGAACGACACGGACATCGATCTGGCGCTCGACAATCCGAATTTCCTGACCACGAACGACGTGAACGGTGATCCGGATCCGGGCTATCAGGCCACCATCGAATCGGCGCCGCACGGCTACGTGCATTGCGCCGTGATGGGCTGCCGCGCCACGGTCATGGGCGCCGTGCCGTATTCCTCGAACGATCCGATCTTCTGGGTCCATCACTGCAACATCGACCGCATCTGGGAGTGCTGGCTGAGCAAGGGGAACAAGACGCCCGACTCGCTGATGGGCCGCGCGTTCTCGTACGTGGACGAGAACGGAGCGCTGGTGAAGAAGTTCGTCAGGAACCTGTTCGACGGCAGCCTGATCGACTACGTCTACGAACAGGGCTCGGACTGCGCGCGCAAGGACGCACCGGTCGTCGCGGAGATGGCTCCGGCACCGGCGGCGGCGGTGACGAGCGCCCGAGCCGCGCTGGCGAAGGCCGCGGTCGTAATCGGCGAGGCGAAGGCGCACACTCTCGCCACGGCGGTGAGCAAGCGGCGCGTGTCGCTGCCGGCCACGGAGCCGTCGCATCCGCGTCAGTTCGCACTGCAGGAGCAGGTGCAACTCCCGGTGGCGACGGAGCTCGTGCTGCGGCGCATCCGCTTCGACGTGCATCCGCGCACCGGCTTCCGCATCTACCTGCAGCGCGCCGACGATCCGTCGCGCCGCGCGTATGTCGCCACGCTCAGTTTCTTCGCCGACGGAACCGACCATCACTCATCGGTGCCGGACACGCGCGTCTTCGACGTCACGGAAGAACTGCGCGCGCTCGACTTCGAAGGAACCGGGACGCACGAAATCGACGTCGTGTTCGAGGCCGTCGATCAACGCACGCGTCAGGGCTTCAATCCGGCTGCAACGAAGGTGACCGTGGAAGAGATCGAGTTCCGGGTGAAACAGGATCTGTAGCAGTGGCGATCGCGAGGCGCTCCAGCGCATCGCGATCGTCCGACCACCGGATCTTCCCGAACGCCTCGGCGAGCGGGAACCAGCCCCAGTCATCGTGCTCGAGCGGGTCGATGCGAATCGGCCTGCTCGAGTCGAGCCCGGCGTGAAACACCACTTCGCTGGCGATGATCGGCGCCGGATAGCGCGATGCCAGGAACTGCGACTCGATCAGGAACGACTGCGTGAGATCGAGCGGCAGCGGCTCGGCGGTCTGTCCGGTCTCTTCGATCACCTCGCGGCGCGCGGTGGCGAGCGGCGACTCGTCATCGTCGATCGTCCCGCTGACGGGCTGCCAGAAATCGCCGCGTTCCGGACGGCGATGGAGCAGCAACACGCGATCGCCGTCGTGCACGACCACTTTGATCAGGCGGATGGTCTCCGGACGCGGGACGAGCGTGCGATCGAAGATCTCCGCGAACCTCGCGGCCAGCACTTCGCGCACTTCGTCGACCGGAACCGCGCGTCCGAGCTGCTGTTCGATCGAGGTCACGCCGGTGCCGTGCAGACCGCAGGGCGTGATCAGCCGGAAGTGCTCGAGATTCGTGTTCACGTTGAGAGCCCAGCCGTGCGACGTGACCCATCGCGCGATGCGCACGCCGATCGCGGCGATCTTGTCGTTGCCGACCCAGATCCCGCGCCGTCCTTCGATGCGCGTGGCGGTGATGCCGTACTCCGCCACGGTGCGGATCAGCACTTCCTCGAGGCTCGTGACGTACTTGCGGACGTCGCGGTTTCCTTCGCCGAGGTGCAGGATCGGATAGCCGACGATCTGGCCGGGACCGTGGTAGGTGATGTCGCCGCCGCGCGTGGTCTCGAAGAAGCGGACGCCGTGCGTCTGCAGCGAGTCGGGAGTGGCCAGGAGATTGTCGAGCTTTCCGCCGCGGCCGAGCGTGATCACCGGCGGATGCTCGAGCAACAGCAGCTGATCGGGGATCTCCTCGCGCTGCCGCAACTCGACCAGCTTCTGTTGCAGCGCCATCCCGTTCTCGTAGGTGACGAGATGGAGGCGGTGGAGCTGGCAGATGCGCGTCATGGCCAGTCTTATAGCCGTTTCTTCAGATCCTCGCGCAGCTTCGTGGCGTCGTGAATCACGCTCGAATCCGTGGCCACCTGCAGCAGTTCGTCGAGCAGCTTCACGGCGTCGCGGTTCCTGCCGCGGTTTGCGAGGGCGATGGCGTCGTTGTACTGGAGGATGTGGCGATTGACCTGCGACGTCGCTTCGAGCTTCGCCGCGTGCTCTTCCATCTCGCGGCGTCCGCCAGGATCCGTCATGGTCGCGGCGAGCGTGCGCACGATCGCCGCGGCTTCGTCCAACTTGCCGCTGGTCGCCAGCGTATTGGCGCGTGCCGTCTCCGAGACCACCAGCGCGTTTCGAGCGGCGAAGATGGTCTGCTTGTCACGCGCATTCTCGAATGCCGCCGCGAACAGCGCATCCGCCTTCGCCCGGTCGCCCATCCGCAGATACATCGCGTAGAGATTCAGCGCAAAGTCCACCCGTTGCGGAACCAGCACCCGCGCCCGCTCCAGCTCCGCAACCCCTGGGGTCAGGCCTTCGTTCTTCTCGACGAGGTACGTCGTGCCGAGAATCCCGCGGGCGAGGCCTTCCTGACCGCCGAGCGTCAACGCCCGCTCCGCCAGCGCACGCGCCTTGCGAAACTTCTCCCGATCGCCGGGAGCGGGCTCGAAGACTCCGGCGAACGGGCCGATGGCGGTCGTCAGAAGTGTCTCCGCATAAACGAGATGCACCACCGGATCGTCGGGCGCCGCGGCGACGGCCGCCTCCAGCTCGCCGACCGCGGCCAGCGTGCGCGCATGCTTCGGGTCGAGGCGCAACGCCTCGCGATAGTGGCGCTGCGTGTCGTTCTCGGCGCCCGCAATGTGCGAGAGAAACCGTCCGAGCTCGAAGAGCAGCGCCGGACGATCGAGGGGCTGTGCGGGCGCAGGACTGGCGACGCGCACGCCTTGCAGGTCGACACGCTTCGTGAGCGGACTGCGCCAGCGGATTGCCGCCGCGAGCTCCGGGACCGTCTTGCTGAAATGCGTCTGCAGCGCCGCCGGGACCGGCGTCCCGCCTTCGACGTCGCGGAAGAACGCGAAGAATGCCTGCCGGTCCGTGCCGATCAGCCAGTGCACCGCCGCCCAGCTCTGCGCGTAAAACGCCGTCGACGCCGCGTCCCTCGACTCCGTCTTCACCGCGAAGAGCTCCTCGAGCGTCATCGGGATGCGCTGGTTGAGCAGCAGCATGTGCTGGCGGATCGGATCGCCCGCGGTCACGCGCTCGCCGTCGACACGCGCGTGCGCGAAGTACTCCGCCAGCCCTTCCTCGATCCATAACGGCGGCGCGGTGTCGCTCTGGCGCAGCAGGTCGTGCATCAGCTCATGCATGGCCGTGCGGATGCCCGGATCATCGCGCTGCAGCGGATTCGCCTTGCGCGAGCCGTCGATGATCATCGCGCCGCCGCCTTCGAAGCGCGTGCCCTCGTAACGGACATAGGCGCCGGTCGGCTTCGCGTTTTCCTGATTGAACAGCAGGTCGAAGTACGGCTGACTCTCGCGCCGCCTGTCGAAGATGAATACCGTCGCGCGCGTTCGCGACGGAGCGAACCGCTCGCTGGTGCGCATCAGCGCGGCCGCGAGCGTCTCGACGTCCGCGACGAGCTCGCGCGTGCGCGCTTCGGTCGCGCTGCTGATGATGTCGAAGCGGTCGGACCGTACGCGGATCCACGTCCCGTTCTCCGCCGGAAACGGGATTTCGCGCTTCGGCGTGCGCACCTTGACGTCGTCGCGCGCGATGCCTTTCGGCACCGGAGGCACGAACACGTCCTGCGCCGCAACCGGGAGAGCGAGGAGAAGGAGAAGTGCGAACCGCGTCACCTACATGGTGAACTGTCCGGACTCGATCACCGATTTCACCCTGGCCATGAACTGGTCCGCCACCGCGCCGTCGATCAGGCGGTGATCGAAGCCGAGGGAGAGATAGCACATCGAGCGGATGGCGATGAAGTCGCCGTCCTTCGTCTCCACCACCATCGGGCGTTTCTTGATGCCGCCGACGCCGAGGATGGCCACCTGCGGCTGGTTGATGATCGGCAGGCCGAACAGTCCGCCGAACACGCCCGGATTGGTGATCGTGAACGTGCCGCCCTGGACGTCATCGGGCGAGAGTTTCTTCGCGCGCGCGCGCTCGCCGAGATCGTTGATGGCGCGCGACGCGCCGAGGATGTTCAGCTCGTCAGCGCGTTTCAGCACCGGGACGATCAGGCCCCAGTCCAGCGCGACCGCGATGCCGATGTTCAGGTCGCGGTGGTAGACGACGTTCGACTCGTCCATCGAGGCGTTGAGAATCGGGAACTCGCGCAGGCCGGCGATGACCGCCTGCACGATGAATGGCATGTAGGTGAGCTTGACGCCGCGCTCGGCGTAGCCGTCCTTGTGCTTGCGGCGGAGTTTCTCGACGTTGGTGAAATCGACTTCGAACACGGTGTGTACGTGTGCCGAGGTCTGCTTCGACTGGATCATGTGCTGCGCGATGCGCTTGCGCATCATCGACAGCGGTTCGAGGCGCACGTTTTCGCCTTCGGCGAACTGCATGCGCGGGGTCTGCGGCGCTTGATACGCCTGCGGCTGGACGGGTGCGGGTTCCGGACGCTGCGCGGGCGGCGCCGCGGGTGCGGGTTTCGGCTGCTGGATGAATTCGAGGATGTCGTTCTTGGTGACGCGGCCGGAGACGCCGGTGCCCTGCACCTGGGAGACGTCGATGTTGTTCTCTTTGGCGATCTTGCGGACGAGCGGGGAGGATTTGGTGCGGCGGCGTTCGTCGAGCGAGGCAATGTCGCCCTCGCCTTCGGCTTCGGCGCCTTCGGCGGGCGCGGAAGCCTCGGCGGCGTCGGTGATCTGACCGTTGACGGCCGTCGGTTCGGCCGCGGCTTCGGCTGGCGCTTCCTGTTTCGCTTCCGGCGCGGGTGCCTCCGCCGGTTTCGCCCCGGCGGCTTCGCCTTCGGCCGCGATGCGCGCCACGACGGCGTTCACCGGCACCGTGTCGCCTTCCTTCACCAGGATCTCGGTGAGCACACCCGCGGCAGGCGAGGGGATCTCGGCGTCGACCTTGTCGGTGGAGATCTCCAGGAGCGGCTCGTCGCGCTCGACCTTGTCGCCGACGTTCTTGAGCCACTTCGAGACCGTACCTTCCGCGATCGATTCGCCCATCTGGGGCATGACTACATCGTGTGCCATTCGTTCTCCTGAAAACCTCGCGCGCTTTTTACATGCAAAAGCAGCGCGCGGCAAGGTGGCATGGGGTCAGGCCTTCGTTCTTTCGCCTGGCGAAAGAACGAAGGCCTGACCCCATTAAAGGTTTCCGCGGATTCCGTGAACAGGAGTGCGGAGGAGAAACGATGAATCCGATTCCTGAGGGATACCACTCTGTCACGCCGCACCTGATCATTCGCGATGCCGCCCGGGCGCTCGACTTCTATCGCGACGCCCTGGGCGCCGAAGAGTTATTCCGTCTGGCAGGTCCGGACGGCAAGTTGCTGTACGCGTCGATTCGGATCGGCGACTCGATCGTGATGATGAACGACGAAGCGGAAGGGCAGCCGTCGCCGCAGGCGCTGCAGGGATCGCCGGTGATCCTGCACCTCTACACGCAGGACGCGGACGCGCTGTACGCCCGCGCCACGCGCGCCGGCGCGACCGTGGTCATGCCGCTCGACAACATGCCGTGGGGCGACCGCTACGGAATCGTGGCCGATCCTTTCGGCCACGCGTGGGCAATCGCCTCGCGCGTGGAGGAAGTGAGCGACGAAGAAGTGATGAAGCGGCCCGGACTTTAGTACGCCAGTAACTCCCGCGCGGCGATCAACACCTTCTCTTTGTTCGGCAGATAAAACGCCTCGAGCGGGGGCGAATACGGCGTCGGCACATCCAGCGAAGCCACGCGTTTGATCGGCGCGTCGAGGTAATCGAACGCTTTCTCGGCGATGCGGGCGGCGAATTCGGCGCCCGCACCGCCGGTGAGCGGCGCCTCGTGCAGGATGATCACGCGATTCGTTTTCGCCACCGATTCGAGGATGCACTCCTCATCGAACGGCAGGATGGACCGCAGGTCGATCACCTCCGTCGAGACGCCGTCCTTCGCCAGCTCCTCGGCCGCCTCATCCGCGACGTAGATCATCGCGCCCCAGGTGAGGATGGTCAGGTCCTTTCCGTTGCGACGGATCTTCGCCTTGCCGATCGGCACGATGTAATCGTCCTGCGGCAGCTCTTCCTTAATGCGGCGATAGAGGTACTTGTGCTCGATGTAGAGCACCGGGTTGTCATCGCGCACGGCTGCCTTGAGCAATCCCTTCGCGTCGTATGCCGTGCCCGGCGCCACGATCTTGAGTCCCGGCCGGTTCATGAACATGGCCTCGGGATTGAGCGAGTGGTACGGACCGCCATGCGTGCCGCCGCCCGCCGGTCCGCGCACGACCATCGGGCACGCGCGCCCGAAGAGATAGCTGCTCATCGCGGAGAAGTTGACCAGCATGTCATAGCCGCAGGTGATGAAGTCGATGAACTGCATCTCCGCGATCGGGCGCATGCCCATCAGCGCCGCACCCGAGGCCGCGCCGATGATGGCGATCTCCGAGATCGGAGTGTCGATCACGCGCTCCGGTCCGAATCGATCGATGAGGCCGTAGCTGGTCTTGAACGCGCCGCCGTACACGCCGACGTCTTCACCGATGAGGAACACGCGCTCGTCGCGCTGCATCTCCTCCTGCATGGCCTGGGTGATGGCCTCGATGTACGTCGTCTCAGCCATTCCAGTATCCATCCTCGATGTAGAGTCCGCGCGCGGCGTCGGCCGGATCCGGCATCGGCGAACGATCCGCTTCGTCGGTTGCGGCGTCGATCTCCTGCTTCACGCGTTGCTGGATGCGCGCGAAATCGTCCTCGGTGGCAACGCCGAGCTCGCGCAGCACGCGTTCGTACCGCACCAGCGCGTCTTTCGCCTTCCACTCTTCGATGAGCTCCGGCGGTACGTAGGCCTGGTTGTCGTGTTCCGCATGACCCTTCAGGCGGAACGTCTTCACCTCGAGCAGCGTCACGCCTTCGCCGCGGCGCGCGCGTTCGACCGCCAGCTTCGTCTCGCCGTACACGGCCAGGACGTCGTTGCCGTCGACAGTCACGCCGTGGCATCCGACGCCGACCGCCTTGTCGGCGAGCGTGCGCGCCGCGGTCTGGCGCGATGTCGGCGTGGAGTAGGCGTAGCCGTTGTCCTCGACGATGATCACCATCGGGAGCTTCTGCACGGCCGCGAAGTTGAAGCCTTCCCAGAACGCGCCGGTGGACGACCCGCCATCGCCGATGAACGCCAGCGTGACGAGGTTCTTCTTCTGCATGCGTCCGGCGAGCGCGATGCCGGCCATGACCGGAATCATGTCGCCGAGCATCGAGATCTGGCCGATGAAGCCGTCGCGCGCGGGATGACCGAAGTGGATGTTCAGCTCGCGGCCGCGCGTCGGGCTGTCGCCTTTGGCCATGTATTGCTTGATGATGTCCGCCGGCTTCGCGCCCGCGACGAGGATCGACCCGATGTTGCGGATGAGCGGCTGCACGACGTCGCCCTGTTGGTAATCGAGCGCATACGCAGCCGCGACGGATTCGCCTTCCTGCCCGAGCGAGCGATAGAGGCCGCCGATCACCTTCGCCTGGCGAAAGAGCGCGACCAGGCGCTCTTCGAGCGTGCGCGTGAGCCGCAGGTAGTAGTCGATGTCGAGCAGTTGCTCGTTGGTGAGGCCGTGCGTGTTTGTGGTCGTGAGTACGTCAGTCATCAGTAATGAATGGCGTGTCCCGCCACATCCTCGGCCGCTTCCATGAGCGCTTCGGAAAGCGTCGGATGCGCATGAATCGTCTTCGCGATCGACTCGGACGTCGCCTCGAGCTCGAGCGCGGCGCACGCTTCGGCGATCAGCTCGGTCGCTTTCGGACCGACGATGTGCACGCCGAGGAGCTCGTCGTACTTCGCGTCGACGACGTATTTCACGAGACCGTTTGCGTCGCCGAGGATCTTGCCCTTCGCGTTGGCGGTGAAGGGGAACTTGCCGATCTTGACGTCGTAGCCGCGCTCTTTCGCCTTCTTCTCCGTGAGTCCCACGGATGCGACTTCGGGATCGGTGTACGTCGCGTTCGGAACGTGATCGTAGTTGATCGGCCGCACCTGGTGTCCCGCGATGTGCTCCGCCGCGAGAATCCCCTCGGCGGACGCGCAGTGCGCGAGGGCAGGCGTCGGAACGATGTCGCCGATCGCGTACACGTTCGGCTCACCGGTGCGCATGAAACCGTCGACGGTGATGTAGCCGCGCTTGTCCAGCTCGATGCCTTTGAGATTCTCGAGGCCACAGTTGGCGGTCACGGGACCGCGTCCGGTGGCGGAGAGGACCAGCTCCGTCTCGATGGTCTGCTGCTTCCCTTTGCCGGTCT
Organism: uncultured Acidobacteriota bacterium; assembly: GCA_946887105.1. Next base: position 1,057 of record CAMPKJ010000125.1, on the reverse strand, counting down.
CGACGACCGACTTCACGCCGCTGTCGGTGATCTCGCACGACAGCACCTTCGCGTCGGTCAGGACGTCGATGCCCTTCTTCTTGAAGATGCGCGTGAACTCCTTCGCGATCTCCTCGTCTTCGATCGGCAGGAGCTGCGGCATGACTTCGACGATGGTGGTCTTGGTGCCGAAGCGGGAGAAGATCGAGGCGAACTCGCTGCCGACCGCGCCCGCGCCGATGACCAGCATGGAGGCGGGGATCTTGTCGAGCATCAGGATGTGATCGGAGTTGATGATCCGCTTGCCGTCGCTCTTGATGTGCGGGAGGTCCTTCGGGACCGAGCCCATGGCCAGCATGATGTTCTTCGTCTTGTACTGCTTGCCGTCGACATCGACGGTGTTGCGATCGACCACTTTGCCGAAGCCTGTGATGCGATCGACCTTGTTCTTCTTGAAGAGGAACTCGATGCCTTTGGCATTCGCGTCGACGACTCCCTGCTTGCGTTTCTGGACCTGCGAGAAATCGATGGTGACGTCGCCGACAGTGATGCCGAAGTCCTTTGCTTTCTGGATCTTCGTCCAGACCTCGGCGTTTTCGAGAAGCGACTTGGTGGGAATGCAGCCGCGATGCAGGCACGTGCCGCCGAGAAACGGATCCTTCTCGATGACCGCGACCTTCAGACCGAGCTGTCCGGCGCGGATGCCGGCGACATAGCCGCCCGGCCCACTGCCGATGATGATGAGATCGTACTGTTGTTCTGCCACGGAACCTCCGGTAATCGGCGCGCATTATATGCACGTCGCGCCACCGCGCTCCGGGTTGGGGTCAGGCCTTCGGTCCTCTGTTCGTTAGGGTGGTTGGGGTCAGGCCTTCGCTCTGTGCGGAGAACGAAAGGCCTGACCCCAATCCGAAAAGGAAGGTCTGACCCCCAACCGGGAAGAAAGGCCTGACGCCACCCCCGCACCGAAACAGAACGTCTGCCCCCAACACACAATCAAGGAAGGAAGGCCTGACCCCAACACAACCGGAGAAGAAAGGCCTGACCCCTTAGCGGGCGGGGCGGTGGCGGGGGGCGA
>CAMPKJ010000124.1 GCA_946887105.1 uncultured Acidobacteriota bacterium | reverse complement strand
CGCGCCCGGCGGCGGAGGCCTCGAGATCAAGAACAATTTCAACTTCCCGCTGGACAGCCCGATGCCGGCGTGGCGGCCCTTCGTCATCAACGGCTCCGCCAACGGCAATGCTGAAGCTCTCGGGCAGGCGCCGTACGGCCCCACGACCACGCTGTCCTGGTTGCGCAAGTACTACGACCAGAACGCGCAGCAGAACCACTCGTCCAGCGCGGCCATCGCGGTGCGCGAAGGATCGACCCAGAACGCGATGTTCGTCGTCGCAAACGGCCTCTCGCCGACCGGTGCGGCGGGCACGGAATACCTCGCCCGCTGGGCATTCCTCAGTCTCATCCAGAGCTATTTCGAAGCGGGCGCCTTCGATGACGGAGATGCGCCTGCCGCGGCGCAGTTGCCGCGTCTGGTCATTACCGATCCCAATCTCAACACCGACCTCCCTCCGGAGACGTCGACGGTCCGGGTGCAATGGACCATCAGTTGGCAGCGATGGGATGGGAAGCCTTACATCGTGGCCTACGACGCGTCCAGCTTCGCAATCGGTACGGCGACCTCCTACTACATCATGTACAGCACCGACAACGGCGCGAACTGGAAGTACGTTCAGGACGGCGCGAAAGCGACTCCGGGCGTGAAGTCGGCGGTGAGCGGCCACAGGATCACCAACCTGTATTACGACTGGCCGGTGCCGGCGGGAACGTTTCCCACGGGCGCCTACATCATCCGGGTGGAGGCATACCGGGATGCCTATCCGCTGCACTACTCCTTCCACCAATACCAGATGTTCCTGAACCGATGAGCGCCGCGCCGACAGGGAGTGCCATGCGGAATCGACGGAAAAGCGAAGCGGGATACTCACTGATGGAAGTCACTGTGGTGTCGGCCATCACCACTGTGGTCCTGGTGATCGCCATGGACCTGATCGATCGTGCCGCGAGCTTGTCCAAATTCCTCGAGTCGCGCAATGACTTGATCACGTTTGCGCAGCGGCCGCTCAATGTCATGCAGAAAGACATCGTTCAGGCTCGTGTCGTCTTCGGAGAAGACAGCGTCGGGACGGGCTATCGCCAGAAAGTCGAAGCGGGTCTCAGCATCCCCATCGCACCGGACAGCGTTCTGCCGGTGCTCGATCCGACCGGATCCTTCTCGCCCGATGAGAACGGCGTGCGCACGGTCGGCAACTCTCTGCTCATTGCCAAGCAATTGCCCCCGGTGCCGATCGATCTGGCAGCAGATGGCGCCAGCTTTCCCGCGCTGACGTTTCTCGCCGATCGCTACGAGTTCGTCTACTTCTACGTGACCCGAGACACCAGCGTCAAATTTGCGAGCGGCGACCGGATCGACAACCTCGCGTTTTCGCGCAGCGTCCAGTTTGCCGACTACAACCAGCTGGTCAACGGGACGACCACGCTTTCGTCTGCACAGAAAGTGGCGCTCTCCGCGGCACTTCGCAATACGGCGAACGTCAATCTTCCGATTGCGTGGAGCCCTGAAATGAATGTGGCCAATTCCTTCTACACGATCGACCCCAACCTCGCGTTTCCGACTGGATCGCTCATCGCCACGCCGACGATCGCTCAGTCCGGTAGCGGCATCCTGATCGCGGGTCTGAAGGGCGGCAGAATCATGGGCAAGATGACCTATACGGTCGCGTACCGAAAGGGCACGACCAAGCCAGGCACTCCCTTCGAGATCACCAACAAGGCTCAGCCGGTGCCGCTGTACGCGGAGGTGACCAGCACGCTACCGGTCGACTGCGGTTTTGAAGTGAAGGTGATCGGACCGGCAAACTCCCGGCAGGTGCTGACGCGGCTGGTGCTGTACGGGCAATACGGTCCCGAGAAATACGATGCGCAGCAGGCGTTCGTGATCACGTCGTTCGTTCGCTGACCGGCAGCGCTGATCGGCACTGACACAATCCGTTTACCGCTTCGTTTCCTCGCTACCCAAACCTTTTGCGGGTTGCGTCGTTCCTCCATGCAGACGGCAGATCGCCGTCAATAAACCTACCGCAAAGAGGAACATGATCATGAAGCGCAGTCTGGTTCTCCTCATTACTCTGGCGCTGCTCCTGGGAGCCTGCGCCGCCACCGCTCCGGGAACCTCCGGCGTCATCACGGAAGTGAACGGCAGCACCGTCTCGGTGGCCGTCAATGGCCAGCCGACCACCTACACGCTGACGAGCCGCACGCTCATCTACGCGCCGGACGGCGTGGAGACCAGCAGGTCCTACCTCTCGAAGGGACAGCGCGTGATGGTGTGGGCGAACGGCACCAACGCGGTGCGCGTCAACATCGAAAGCTGATCGTGAAGCGCGTGAGGGGCGCGTCCGGCGCTCCTCACGCGTCCGCGCGGCGCTCCTTCCATCGGTGAACCAGCCAGAAGCCGATGGCGATGGCCACGATGATGATCAGGCCGTATTTCTCGATGTGCTCGACGCGGCCGAGCACCGATTCGATGGCCCGGCCGAAGTAAAAGCCGAGGGCGGTGATCGCCACGGCCCAGACCGCGCAGCTCACCGCCTCGTACACCAGGAACTTCAGCACGGTGATGCGCGACATCCCGATGATCACCGCGCAGGTGATGCGCAGGCCATAGATCCATTGCGTGATGATGATTGCCGCCGGACCGTAGCGCTCGAAGACGCGCACGCTCTTCCCGACGTGCCGCTTCATGCTCGGGAAGCGGTCCAGCAGCTTCACGCCATGCGCGCGGCCGAGCCAGAACCAGAACACGTGTCCGAGGAACGCGCCGGCGAACGCGACCACGTAGACCGCGACCACGTCGAGATAGCCGCGCGAGGCGAAGAAGCCGGCGGCCACGAGAATCGCCTCTCCCTCGAGGAACGTACCCACGAAGACGGCGAAATATCCGAACTGCTCGAGGAGCGACTCGGGAGACATTCAGTTCGGCTCGACTGCAAGATCCAGGACCTGCGGCGGCATAGGTCGCCATCGTACCGCGTGACCCAGTTCCTCGGAGTTCCTGGGGGTTCCTCGGGTTCCTCGGAGGTGTCCACTCAGAGGAACTCCGAGGAACGCCGACGCACCGAGGAACCCGCCGCTACGCTGTCCGATGCCGTTTCAGCGCGCGCCAGCCGCCGATCAGGCCGATCACCAGTCCGAGCTTGCCGAAGCCGAGCATGCGTGCGGCACCGCGCGCAGACGTCTGGCCTACGCGAAAGACGAGAAGGCTTTTAATGAAGCTCCACATTGTGTCCTCCAATCACTGTCCTCAGTGCAACGGCAAGGCCAGTGTGTGCGTGATCTAAACGACTGATTTCACAGCAACATAGGAGTAGCCCGACAGGAACATCAAGAGGAATGGCAACGCCGCCCAGTGACCCGATGCGGCGAACGCCACCGTCGTACCGGCAAAGAAGAATGAGAAGGCGAGCTCTGCCCACGGAATGCGGCGGGCCGGGCGCGCTGCGATGCCATCGCCGGCCTTTGGCGTGCGTTTGAAGTGACCGCCTTGCTCGAACAGTCCTTCGACCACCGCCACCGCGTTGCGCATCGACATCCCGACGCCCACCGGCAGTACCGCCAGCAGCTCGCGCAGCGGCGGACGCGCACGGCCGGCCCAGCGCTGGCCTTCGCGGTAGAACAGCAGCACCGATCCGGTCGACGCGATGAAGAGCGGCACGTCGATGACGAACATCCACGCCAAGCCATGGCGGTAGCGCACCAGCATCGACGGCACGATCAGCAGCGCGAGCAGCACCGTGAACAGATACGCCGAGTTGTTCGTCAGATGAAAGAGCGCCTCGGACTTCACGCGGCGGTGCAATCCGCTGCCGGAGATCGTGCCGAGGAGCTTGCGGGCCGTCTGGATCGAGCCCTTGGCCCAGCGATGCTGCTGGTCCTGAAACCCGCTCAGGGCTGCCGGCAGCTCGGCCGGCACTTCGACATCGTTGAGAAACACGAACTCCCAACCGGCGAGTTGCGCGCGATAGGAGAGATCGAGATCTTCCGTGAGCGTCGACGACGACCAGCCGCCGCCTTCCTCGATCGCCGCGCGCCGCCAGATGCCCGCCGTGCCGTTGAAGTTGAAGAAGCGTCCGCCGAAGTTCCGGGCGGCGGATTCGACGGCGAAGTGCGCGTCGAGAAACAGCGCCTGCACGCGCGTCAGCAGCGACTCCTCGCGATTGAGATGCGTCCAGCGCGCCTGCACCATGCCCACGCGCGCGCCGGCAAAGTACGGAACCATGCGCAGGAGCAGGTCGCGCGGCGGAACGAAGTCCGCGTCGAAGATCGCGAACAGCTCGCTCGTGCTCAGCCGCATGCCGTGCGCGAGCGCGCCGGCTTTGAATCCATCGCGTGACGCGCGACGGATGTGTGCGATCGGAACACTGCTGCGCTGAATCGCTTCCGCGACGATGGCCGGCGTCTCGTCCGTCGAGTCATCGAGCACCTGAATCTCGAGCTTGCCGGGATAGTCGAGTTGCGCAACCGCGTCGATGAGACGGCGGGCCACGTTCGGCTCGTTGTAGAGCGGAAGCTGCACCGTCAGCGGCGGATAAACGGCCGCGGTCGCGCGCGCGGGCGGCGGCGTCCGGCGGCGCAATCTGACAAGATGCAGACGATGGATGCTGTAGACGGCGAGGACGCTGAGCACGAGGTAGTACAGCGTCAGAACGCCGGTTTCGGCAAAGCTCATGGGCTGGCGGTGATTCTACTCGCCGCCGCCGTGGCGCTCGCACCGATAGCCATGGCGCGGTTCGGGTTTCGCGGATTCGTGGTGGTGTACGTGGTGGCGGCGCTGGCGTGGTTGCCGCTCGTGCGGCGGTCGACAACCCCTCATCCGCCTTCGGCACCTTCTCCCCTCCCGAGGGGAGAAGGCTACCCCCGTGCCGCCGAGTGGCCTTCTCCCCTCCGCAGAGGGGAGAAGGTGCCGAAGGCGGATGAGGGGTCCCTCCCTCTCATCATCCTCATCGCGCTCGTCCTCCGCGTACCGCTCCTCTTCAGTCCTCCTCTTCTCTCCGGCGACGTGTACCGCTACCTCTCCGACGGCCGCGTCTCCGCGAGCGGCGGCAATCCGTACGCGTACACGCCGGCGGACGCGCGCATCAATCATCCCGAGATCCGCTCCATCTACCCGCCGCTCGCGCAGCTGCTGTTCCGGGCCGTCCATCAACTCACGGTGTGGCGGCTGCTGCTGATCGCGGCGGACATCGCGGCGATCGTGTTGCTGCGCCGCCGCGGTGCGCTCGCGTACGCGACGTGCCCGCTGGTGTTGTTCGAAGGAACGTGGAGCGGCCATATCGATCTGCTCGCCGGCGTGCTCCTCGGCATCGCGCTCACGCGGCGTTCGATCGTCGCGGCGGGACTCGCAACCGGATTGAAGGTGATCCCGATCGCGGCGATACCGCTCCTGCTGCGCATGAAGCGCGCGCCGATCACGCTCGGCGCCGTGCTCGTTCTTCCTTTCCTTCCCTTCCGCGGCGGGCCGATCATGCCCGGCTTCCGCGACTACGCCACGCGCTGGATCTTCAACTCCCCGCTCTACGAGCTCGTGCGCGCGGTCGTCGAGCGCATCCCGACGAAGACCATCTGGACGCACCATCCGCTGCGCTTCGAGCTGATCTCCGACTTCGTCTACCGGCACATCTATCCCGATCTGCTCACGCGCGCGATCCTTGCGCTGTTCGCCATCGGTGCAATCCTGCTGGCGCGCCGCGTGACGACGGCGGTGGCGGCATTGCTGGTCTGCTCGCCCGCGATTCACCCCTGGTACTGGCTGACCATCGTCCCGGCCGCGCTCATCGAGCGCAGCCGCTGGCTGTACGTCGCGCTGATGATGCCGCTGTCGTATCTGCTGTATGACGGCGTTGCGCCGTGGGTGGTCTACGCCGGCTACGCGACTTCCGCTTTGAGCGTCCTGGTCATCAGGCGCTGGAGGCCCGCGCGCGGCGACTCGCCTTCGTAGAGCACGCGGCACATCTCCGTCGCGATCGGCATCTCGATCACGTGCCGCTCGGACAGCGCGCGTGCGGCTCTCGAGGTCTTGATGCCTTCCGCGACGAACTTCGCGTCGCGCAGGATCTCTTCGAGTGTCTTCCCTCTGCCGAGCTGCACGCCGACGGTGCGGTTGCGCGACAGCGCGCCGGTACACGTCAGCACCAGATCGCCCATGCCCGCGAGCCCCGCGAACGTCTCCAGGCGTCCGCCGAGCGCGAGGCCGAGACGGGTCATCTCGTGCAGGCCGCGCGTGATCAACGCGGCGGTGGTGTTGGAGCCGAGGCCCATCCCTTCGAGCACGCCCGCGGCGATGGCGATGACGTTCTTGAGCGCGCCGGCCAGCTCCACGCCCACCACGTCGCTGGAGTGATAGAGCCGCAGCGACGGGCCGGACATCACCTGCTGCACTTCCTGCGCGAGCGTGGCATCGCTCGATGCGATCACCGCGGCCGTGGGATCGCCGCGTGCGGTCTCGAGCGCGAACGTCGGTCCGGAGAGCACCGCGAATCCCGCCAGTTGCTCGCCGAGGACGTGCGCGGCGATCTCCGACATCCGCTCGAGCGTTTCGTTCTCGATGCCCTTCGTTCCGGAGATCACCTTCACGCGGCTGCGCAGATGGCCGCGCAGGTTCGTGAGCACTTCACGATAGTGATGGCTCGGTACGACCATGAACATCGTGTCGCAGAATGCTGCCGCCTCGCTGAGGTCGCTGGTCGCGTGAATGCGGTCGCTGAGCGGCATGCCCGCGAGGTAGTCGGGATTGGCGCCGGTCTCGCGAATCGTCGCGGCCACCTCCGGATCGTGCGCCCACATCACCACCTCGTTCCCCGCGCGCGCGGCGGCGATGGCCATCGCGGTGCCGAACGAGCCGGCGCCGATGATCGAAATCCTCAAGGCGTCTCCTTCTTCTGGCCGAGCTTGCGCTCCGTTCCCTGCGCCAGCCGGGCGATGTTCGAGTGATGCTTCAGGATCACGGCGATGGCGATGGCGATGCTGATCGCGACATGCCAGTACGGCGCGCCGCGCGTGAGGTAGCGGAAGAGGATCGGGATCGATGCGGCGCTGACGATCGACGCGAGCGAGACGTAACGCGACGCCAGCAGCACGATCGCGAACACCAGGATCGCGCCGGCCATCACGGTGGGATCGAGCGCGAAAAACACGCCCGCCGCCGTGGCCACGCCCTTGCCGCCATGGAATCGCAGCCAGACCGGAAACATGTGCGCGAGCACCGCGATCAGGCCGGCCAGCGCCACCCACATCTCGCGCGACTGCCACGGCAGCACTCCCGGGTCGAACGGCCACTCGGGCCGCATCACCAGATACCGCGCCAGCACCACCGCGCCATAGCCCTTGCCGATGTCGAGCAGCAACGCCACGATGCCCGGGATCTTCCCCGCCGTGCGCGCGACATTCGTGGCGCCGACGTTCTGGCTGCCATGCTCGCGCACATCCTTCCCCGCCACGAGCTTCACGACCAGGAAGCTGAACGGAATGGAGCCGATCAGATACGCGAGCAGGACCAGCAGCCCAGGCAGCATGCGGCGGCTATTGTAGTGGGACGACGGAGAGGACCGCGCGGCGGAACGAAGCAGCATCGATGGCCGGGTAGCGGTACAACTCGGGCTCGATCCGTTCGAACAGCGCGAGGAGTCGTTGCGGATCGACAAGTCCGCTGCTCAACATCGCGTTCACATCGTTCTGATCCTTGCGATGCCCTCGCTCGATCTTCGAGAGGCATTGCGAATAGAAGTCGTAATGGTGAAACGAAAGGGTTCCTTCGCGAGCGATGAACGGGCTTCGCTCCTCCCAGCCGGGAAGCGTTGGAATGAAATGAGCAGGCGACGCCAGCTCGACGTTGATGTGCAGCGATTCTTTCAATTCGGGAAGTACGCGCAGAACGCGGTCATCATCCGGAATGACCGTGATGTCGACGTCGACAGTGCTCGACCGCCATGCGAGCAGCACGGCCGACGCGCCTCCGGTGAGGTAGACGCGGCCGGACGCACGCGAGCGCGCCGCAAGGTCGCGCATGAAGCGGTGCAGGCGTTCGGCGTTTACGGGCTCACGCATTCCGCGGCACGCTCGAAACTCACCAGCAGGCGGATGAGCGCGTTGTACTGCGAATGAGCGCCGTCTCCATACGTCGAGGCGAGCTTCTCGTACAGCCGGTCCTCGGGAAGGTAGGGTGTGTCCGCGACGTCGAAGCCGAGGCGCCGCAGGCGCGGCGCGCCGATCAGGACGAGCAGCGCCGGTACCGACTCGACGCCCGCCTCCAGATCGCGAAATCCTTCGCGAATCAGATCGGCGCCCGGCAATGCGTCGGAGATCTCGACCATCGCGTCGAGTATACGAGCTACACGCCGTCGAACGCGTTCTCGAGATCGGCGATCAAGTCCTCGACATCCTCGATGCCCGCGGAGATCCGCACCAGGCCGGGGGTGATGCCGAGGCGTTTGCGGGTTTCGACCGGGACGGAGGCGTGGGTCATGCTCTCGGGATGGGAGATGAGCGTTTCGACGCCGCCGAGGGATTCGGCGAGGGCGCAGAGGCGGACGCGATCGAGGAACTTCTTCGCGTTTTCATACGAGCCGAGCTCGAACGAGATCATCGAGCCGAAGCCGTTCATCTGCCGTTTTGCGAGCTCGTGTTGCGGGTGCTCGGCCAGGCCGGGGTAATAGACCTTCTGCACCTTCCGATGATTGGCGAGGTACGTCGCCAGCGCGCGGCCGTTCGCCTCGTGTGCCTTCATGCGCACGGCCAGCGTCTTCACGCCGCGCAGCACGAGCCATGAATCGAACGGCGACAGGATGGCGCCGACCGCATTCTGCAGGAACCCGATCTGCTCGCCGATCTCGTCCGAGTTGGACACCACCACGCCGCCGACCGAGTCGGAATGCCCGTTGATGAATTTCGTCGTCGAGTGCACGACGATGTCCGCGCCGAGCTCGATCGGGCGCTGGATGTAGGGCGAGCAGAACGTGTTGTCGACCACCACCAGCGCGCCTCCGGCGTGTGCCACTTCCGCGCACGCGGCGAGATCGGTCACGGTCATCATCGGATTCGTCGGCGTCTCCAGGAACACGATGCGCGTGTTCGGCTGCAGCGCGCGGCGCACCGCATCGACGTCCGAGGTGTCGACGTACGTGAACTGCAATCCGTACTTTTCGAGCACGCGGCTGAACAGGCGATACGACCCGCCGTACATGTTCTCGCCGGCTACGACGTGGTCGCCCGACTTCAGCATGCGGAAGACCGTGTCGGTCGCGGACATGCCGGATGCGAAGCAGTGTCCGTGCTTGCCGCGCTCGAGTGCGGCGAGATTCGCTTCCAGCGCGGAGCGGGTGGGATTCTTCGTGCGCGCGTATTCGTAGCCTTTATGGCGTCCGAGCTCGGGCTGCACGTACGTCGAGGTCTGGAAGATCGGGATCGTGACCGCGCCGGTTTGCGGTTCCGGCTCCTGGCCGGCGTGGATGCAGTCGGTCGAAAACGCCATCGGTTACTCCGTTTCGTCTTTGCGCCAGCGCGAGTAGATCCCCTTGGACATGTAGCGCTCGCTGGCGTCGGGGATGAGCGTGACGACGTTCTTGCCGCGGCCGAGGCGGCGTGCGACTTCCAGTGCGGCAGTGACGTTTGCACCCGCGGATGACGCACCGAGGATGCCTTCCTCGGATGCGAGACGCGCCACCATGTCGAATGCCGGATCGTCATCGACGCGGATCACGTCGTTGGCCAGTTGCATGTCCAGCACGGGCGGGATGAAGGACGAGGCGCCAATGCCCTCGACCTCGTGCGGTCCCGCTTCGCCGCCTTTCAGGATCGAGCCCTGCGGCTCGACCACGTAACACTGCACGTCCGGGTTCCGTTCGCGGAGGTACTTCGCGACGCCGGTGAACGTGCCGCCGGTGCCTGCGCCCGCGACCCACGCGTCGACGCGGCCGTCGAGCTGTTCCCAGATCTCCGGTCCCGTGGTCTCGTAGTGCGCCTCCATGTTGAACGGATTCGCGAACTGCTGCGGCACGTATGCGCCTTCGATCTCCTGCGCGAGCCGTTCGGCGGTGGCGATGGCGACCTTCATCCCGCCGTCTTTCGGCGTGAGGACCACTTCGCCGCCGAGCGCCTTCATCACCTCACGCTTCTCGATCGAGAAGTTTTCGGGAACGCAGAGGATCACGCGATAGCCCTTCTGCACGCCCGCGAGCGCGAGTCCGACGCCGGTGTTGCCGGCGGTCGGCTCGATGATCGTGCCGCCCGGCTTCAGCAAACCCGCGCGTTCGGCGCGCTCGATCATGCCGATGCCGATGCGGTCTTTCACCGAGAAGCCTGGGTTGAGCAGCTCCATCTTCACGTAGATGGTTGCCTCCCCCTCGCTGCCGCCGATGTGGCGGAGGCGGACCATCGGTGTGTTGCCGATGAGATCGAGGACGGAATCGACGGGGCGGGAGTTGGGACGTGTCAAGCGGCGCGGATCATAACGCAGGACGCGCGTACAAAAACGAAACGGCCCGGTGCGCGTGGAGCACCGGGCCGTCAGTTCGTTCGGAGTCGAATGTGGAAGGGGTGAAGTGCTAGGCCCAGCTCGAAGAGCGGCTGTTCGAGCGGCGCTGGTTGTAGCACTCGCGGCAGTAGACCGGCTTTCCGCTCACCGGGGTGAAGGGAACTTCGGTCGGCACGCCACAGCTGTCGCAGGTGACGCTCACCATCTGGCGCGAGCGGCCTTCGCCGCCGTTGCCGTCACGGGAGGTTTTTCTCTTGTCGCGGCAGTTCTTGCAACGCTTCGGTTCGTTCGTGAAGCCGCGCTCTGCGTAAAACGCCTGTTCGTTCCGGCTGAAGATGAACTCCTGGCCGCAGTCCGCGCAGTTGAGGGATTTGTCGTTGAAAGTGTCCATGAAACCTTGATCTCCTAAGCGATTGTTGCGTGAAAGTCTTTGTTGCCGCGACTGTCCGGGCGCGTGCGGGGGGCCGCGACACTAACCCCGCTGTTGGTGAATGACAACGAGAAGCTAGGAATCGACCCCCTTCCGAACTACGGGATACAAGAAACTCCCCAACGAACGCCGCTGTCCGATGTGGAGTTTCATCTCTTGTCCCCGATGCCAGGCGTTTTAGCATAGTTTTCTCAGGGAAGGCAACGCGGAAAGAGGTAACTCAAAATAAGAACGTCAAGGTGTTGACCATTGAAAAATACCCACAAAATCCGCGTTGGTCCGGCCGGTTGGAGCTATGCCGATTGGGAGAAAGTGGTCTATCCGCCGCACGGTTCGAAGTTCGACCACCTCGCCTATCTGGCCTCGTTCTTCGACACCATCGAGATCAACTCGCCCTTCTACCGCATCCCTCCGCCGACGCACGCGAAGAGCTGGGTCCGCCGCGTGGCGGACAATCCCGAGTTCCGTTTCACGACCAAGGTCTTTCGCGGCTTCACGCACGAGAAAGCCGAGCTTGCCGCCGAAGACGTCCAGGCCTTCCGCAACTATCTCGATCCGCTGATGGACGCCGATCGCCTCGGCGCGATCCTGCTGCAGTTCCCCTGGAGCTTCAAAAACACGCCCGAGTCGTGCGACAAGCTGGCGGCGCTCTTCCGCACGTTCGAGGACTATCCGAAGGCGCTCGAAGTGCGCCACGCGTCGTTTCAGAACAAGCCGTTCGTCGACTTTCTGGAAGAGCGCGGCGTGGGGTGGGTGAATGTCGATCAGCCGCTCTTCCACGACTCCGTGAAGCCCGCCGATGCGGTCACCGGCCCGCTCGCATACGTCCGCTTCCACGGCCGCAACTACGAGAAATGGTTCGCGCACGAGGAGTCGTGGGAGCGCTACAACTATCTCTACTCGAAGGAAGAGCTCGAGCCCTGGGTCGAACGGATCGACAACATGGCCATGAGCAAGGACGTCTACGTGGTCACGAACAATCACTTCCGCGGGCAGGCCATCATCAACGCCGGCGAGTTGAAGGAGTCGCTCGGCCTCGATGGGAAAGTGCCGCCGCAGTTGAGAGAGGTGTACGGGGAGCGCCTGGGGAACGTGGGGAAGTCTTAGACTCTAAGACTGCCTTCCTCCAACGAACTCGTAGATCTGCTCGCTCGGCGGCCCGAGCGGCGTCTTCTCGGGATCGACGCCGGACACTTCGATCACCCGTCGCTTGAACCAGACGTCGAACGGTTCCTGCGATTCCTGAAAGGTGCGCGCCACGCGTTCCGGATCATCCGTCGCCAGCACGGCGATCACGATCTCGCCGTCATCGGTCTTCTGGAGGAACCACGCTTCCTCGACGCCGTGGCGATCGTAGAAGCCGCGCGTATCCCGCGGACGCTCCTGCAACTCGCCGATGAACTCCTCCAGTCCGGCGTGATCGCGCAACGGATAGGCGCGCACGATCAGCCGCGATCCCATCGGCAGCGCGCCGTTCGAGGAGTCGTGCACGACTGTCGAGAGCGGACCCATGGGCGCCGTATCGGGATCGACGCCCGACAGCGCGTAGATGTGCGCCTTGAACCAGGTCGAGAACGGATCGGACGCTTCCGCGTACTGCACGGCCTTCGGCTCGATGGGATCCTCGACATCGGTCACGCCGATGACGACATTGCCGCCGCCGGTCGGGTGCGGCTGAAAGAACCACGCCTCGCGGCGCACGCCGAGGCCGGTGTAGAAGCGGCGGGCTTCCGTCTCGCGATCCCGAAGCTCGCGGACGAAACCATCGACGCGAACGCGGTCATCAACGGGAAACGCACGAACGACAAGCGCCATACGACCTCCGTGCTCAGGACGGCGATTATCGCACGCTGCTCCAAGGTAGGATTCGCGCCGCATGTCCCGTAAGAAACGCGTGATCGGCACCGCCGGCCACATCGATCATGGCAAGACCTCGCTGGTGCGCGCGCTGACCGGGATCGATACCGATCGCCTGCCCGAAGAGAAACGACGCGGCATCACCATCGATCTCGGATTCGCGAGCTGGTTCACCGACGACTACCAGATCGGCTTCGTCGACGTCCCCGGCCACGAGCGTTTCGTGAAGAACATGCTGGCCGGCATCGGCGGCATCGACAGCGCGCTGCTGGTCATCGCCGCCGATGAATCGATCAAGCCGCAGACGCGCGAGCATTTCGCCATCTGCAAACTCCTCGGCATCCCCACCGGCCTGGTGGCATTGACGAAGAGCGATCTCGTCGATCGCGACATCCTCGAGCTGGTGCGCCTCGAAGTCGAAGAGCTCGTGGCTGGCAGTTTTCTCGAAGGAAAACCGATCGTTCCGGTCAGCAGCACCACCGGCGCCGGCATCGAGGAGCTGCGTGCCGCGATTCTCGAGTCGGTGGCGCACGTCGATGACCGCGACGCCACGCGCCGCGTGTTCCGCCTGCCCATCGATCGTGTGTTCACGATGAAAGGCTTCGGCTCCGTGATCACCGGCACCACGTACGCGGGCCGCGTGCGCGTCGATGACGAAGTGGAAGTGCTGCCGGGTGATAAGAGAAGCCGCGCGCGCGGCGTGCAGGTTCACGGTCAGCCGCGCGATGAGGCGTCGGCGGGCGAGCGCACGTCGATGAATCTCGCCGACGTTCCGCTCGACGAGTTGCGTCGCGGGCAGCAGGTCGTGCATCCGGATACGCTCCGGCCGTCGCAGATCATCACCGTGAGACTCGAGCTTCTTCCGGACGCGAAAGCGCTGAAAGAGCAGACGCGCATCCGCTTTCATCATCTCTCCGCGGAACTGCTCGGCACGATCCGCTTCGTCGATGACACCGCGGGCGAGCTGCAGGCGGGCAGCAGCGCATTCGCGCAGGTGCGGTTGGAAGCGCCGGTGGTCGCGGCGGCGGGCGATCGTTTCGTGATCCGCCGCTATTCACCGATG
>CAMPKJ010000123.1 GCA_946887105.1 uncultured Acidobacteriota bacterium | reverse complement strand
GTCCTCCGGGTGGAGCCGGTAGGCGGGGTCATCCTGGAGACGGCCTGGCGGGGTCGAGTAGTCCGGCCGGCCGTGCAGGGGCAGGGGGAGGACGGTCTTGGAGAAGGCGGTGTTGTAGTCGCCGTCTTTTTCCCAGCCGTCGCCGATGAGGTCGTGGACGCCCCACGCGCTCGCGCCCGCCGGATAGCTGCCGGCGTTCACGGGATCCCAATGCTGAAAATCGAAATTGCCGCGCGTTGCATCCGGCGCTTCGTCTCCCCACGGATGAAGCCGTTCCTCCCCCGAGGGCGTGCCGAACGCGGCGCGGTGAAACTCCGCCTCGGACGGCAAGCGTTTTCCTTTCCAGCGCGCGTATGCCGCAGCCTCGTCATGCGTCACGTACACAGCCGCGTCGAGCGGCAACGGCTGGGCCGCGAACATGCCCCGCCGCAGCCACGCGCCGTCGCGTCGTTCCCAGAAATGCGGCGCCGCTGCGCCGGTCGCATCGACGTACTCGAGGTAATCGCCGTTCGTGACGTTGTACGCATCGATGGTGAATGCCGGCACGTCGACGATGTGCTGCGGGAACTCGTTGTCCCATCCGAACACGCCGTGCGGCGCACCGAGCGTGGCCTTGCCGGCATCAACGCGCACCTCCCGGTCCCCTCTCTCCCCCGGCGAGTGGGCCAGGGTGAGGGGCGGCTCCGGCGCGACCTTCATCCCATACGGCAGCGCGTGCAGCATGTACATCAGCGTCTCCTGATGCATCAGCTCGTGCTCGAGAATGGTGAAGACTGCCTCGCCGCCACGCAACTGCGGCACGCTGTCGTCCTCGAGAATCGCGTTGCGCAGCGCTTCTTCCACGCGCTCGTCGCACGCAGCCGTGAAGGCCTGCACCTCTTCGCGCGACGGCCACAGATCGGTCGGATTCCTCACCGACGTCTCATCCGCCGGATCGATGCCGCGCGCGAACAGAGTCTCCAGCCGCGCATCGACGCCGGCGCGCTTCAGCGCCAGCTTCACGAGCGTGTTCAGCGCGAAGCCGGGCAGATGCCCTTCGTAGAACACGACCGGATTGCGCAACGCGATCGGCCGCTCGTAGTACGCCGCGGGTGCAAAGAGAGCGAACAGGTTCTGCGAGTGTGCGCGGATGGCGCGATACGTCGCGACGAGCTGGTCCCGGTTTCGGAGAATCACCCGGCCGATTCTATCCGGCGGAGGCGATTGCGGATTCGTGGATCGGGATTTCGACGAGGCGGAACGGCGGCCGGTCCGGAAAGGCGCTTGCGAGCAATGCCATGGCCACGTTGTAGACCGGCACGCTCGATTTCGTGCGTCCCTCGGGCGAGCCGCGATGCGCGTGACCGTGAAACACCGCGTTCACGCGATAACGCTCGAGCGGCTCCTCCAGCCGGCTGGAGCCGAGGAACGCCATGATCTCCGGCGGCTCTCCTTCGACCGTGGCGTGGATCGGCGCGTAGTGCAGCAGCGCGATTTTCTGCGGCGTGCGCAGCCGCGCCAATGCCGCTTCGAGTTTCAGCGCCTCGTTGATGGTCTCGTGCACGAAGCTCTTGATGATCGGCTCGCCCCATGCGCCGAGAGAGCGGCGGCCGAAGCCGCCGGCAAAGCCTTTCACGCCGGCGAAGCCGACGCCGTGCAGCTCGTACGAATCGCCGTCGAGCACGACCACGCCGGCGTCGCCGAGGATCCGCACGACCTCGTCCTGCTGATTCGATTCGAAATCGTGATTGCCGAGCACCGCGAGCGCGGGGATGCGCAACGTCGAGGTGATGTCCTTGGCGAGCACCTTCGCCTCTTCGACGGTGCCATAGTCCGTGAGATCGCCGCAGAGCAGGAGCACGTCCGCGCTCTCGGTGATCTTCGCGAACAGCGGCTGCATCGCGCCGGCAGACGTCTTCTTGACGTGAATGTCCGCGACCGCGGCGATGCGCAGCGTGTCCCGATCGGCCATCACTTCGCTCCGTCGATGGCGATGCCGGCCGTCCACTGTTCGATGTCTTCCTCATCCATCGTCTGATGCACGAGACGCGCATCGTCGTAGCCCCAGTCGCCGATGTCCTTGAGGTACTGCTGCCGCGAGATCACCGTGCCGTAGCAGATCTTTTCACCGATGTTGCCGGCGCGCGTTTCTTCTTCGACGCGCCTGGTGAGCTCTTCGATGATGCGCGCGGGAACCTTCGCGCGCTCGGACGGATAGACGAATCCGAACAGGATGATGTGCGCGTACAACGCGCGCCAGAACGGGCCGAAACGCTGGAGCAGGCGGTCCCAGTCGAGGGTGTCGCCGGCCGCGCGGATGACGTGCGCGACGTCCGCGCCGTCGAAGCGCTCGCGCTCCATGATCAAGCCTTTCGACCAGATCATTTCCTCGGGCGGGATGAGCTTCGTTTCGACGCCGAACACCTTGTCGGTCACGGCATGCTCGAACCAGCGCATGTCCACTTTGGCCACGCCGTTGCCGGCGCTGAAGATCAGATCGACGAAGTCCTCGCCGTTCCCATATGCCTTGCCGAGCCAGTGCGGAAACGTCAGCTCGCTTCGATAGCCTTCCGCCTCGAATGCCTGTGCGGCGCGATCGAAATCCTCTTTGCAGATGAAGACGTCGAAGTCTTTGGTGTGTCGCTCGATGCCGGTGTAACGCGCGTACGCATACGCGCCGCCGACGAGATGGGGGACGTTTGCATTGGTGAGAATCGCGAGAGCCTCGCGATAGAAGCGAATGCTCTCCGGAGAGAGAAGCGGATGTTCGTAGCCAGTTGAGTCTGGTTCCATCGGAAGCGCCGCCATGCGGTTCAGCTCGACTTTCTACGCCGGGTGACAGCCTCGCGGCGTACCGGTGAAAGTGCAGTTTCGATGCCGCGGCCGCTTAGATTTCAGGGCGGGGAGTGGGATCGCTCCTGGCACTACACTTCCCTCATGAGCCGCGAGATCCGCCGCTATCCTCCCGAGGAGTTTTCGTACGAGCATCGCCTCACTCCGAAGCGGATCGAGCATCGCGACCGGCTGCAGTCCCTCAGCATCGATGCCTGGTCGCTCGCGGAGGAATTGCGCGGCAGCATTCGCGGCGAGGTGCGTTTCGACGACGGCGCACGCGCGCTGTATTCGACCGACGCCTCGAATTACCGGCAGGTGCCGATCGGCGTGGTCGTGCCGCGCGATGCGGACGACGTCATCGCCGCCGTCGCGCTGGCGCGAAAGCATGGCGCGCCGATCCTCGGCCGCGGCGCGGGCACGAGCCTGGCCGGACAGTGCTGCAACGTCGCGGTGGTGATCGACATGTCGAAGTACATGCACGGCATCACCGAGATGAACCCCGCGCAGAAGTTCGCGCGCGTGCAGCCGGGCATCGTGCTCGACGACCTTCGACGCGCCGCGGAAGAGCACACGCTGACGTTCGGTCCCGATCCCGCCACGCACGCGCAGTGCACGCTCGGCGGCATGATCGGCAACAACTCCTGCGGCGTGCACTCGATCATGTCCGGCAAGACCGTCGACAACATCGAGGAGCTGGACGTGCTGACGTACGACGGCGTGCGCATGCGCACCGGCGCCACTAGCGAGGCCGAGCTGGAGTCGATCATCCGCGAAGGCGGACGCCGCGGCGAGATCTACGCGGGACTGAAGTCGATCCGCGATCGCTACGGCGATCTCGTTCGCGCGAAATTTCCGCGCATCCCGCGGCGCGTCTCCGGCTACAACCTCGACGAGCTGTTGCCCGAGCACGGCTTCCACGTCGCGCGCGCGCTGGTCGGAACGGAGTCGACGTGCGTGCTCGTGCTCGAGGCGAAGGCGAAGCTGGTGTACAGCCCGCCCGCGCGCGCGCTGCTGGTGGCCGGATATCCGAGCGTGTATGACGCCGCCGATGACGTGCCGCGCGTGCTCGGGTTCGCGCCGATCGGTCTGGAAGGATTCGACGATCTGCTCGTGCGCGATCAGCGGTTCAAGAAGCTGAATTCGCGCGGCATCGCGCTGCTGCCGCCGGGCGACGGATGGCTGCTCGTCGAATTCGGCGGCGAGACGCTCGAAGAGGCGATGGAGAAAGCGCGGCGCCTCCGGTCGACGCTCGGCGACGCGCGCACGCAGCTCTTCGACAACGCCTCGAAAGAGGCGCGTTTCATCTGGGCGGTGCGCGAGTCCGGCCTCGGCGCGACGGCGCACGTCCCCGGCAAGCCGCCGATGTGGGAAGGATGGGAAGACGCCGCGGTCGCGCCGGAAAAACTCGGCAGGTACCTGCGCGAGCTGCGTGCGCTGCTCGAGCGCTTCGGCTACGGCGGCGATCTGTACGGGCACTTCGGCGACGGCTGCGTGCACACGCGCACGAATTTCGATCTGACCACGGCGCCGGGCATCGCGAAGTTCCGCGCGTTCCTCGACGAGGCGGCGGATCTCGTGGCATCGCACGGCGGATCGTTCTCCGGAGAGCACGGCGACGGACAGTCGCGCGCTGCGCTGCTCGAAAAGATGTTCGGTCCCGAGCTGATGACCGCGTTCCGCGAATTCAAGGCGCTGTGGGATCCGCAGTGGAAGATGAATCCCGGAAAGGTGGTGCTCCCGTACCAGCCGGACGAGAACCTCCGCCTCGGCGCGGACTACGCGCCCTGGAATCCGGAGACGCATTTCCAGTTTGCCGAGGACCACGGGCGCATGAACCACGCCGTGCTGCGCTGCGTCGGCGTCGGCCGCTGCAGGCGCCTCGACGGCGGCACGATGTGTCCCAGCTATCAGGTCACGCGCGAGGAAGAGCACTCCACGCGCGGCCGCGCGCGGCTGCTCTTCGAGATGTTCGAAGGAGAGACCATCCCCAGCTCGTGGCGCAACGAGGCGGTGAAGGAGTCGCTCGACCTCTGCCTGGCGTGCAAAGGCTGCAAGGGCGACTGCCCGACGCAGGTCGACATGGCCACGTACAAGGCCGAGTTCATGTCGCACTACTACGCCGGCCGCCTCCGTCCGATGCCGGCCTACACGATGGGTCTCATCTACTGGTGGGCCGGGATGGCCTCTCTCGTGCCGGGACTCGCGAACGCCATGACGCGCCTGCCGCTCATGAAGACACTCGCCGGCGTGGCGAAGGAGCGCCGCATGCCGCGCTTCGCCAGTAAGACTTTCCGACAGCAGTTCGCGAGGAAGGAAAATTTTGCGCGAGGCGCAAAGGTCGTCCTCTGGGCGGACACGTTCAACAACCACTTCCTTCCGCAGACCGCAATGGCCGCGGTCGAGGTGCTGGAGCGCGCCGGCTACCAGGTGACGGTTCCGCCCAAGCGGCTTTGCTGCGGGCGTCCCTTGTACGACTGGGGCTTTCTCGACGGCGCCAGACGCCTGCTGGGCAAAACGCTCGACGCGCTGGCGCCCGATCTCGATGCGGGCATTCCGGTGATCGGGCTCGAGCCGAGTTGCGTCTCCGTCTTCCGCGATGAGCTGCCCGCGCTCTTCCCGCGCGATCCTCGCGCGGAGCAACTCGCGCAGTCGACGTTCACGCTCAGCGAGTTCCTCGCGCGCGAAGAGGTCGCGCTGCCGGCGCTGCATCGCAAGGCGCTGGTGCAGGCGCACTGTCATCACAAGGCGGTGATGCGCTTCGATTCCGAGGAGGCCATGCTGCGGCGGATCGGGCTCGATCTCACGCATCCCGACTCCGGCTGCTGCGGGATGGCGGGCGCGTTCGGCTTCGAGAAGAAGCACTACGACCTCTCGATGAAAGTGGGGGAGCGCGTGCTGCTGCCGATGGTCCGCGAGGCGGATTCCGAGACGCTGATCATCGCCGACGGCTTCTCCTGCCGGGAGCAGATCGAGCAGAGCACCGGCCGCTCGACGCTGCACTTTGCGGAAGTGTTGAAGCTCGCCTACGATGCCGCCGCGTCGAATCCATCGCGATGAAAGCGAAAGCGCGTCTCTTCGGTCTTCCCATCCACCAGATCCTGATCGTCTTTCCGCTCGGCCTCCTGGCGACGTCGTTCTTCTTCGACCTCGCCTGGCTGGCCCGGGGACGTGCGGAGCTGGCCGTCGTGGCGTCGTGGCTGATTTTCGCGGGCGTGATCGGCGGCGCGGCCGCGTCGCTCTTTGGTTTGATCGACTGGCTGGCCATCCCGCGCGGCACGCTGGCGTGGCGCGTCGGCGCATGGCACGGCGGCGGGAACCTGATCGTCGCCGCGCTCTTCGCGGTCAGCTGGTTTCTGCGCCGCGATGCGCCCGCGAACCCGGACCCCATCGCCATCGCGCTATCGGGGAGCGGAGTGCTGCTCACCGTGCTGACCGGCTGGCTGGGAAGCCAACTCGCCGACCGCATGGAAGACGTGCCTTAAAACGCGGCAAAGACCTGCCTTCTCCCCTCCTCGGAGGGGAGAAGGTGCCGAAGGCGGATGAGGGGTCTGACCCCTACGCCCGGTTCCGCGACGAGAACGATCCGCCTTCGCTGCTCGAGGTCTCGCCCGTCCGTTCGCTGCGCGACGTGCCGGAGCGTTCCTGCGAGCCGAACGCCGGCGCGCGATTCGAATCGTCCGTCGCCTCGCGGACAAACGGCTGCGAGCCGCTCTGCGCGACGTCCGTGTTGCCCGTGGTGCCGCCGCCGGCGGCCGCCGCGCGTGCGCGCGCTCCGCGGCTGTGGCCACCCTCGCGGCCGATCGCTGCCATGTGTGCGCGGTCGCGGCTCACCGCTTCTCCGCCCTTGCGGCCAGCGACCCGGGCCTCGTCCGATGTGAACTCGTGCGCGGTGCCTTTCGAATGCGCCGCCCGTCCGCCTTTGCTTGCAATTTCCCGCTGCTTCGCCGCGTCCATCGACGCAAAACCGCGTTTGCTCGTTGCCATACGTGTCTCCTCGGGAGTTTGAAGAATCTCGATCTCGAATGCCTTGGTACTGCCTCCTAAGCGGACAACCGTCGAGCACGAAGCGTGCCCGTCATCAGAGTGCATATTTCTTGCTCCCGACGCCGGCGGATGCATGACCGGCAAACGGAATCCCTCTGGCGCGCCACCAGCAACGTTCCCCGTTTCGATCCTTTTCGCGGCGATCTGCACGTCGACGTAGCCATCGTCGGAGCTGGCATCACCGGGCTGACCGCCGCCCTGCTGCTCGCGGAGCGCGGCCGCAGCGTGGCCGTTCTCGAGAAGGACACCGCCGGCGCCGGCGAGACCGGGAACACCACCGCGCACCTCACCGTGGCCCTCGATGCGCGCTATCACTACGTCCGCCGCAAGTACTCCGCCGAGGAGGCCCGGCTCGTGGCCGATGCCAGCCGGGCGGCACTGGAGAAGATCGCGGAGCTCGTGCAGCGCTACTCGATCGACTGCCGTTTCAAGCGCGTGCCGGGTTACCTCTACACCGAGAATCGCAAGTACGTTTCGGAGCTGAAGAACGAAGCCGCGGCGGCGCGCGAGGCCGGACTCGATGCGCAGTGGACCACCGACGTGCCGCTCGCGTTTGCGACGCGCGGCGCGGTGTTGTGGCCGAACCAGGCGCAGTTCCATCCCGGGCAGTACCTCGCCGCGCTTGCGTCGCACGCAAAGGCCGCGGGAGTGAAGATCTTCGAGCAAACGCTCGTCACCGGCATCGAAGGCGGAGAGCCGTGCGTGGTCGAGACCGGGCACGGACGCCTGACCGCGGGCGCCGTGTTCATGGCCACGAACGTGCCCGTCGCAGGCTTCACGCACGTCCACGCACTCACCGCGCCGTATCGCACGTATGCGATCGCATTCGAGGAGACCGGCCGGCACCCCGACGGCTTGTTCTGGGACACCGCCGACCCGTATCACTACACGCGCTGGCAGGACACGGATCGCGGCACGTTTCTGATCGTCGGCGGCGAGGATCATCGCGTCGGCGAAGAAGAAGACACGGAAGGCTGCTTCACTGCCTTGAGCGCGTACGCGAATGAGTACTTCGGCAAGCACTCCGAGCGCTACCGCTGGTCCGGCCAGATCATCGAGCCGCATGGCGGGTTGCCCTTGATCGGCGGCGGTGGAGGCTTCGGCAACGTCTACATCTCCACCGGTTACGCCGGACAGGGTATGACCTTCGGCACTGCCGGCGCGATGTTGATCGCGGACCTCATCACCGGCGTTTCCAATCCGTGGGCGGAGGTGTTCGATCACAAACGCGTGCGGCCGCATGCGACGACGCGCGAATTCATCAGCGAAAACCTGCACTTCCCGGGACACCTGATCCCCGACCGCTTCACGTCGATGGACGTCGAGGCCAAGAGCGCCGTCGATGTGGCGGCGGGCGAAGCGAAGATCCTCGAGGTCGATGGACGGAAAATCGCTGCCTATCGCGACGAGGCGGGCGCGCTGCACTGCGTCTCGCCGGTCTGCACGCACATGAAATGCGACGTCGCGTGGAACGGCGTGGAGCGGACGTGGGACTGTCCGTGCCACGGCTCGCGCTTCACGCCCGATGGGGATGTGGTCAATGGGCCGGCGCGGTTCCCTCTCCCCGCTGTGCGGGGAGAGGGCGGAGGGTGAGGGGCGGGAGCTTGCGCAAGACGTGCCCCTCACCCTGACCCCTCCCCGCGAAGCGGGGAGAGGGGACTGGCGTGCGGCCTCTACGGCCGCAGCACGAGTTTCCCCGCCGTCTTGCGTCCTTCGAGCAGCCGGTGCGCTTCCGCCGCGTCGCGCAGCGGCAGCTCGCGATCGATGCGCGCGTGTACCGCACCGGAACGGATCGCGTCGAACAGCTCGCCCGCGCGCCACAGCAGTTCCTCGCGCGTGAGCGTGTAGTGGCCGAGGGAAGGACGGGTGAAGAACGCGCTCTTTTTGGCGAAACGCGACGGATCGATGGCCGGCACGACGCCGCTCGATTGCCCGAACAGCGCCAGCATGCCGCGCACCGCCAGCGCGTCGAGGCTGCCGTCGATGGTCGTGCGTCCCACCGAGTCGTACACCACGTCCACGCCCCGTCCTTCCGTCGCGCGCCGCACCACCTCGCCGAAGTCTTCGGATGTGTAGTCGATGACCACATCCGCGCCCAGCTCGCGCACGATGTCGAGCTTCGCCGTCGACGCGGTGGCGAACACGCGCGCGCCGCGCTGCTTCGCCATCTGCACGAGCATTCCGCCCGCGCCGCCCGCGCCCGCATGAACGAGCACGCTGCTCGCGGCGCTCACCGGGTACACGCTCGTGACCAGATAATGCGCGGTCATCCCCTGTAGCATGCACGCGGCGGCGGTGCGCGTGTCCAGGTCCGGCGGCAGCGGTACGAGCTTCGCGCGAGGAACGGCCGCGTACTCCGCGTATGCGCCCGGCACCATCGCCCACGCCACGCGCTCCCCCGTCTCCTCGATCAGGCCCGCGGCCTCCGATCCGGGGATGAACGGCAGCGGCATCGGATAGAGCCCGCTGCGGTGATAGACGTCGATGTAGTTCACGCCGATGGCTTCGATGCGCACCAGCACCTCGCCCTCTTTCGGCGTTGGCCGCGGAACATCGGCGTACTGCAGCGCATCGGCGGAACCGGGAGCGGAGACCTGAATCGCGTTCATTCGACACCTCACCACGCGGAGCGGAAGGCGCGTTTCACTTCGCCGATCCGCTTTTCGTTGCGGCGGTAGAACGTCCACTGCTTGATCCGCTTCGGCGCGAGCAGGCCGGCCTGACAGAGGATGCGCAGGTGCTCGCTGGCGGTGGGCTGGCTGACGCCGAGCTTGCGCGCGATCAGCACGCCGCACACGCCGTCGCGCACGAGGTCTCCGTCGACCTGCGGCGGAAAGTGCTCGCGCGGTTCCTTGAGCCATCCCAGGATCAGGATGCGCCGTTCGTTCGCGAGGGCCTTGACGACTTCGACAGATAGCACATAAGCTAATTAGCCAATCGACGAATTGCTGTCAAGAGGAAAGATGACCATCGCACGCGCCGAGATCGAACAGGCAGCCCGGACCATCGCCCCGTACGTGCGCGTCACGCCCGTTCTGCAGGTGCGGCCGGAAGACTTCGGTCTGACAGGTTTCGCGTTGCAGCTCAAGCTCGAATGCCTGCAGCACTCCGGCTCCTTCAAAGCGCGCGGTGCGTTTGCCAGTCTCCTTCTGCGCGACGTTCCGGCCGCCGGCGTCGTGGCGGCATCGGGAGGCAATCACGGCGCCGCCGTCGCCTACGCCGCGATGCGCCTCGGCGTGCCGGCGAAGATCTTCGTCTACTCCGCGTGTGCGCCCGCGAAAGTGGCGCGCATCCGCAGCTACGGCGCGGAGCTGGTCATCGGCGGCGATCGCTACGCCGACGCACTCGCGGCGAGTGAGGCATGGGCGGATGAATCGGGCGCGATGCGCATCCATGCCTTCGATCAAACGGAAACGCTTCTCGGACAAGGCACGATCGGCGCGGAGCTTTCGACGCAGACTCCCGACATCGACACGCTGCTCGTCGCCGTCGGCGGCGGAGGGCTGATCGCGGGCATCGCCTCGTGGTACCGCGGTGGCGTGAAAGTCGTCGGCGTCGAGCCTGAATCCGCGCCGACACTCACCGCCGCGTTGAACGCCGGCACTCCGGTCGACGCTCCCGCGGGCGGCGTCGCAGGCGATTCGCTTGCGCCGCAACGCGTCGGTGAGCTGGTCTTCCCGATCGTGCGCGAGCACGTGAGCGACGTAGTGCTGGTTACGGACGATGACATCGTGCGCGCGCAGCAATCGCTCTGGGATGTCGCGCGCATCGCCGCGGAACCGGGCGGCGCCGCCGCGTTCGCGGCACTCCTCTCCGGCCGCTATCGACCAGGCCAGGGCGAGCGCGTCGCGGTGCTCGTCTGCGGCGCCAATACCGATGCAGTGAGGTTCTCATGAAGATCACCGACCGTTTCGATCCGCCGCCCGTGCCCGCCGGCGCACTGTTCGTGCCGTTCGTGCAGATCGGCCGGACGCTCTACGTCTCCGGACACATCGCCAGACGCGACGGCAAACCATGGATTGGACGCCTCGGCGAAACGATGACCACCGAGGAAGGGAAGCAGGCCGCGCGCGCCGTGGCCATCGACCTCCTCGGCACGCTGCAGACCGCGGTCGAGCTCACGCGCATCAAGCGCATCGCCAAGCTGCTCGTGCTGGTCAACAGCGCCGCGACGTTCACCGAACAGCACCTCGTCGCGAATGGCGCGTCGGAGTTGCTCAGGGAGATCTTCGGGGAGCAGGGCCGGCACGCGCGCAGCGCATTCGGCGTGGCGCAGTTGCCGTTCGGAAGCTGTGTGGAGATCGAGCTGATCGCCGAGCTCGAATGACGGCGCAAGGTGGCGGAGGGAGAGGGATTCGAACCCTCGGTAGAGGTTTACCCCCTACGGCGGTTTAGCAAACCGCTGGTTTCAGCCGCTCACCCATCCCTCCGCACTGGCTTCCGGCGGGGCATTCTACAATCCCCCGACCTCAAAACTTCCCCGGGTCCCTAAATTCTTGTCGAGGAGCTGCCGATGACCGCTACCGATACTGTCGAAACTGCCATGAGCGCGGCCGAGATCATCGATCTCACCAAACGCCACACCATCTTCTCCTGGTCCGCTCAGGCCAGCGTCAACCCGATCGCCATGGTGCGCGGCGAAGGCATCTACTTCTGGGACGCCGACGGCAAGCGCTACGTCGACATGAACTCGCAGCTCATGTGCGTGAACATCGGCCACGGCGACAAGCGCGTGATCGAGGCCATCAAGCGGCAGGCCGACGAGCTCGTCTATGCCGGACCGGGCATGGCCACGCCGGTGCGCGCGCGCTTCGGACGGATGCTCGCCGAGCTCACCCCGGGCGATCTCAACCGTTTCTTCTTCACGCTCGGCGGCGCCGAGGCGAACGAGAACGCCATCCGAATTGCCCGCATGGTCACGGGGCGCCAGAAGATCATGGCCCGTTACCGCTCGTATCACGGGGCGACGACGGGCGCGATCTCGCTGACGGGCGATCCGCGACGTTGGGCGAACGAGCCGGGACTGCCGGGCGTGGTGCGCTTCTTCGATCCGTACAAATACCGCAGCCACCTCTATCGCGAGGGCGACAGCGATGCGATGTTCACGCAGCGCTGCCTCGAGCAGCTCGAGGAAACGATCGCGTACGAAGGACCGCAGACCATCGCCGCGATCTTCGTCGAGACCGTGACCGGGACGAACGGCCTGCTCGTTCCGCCGGATGGCTACCTGCAGGGCCTGCGCGCCATCTGCGATCGCCACGGCATTCTCCTCGTCGCCGATGAAGTGATGTGCGGCCTGGGCAGAACGGGACGCTGGTTCGCGGTCGATCACTGGAACGTCATCCCCGACATGATCACCATGGCCAAGGGTCTGACCTCGGCATACCTGCCGCTCGGCGCCGTCGCCATGAGCGACCGCATCGCCAGCTACTTCGACCGGAACGTGTTCTACGGCGGTCTCACGTACAACGCGCATCCGATGAGCCTCGCCGCCGCCGAGGCGTGCCTGCAGGTGATGATCGACGACGATACGGTCGGTCATACCCAGCGCATGGGCCGCGTTCTCGCCGACCTGCATCAGCAGATGAAGGACAAACATCCATCCGTCGGCGACGTGCGCTCGATCGGCCTCTTCGGGGTGCTCGAACTGGTGCGCAATCGCGCCACCAGAGAGCCGATGGCACCCTTCAACGGGACGAGCCCCGAGATGCAGAAGCTCGGCGCGTTCCTGCGCGAGCAGGGCATGTACGCCTTCGTGAACTGGAACAACCTCTTCACCAATCCGCCGCTCTGTATCACGGAAGAACAACTGCGCGAAGCGTTCGCAATCATCGACCGCGCCCTGGAGATCACCGACGCCGCGCTCGTGGAGTAGATCCGAGAGGCCGGTTCCGCATTGCATACAAAGAATCGAGTGCCCTCCGGTCGCAGGCCGGAGGCCCACCGCGTAGTGACCCTGCACGTGATCATTTCGAAGGAAGCATGCGCGCTCTCGTCCTCTCGGTCCTTTTCTCAGTCTTGATCGTTTCGGCCGCCACGGCGAGCGCTCCCTGTGCGTCCAGATACGAAACAGCCATCGGCGCGGTGCGGGAGTCCCATGTCGGGAAAGGGCTCGAGCAGAAGCTGTTGACGAAGGTCGGCAGTGCCTGGCGTAAGTTCCAAAGCGGCCGAAAGAATGGAACGAAGAATGCCAGCCAGGAAATCGCGAAGGCGTTGCTGATGCTGAATAAGGACGCGACCAAACAATTGCCGGCGGCCGTGCGTGATTCGATTCGAGACGAGCTGAAATCGTTCAGAGATTGTATGGATGGCGACCAGACCGGTACCTCGACCGTCACGATTCATGTCGTGCGCCCGACACTCGGCTCTCCGGACCGCGCTCCGGCCGCGGGTGCGATCGTACGGATCAATGGCGAAGAGATCGGTGTAACCGGCGCGGACGGGACCCTGACGGTCGAAGTTCGCGAAGGAGCGAACGCGGTCGAGGCGATCGTATACCCGCTGGAGCGGGCGGTCGGTCTGGCGCCCGCGGGTGCAACCGACGTCCATCTCTTACTGACTGACGGCGAATCGCGAGAGAACACGGTACTGCAACTGGACGAAGCGCCAGATGGCGTACTGGCCGCGAATGCGTCCACGTTCACTGCCCGATTCGTCGATGACACCGGCACGACGATCCCGCTCGCCGTCGTCGAAGACGTGCAACTCCGCGGCGCCGGGGACCGATCGTCGACGTACCACGCGGATGCGTTCGTCATCCGCCCCGATGGATCGATGGCACCGCAAATCCTTGCGCTCTGGAAAACCGCCATTTCCCGGGACGTGCAGCAGGAACTGGCAATCACCGCGACGGACGCCCGCGGGCGCCAACACTCGGGAACGCTCAAGTTTCACGTTGGCAAATGGATCGTGCGCGGACAGCTCCTCGCGCCACCATCCAACCCTGCACTCGCTGTTGGCGGAGTATTCATCTTTGCGCAAGTGCTCAACAGCGACGTTGTGTTTCGCGTCATTTCTGAA
>CAMPKJ010000122.1 GCA_946887105.1 uncultured Acidobacteriota bacterium | reverse complement strand
CCTGCTGAACCTGGACGGCACGCCGCAATGGAGCGGAGGGCCGCTGCCGACCCTGCTCTGGCTCGCGGTGATGGTCAGCGGCAGCGCGCGTTTCCTGCCCAGGCGCAGTCGCGTTTCCAACGGCGAGGTGGCGTGGGTCAGCGGCGCGGCGATGGCGTTCCGCCGCGAGACGTGGAACGACGCGGGCCCGCTGAACGAGAGCTATCGCTTCTACGCGCAGGACCTCGAGCTGTGCGCGCGTGCGCGGCGCGCCGGCTGGCGCGTGCGCATCGTCGAGGACGCACGCGTCGCGCACGAAGGCGGCGCGACGATGCCTCGCGATCCGGGGCTGCTCTGGCTCGATCTTCTCCAATGGGGGCGCGCTTATTACGGCCGTCGCTGGGCGGCATGGGCGCGATGGTTCATGGCCGCGATGGCCGTGCTCCGCATCGCGGCGCGGCGCGTGACCGGATCAACGACTGGTGAGTACCGGCGTGCCCTGCGTCAGCTCTTCGCAGAACGCGAGAAAGTCGCGGACCAGCACGCCGGTGGCGTACCGGCTCTCGACCAGCCGCCGTCCGGCGTCACCGATCGATCGCGCCCGTGAGGAGTCGCGAAGCAGCTCCGTCACCGCGTCCGCGAACGACTCGGCATCGTCCGCGATGAGGATGTTCTCGCCATGGCGCACATCGATGCCCGCCGCGCCCGCCGTGGTCGCCACGACCGGCCGGCCGAGCGCCATCGCCTCGAGAATTTTGATGCGCATGCCGCCGCCGGAAAAGATCGGCGCGATCATCACCCGCATCGATGCCATGAACGCGGCCGCATCCGGAACGTCGTCTTCGAGCAGTGCGCCGAGTCGCGCGCGCAGTGGCGGAGGTGCGTTGCTGCCGCCGACGTGCAACTCCGCTGACGGAATGCGCGGCCGCAGTTCTTCGGCGATCCAGAGCGCGGCGTCCTGGTTCGGCCGGTAGTCGAGCGATCCGAGGAATCCAACCGTGCCGGGCCGCCCTTCGCCGGCAGCGAGCGGATGCGCCTCGACTCCGCCCGGCAGCACGTGAATCGGTTTCGTACAGCCGAGCGCCCGAAACGCACGCGCGTCGTCTTCGGTGATCGGCACCAGCGCATCGCCGGTGTCGAGATGCGCGATCTCGTAGCGGCGCAGCGTCCGCGCGATCCACCGCAACGCGACCCGCCGAACGCGATTTCTCTCCTGCGCCGCAAGCTGTTCCCAGATCCGGAATTCGACGTTGAGCGAGCGAAGGATCACCTTCGCGTTCGTCTCCCGGATCGCCGGAACGTACGGGAGAAGAAACGGGCTCTCGACGAGCACGAGATCGTATTGGCGGGACCGGAGGTGCGCGCGCAGGCGTGCGGCGAAACGCGGCAAGTAGAAGCGCGCGACCACGTGCGGCGCGCCGATGCGCAATGCACGAAACAGAGCCGCGACGTGCGCCGACGTGTCGATGTCCACCGCTTCCGCGGGCAGCGGCATCCGCGCCGCGTCCGCGCTCTGCTTGCGCGGATTGAGCGAGAGCACCTGAACGTCCGCGCCGAGGCGTTGCAAGGCGCGGCCGAGCTGCAGCATGACCACGCGACCGCCGTCGAGAGGCGGATACGGAAGGCGCGGCGTCAGTTGCAGGATGCGCATATCAATCGAGCAGGCCGAGGGAACGATAGAGCGCAACGTGCGCAATCGCCGCGTCGCGCGATGTGGCGATCGCGCGCGGAACGGCGGTGGTGAGCTCGCCCGAGAGCCAGCGTTGCACGATCGCGATGATCCCACGGGCTCCGCTGTCGAGTGGCGCCAGCCAACCGCCGCCGTCGCGGCGGATGCGCTCCGCCTGCGCGCCGTGATCGAACGCCACCGCCGGCACGCCCGCGCTCCAGCTCTCCGAAAGCGTCAGCCCAAACGCCTCGGGGACCATCGACGGGAGCAGCGTCAGACCGATGTCATGCCGCGCCAGGAGCGATGGCAGCTCGCCGGCGCGGTAGTAGCCGTGCACGCTCACGTTCGGCAGCCGGCGCAGCGGCGCCAGCAGATCCGGATCGCCGCCGCCGAAGACATGAAACCGGTGACGCGGAAAGGCCGCGACGATCTCCGGCAGAAGGTGACCGCCCTTGTGCCGCTTCACGCTGCCCGCGTACGCGATGCGCGTTCCGTTTCCGCGCGGCACTCCAACGCGCGGCAAGCCGGGCTCGATCACGTGCGCGTCGAGTCGAGGCAGATCGAAATGCTCGCGATGACGATCGCGAAGAAACGCCGACGGGAAGATGATCGCGCGCGCTCGCTGCAGGAGCTCTCTCCCCGACAGATTGTCGAGCATCGCGAGATCGTGCAGCACGAGGATGACATCGGCGTCGAGCGCCGGCATGTTGGTGGCACCTTCGAGCACGACGGCTCGGGCGCGCGTGTGCGCGAGCGCCTCGGCGATCGTGGACATGCGCCAGGCCTTCGATGACAGCTCCAGCACTCCCGGATGAACGAAGGCCACCGGCCGCAGTGCGCTCTCTTCGCGCAGACGCGCCGCGAGTTGAATCTGCAAACCGCCGAGACGGGATGCTGGCGAGGCAGCGAGGACGTTCAATAGCGGCGCGTGACCGGGATCGCTGAACGCTCCGCGCGCCAGCGCGATCTCGCGGCGCACACGCTCCTCGATCCGCTCGCGTGCGCGTCGAGCCGCCGACCGCAAGCCTTCGGCGCGCGCGACGCGCACCGCGGTGCCGATCATCGCCGCAGCTCCGGCACGCGCCAGAGCTGCGCGTGCGCATCCTCGTACACCAGTTCCATCCCGCCGTTCGCGTGCAGTGGCGCGCAGACGCGCTTCGCGACGAGGAGGTAGCGAACGTCGATGCGCATCAATCGCGGCGCGAGATCCGCGGTGCTCGCGGCGCCGGTGAGGATGCGGTCGTAGGCATACGGTCCGACGAAATCGCCGAGGAGCTCGCCCGCGGCGTAGCTCTTCAGCTGCTCGCCGCCACAGACGTAGACCCGCTCCGATCCCGCGCGAACCACGGCGCGATACTCGGGCACGCGCCGTGCGAGCCACGCTTCGCGCTCCGCGTGCGTCGCCGGCGGCAGGCCCTGCAACGCCAGCCTGTAGATCACGTACGCGATGCCCGGCAGCACGGCCAGCCACGCGAGCGCGGTCGCCGCTCGCGGCCAGCGCGTCGCCACGAGCACCGCCGCGGCGACGCTCACCAGCGGGAGCAGCGACGCGAGATAACGCGAGTCCTGCGGAAGAAACGAGAAGATCGTCAGGTACACGGCGCCCACCACGATCAGCGCACGCGCGCGCACGTCACGTACCGCGGCCACGAGAATCAGCACCACGGCCGGGATGAGGAACGGGGTGATGGGCGGCTGCGTATTCATCCGCTCGCGCGCGAACGTCACGTCCCAGACCACGCGCACCATGCCGGCGATGCGCTCCGTCCACGCTACCGGTGGCGGAAATGGAAGTGCCCACACGGTGCTGCCGAAGAAGGGAAACACCGGATTGCCGCTCTGCAGAAAGATCCAGGCGGTGGTCGGCAGTGCCGCCGCCGCACACGCGCCGCCGAAGGCAAGGATTCCGCGGCGACGCGCGATCACGATCACCAGCGCGGCGATGACGAAGTATCCGCCGAGGTACTTCACGCCGCAGGCCGTGCCGAGAAGGAATCCGGCCAGCGCATGGCGCTGCCGGTCGAGCGCGTAGAACCCCGCCGTCACGAAGAGCATCAGCGCGGCATCGACATAGAGAATGGTCGCCAGCTGCACGACGAACGGACTGCCGATGAAGATCGCCGCCGCGAGCCAGCCCGCGCGTACGTGATGGCGCCGTCCCCATTCGACCAGCAGCGCCGCCGTGAGCAACACCTCAACGACTGAAACGAGATGGGTGGCGACGTCGCCCGCCAGGAGATACGGCGGGACGCACAGCAGCTCGTGCAGTTGCGGAAAAACGGGGAAGCGCAGCTCGGGGAACACGGCCAGCGAGCCGGCGCGCGCGAGTCCGCGCACGAACGGGAGGTGATAGAGCGTCTCGTCGAAGGCGACCGGCGGAAAGAGCGCGAGCGGCAGGAGCAGCACGCCGCCGATCGCCATCCCGCCCACGACCTCTCGCGGCAGTGCGAGAGCGCGACGGCACTTCCACGCGACGAACGCCGCCAATCCCGTCAGTGCGACGAGCGGCGCGGCGCGAAGCTGGCCGATGGCCGCGAGGACGAAGCAAGCGTGCGCGAACGACGCCACGCCCAGCGCGAGCAGGAGCGCGGGGGCGCGTTCGTGGTCGATGAGGACCGGCATCGGTCGCGTATCATGCGGCCTGCACGCCGTTTCGGGCTAACGCACGTCATCCGCGCTGGATGAGGCGCCGAGCGCGCACGCGTCACTTGAATCGCCGGCGCGGCTCGCGTACAAGTTCGCGTCAGTGTCGTCCAACACCACCATCGCCGATGGCGCACGCTTTGCCGAGCGGCGCCGTGTGGCCGGCGAACCGTTGCGCGGCCTGGAAGAAATGCGCGACATCGCGGCGCATGCGGCATTGCTCTTCGAGCTCGTCCATCGCGATCTCACCGTCCGCTACAAGCGCTCGTTCCTCGGCTTTTTCTGGACGATGCTGCATCCGCTGCTGCTGATGCTGATCTTCGCGATCGTCTTCTCGACGCTCTTCGAAGGCCGCACGCCGCACTACGAAACGTACTTCCTCTCCGCCTACGTCGCCTGGAGCTTCTTCGCGCAGACGGTGATCGGCGCGATGACCAGCGTGGCGTGGAATGGCCCGCTCATGAAGCGCGTGCGCGTTCCGCTGTCGCTGTTCACGCTGTCGACCACCGTCTCCGGCCTGGTCAACCTCTGCCTGTCGCTGATCGTGCTCTGCGCGATCATGCTGGCCACCGGCGCGCCGCTGCACCGGGAGCTGCTGTTCCTGCCGGTCAGCCTGCTGTTGCTCAGCGTCTTCACCTTCGGCGTGTCGCTGGCCTGCACCGCGGTCTCCGTCTTTTTCGGCGACGTGCGGGAGATGGTGCAGGCCGGCTTGCCCGCGCTGATGTATCTCACGCCGATCATCTATCCGATCGCGATCGTGCCGGAGCGTTTCCGCTGGCTGATCCAGCTCAACCCGCTCGTGTACATCGTCGCGATCGTACGCGATCCGATCTACTACGGAATCCTGCCGTCGCCGCGCACCATGCTCATCGCGGTGGTCGCATCCGTCGGGTCGCTGGCCATCGGATGGATCGTGTTCCGCCACCTCGCGCCGCGCTTTCACGCACACCTCTGATCATGAACGTCGTCGAACTGCACGGAGTGAGCGTCCGGTATCGCGAGACGAAGATCCGCAGCGTGAAGGAAGCGGTGGTGCGCGCCGTGACCGGACGGCAGCGGCGCGCGGCTTTCTTCACCAGCCTGCGCGAGGTCTCGCTGGCCGTTCGTCATGGCGAGACGCTCGGCGTGGTGGGGGTGAACGGCGCCGGAAAATCGACGCTGCTGCGCGTGGCGGCGGGCATCATTCCGCCGTCCGAGGGAGTGGTGGTCACGCGCGGCACCGTGGCGCCGGTGATGGAGCTCGGGACAGGATTCGAGGGCGAGCTGTCGGGGCGCGAGAACATTTACTTCAACGGCGCGCTGCTGGGATTTCCGCGCTCCCACATGAGCGCGCGCCTCGACGACATCATCGCCTTCTCCGGAATCGAGCCGTTCCTCGATGCGCCGCTGCGGACGTACTCCACCGGCATGGTGGCGCGGCTCGCGTTCGCGGTGGCGACGGCCATTGAAGCGGAGACGGTGCTGCTCGACGAGATCTTCGCGGTCGGCGACGCATCCTTCCGCTCGCAATGCACCGCGCGCATCGAGCGCTTCGTCGCGCGCGGCGCAACGGTGGTGATGGTCTCGCACGACCTCGAGCCGTTGCGGGCGCTCTGCTCGCGTGTGCTCTGGATCGCGGAAGGCCGGATCGTCGCCGACGGACCCGCGCACGACGTCCTCTCGCGCTACGAGGCATCGGCATGATCCGTCCGCGCTCCAAAGAGCGGGGACTGCGCCGGGCGGTGCTCATCGCGGGAGATCTCGCGATCGGCTGCGGCGCGCTGTACGCCGGTGCCGCCGTGCGCCGCAACACGTTCGAGCTCGATCCGCCGATCGTCGCGCTCTTCGGACTGTCGCTCGTGGCCGCGCTGGGCCTGACCGGTTTCTATCGCGACCGCGTCACGCCGCGAACGCGTCCGTCGCTGGTCGCGGCCATGGTCATCCAGGCTGCACTCGTCGCGATGGCTGCGGTCGCGCTCGTGGAGCCGATGCCGCGCACGATCGTGCTCGCGGTCCCGGTCGTCGAGCTCATCGCGGTGCCGTTGTGGCGGCGCATCCTGCGTTTGCTGGCGCCGATCCGTCCGCGCGAAACGATCCTCCTCGGCGACGCGCACGATCTCGAGCAGGCGCTGGCCGGACTCCGTTCCGCCGGCGACCGGCGCATCGCGGTTGCCGGCCAACTGCCGGCGCGGCTCGACGTGCTCGCCGATCCCGCGCATCGCGCGCGACTGCACGATGCGGAAGAAGTCATCTGCGTCTCTCCGGAAATCGATCCGCGCGTGCGTCTCGAGCTCCTGCGCGTGCGCGGGCCGTGCGGCTTTCTCATGCTCGCATCGCACGCCGATGCGCTGTTCGGGTCGAAGATGCTCGGCTGGATCGGCGATCAGCCGCTGATCGAGGTCGCCGTGAGCTGCGGATACGGCTTCAGCGCCGCGTTGAAACGCGCCATCGACATCGGCGGCAGCGCCATCCTGATCGTTCTCAGCGCACCGCTCTGGCTTCTTGCCGCCGTCGCCATCTGGCTCGAAGACCGCGGCCCGATCGTCATCCGCCAGCAACGCGTCGGCGTCGGCGGCGCGCCGTACGGAATGTGGAAGTTTCGTTCGATGCGCGGACCTCTGGTCACGCGAGTGGGCTCGTGGCTCCGCCCCTACCACGTCGATGAATTGCCGCAGCTACTCAACGTTTTGACGGGCGACATGAGCCTGGTCGGACCGCGGCCGGAACGGCCCGAGCTGGTGGCGGAGATTCTGCGCGAAGTCCCCGACTTCGACCTGCGGTCGCTGATCCGCCCCGGCATTGCCGGCCTCGCGCAGGTCTCGTCCGAATACGACACGCGTCCGGAAGTGAAGCTGCGCTACGACGTCATGTACATGTGCGGCTGGTCGCCATGGCTCGACATCCGGCTCATGCTGCGCGCCGTCTCGTCGTCGCTTGCCGGAACGGGTCGTTAGCGCGAGCCAGGTCGACTCAGCCGAAGGGGAGGATGAGGGGTGCGTCGCGCTTCGCTGACGTTCAGCGGATTGCATACAGCAGCGCGACCCCGCCTCCGTAAACGGCCAGCACCAGCAGCGAGTCCATGCCCAGGCGCAGGAACGTCTTGTCGCGCCGCTCGAGAATTCCGGCGAGATAGATGGTGGTGCATGCAATTCCGAGGAGCGCGCCGACCTGTGCGAAGCGGCCGACCTCGTTCAGCACCGGCGGGCCGGGATAGAACACGTCCGCCACGAACAGCAGCCCGGCGTCGAATAGATTCGTGCCGAAGATGTTGGAGATGGCCATGACGCGCGCGCCGAGGCGCACGGCCTCCAGCGTCGTGCTCACCTCGGGGAGGGAGGTAGCGACGGCAATGAGGATCGCGCCGACGAAGCTTGCGCCGAGGCCGGTCTGCTCGGCGATCCGCTCGCCCGACTTCGCCACCGCAAACCCGCCGGCGAGGACCGCCAGCGACGCGAGCGTCATCCGCACGGCCAGCGCGCGCGTGGAGGCGGAGCGAAACCGCTCCCGCCGCTCCTTCGCACGTCTGGTCTGCTCATCGCCGGGCCCGCTCCTCGGCTCGTCCGATGGCTGCCATCGCGGATGCGCTTCGTAGTGCTTGATCAGGAACAGCCCGATCCCGACGAGGATCAGCACGCCGGCAGTCCAGAGGCCGACCCCGAGCACCGCCGTGTCGCCGACGGCGATCCCCACCGCGGCGGTATTCAGCACGAGGATCAGGAGCGTCCCCTCGAGCAGGACGCCCGGATGGCGGTTCCGCCCGGTCAGCGCGCCGCGTCCGAGCGCGTCGGCCATGGCCAGTATGGTCACCTGCATCGCGATGCCGCCGAAGATGTTGTTCACGGCGATCGGGGCGTTGCGGATCAGCGACGCGCTGACGGTCGCGGCGATCTCCGGCAGCGATGTGGTGCCGCCCAGGAGCAGCGCACCGACGAACGCCTGGCCGAGACCGGTGCGGTCGGCGATCGCGTCCGCGCCGCGGGACAGCCGCGTGCCGGCAAGCCAGACCACGACAGCGCCGGCACAGAAGACCGCGATGTTTCCCCAGAGCGGAAGACTTTCGAGAAACCGCATGGGGATGCCGGAGCAAGAACGATGCATGGCCTACCATGTCATGCGGCAGCGGCAGGAGCGTATCCGCAGTGCCGGACCTGCTCCGCGCCATGCGCGCGAAGCATGGTCTGCCATTCGACGTGCTACCATCGCCGGAGCGAGCATGGCCAGACGGGGAGGCATGGCGGAGACGAGGAACCTGAAAGATGCGCATTCGGTTTTGCACTCGTTTCGTTGCCTGGTGAAATCGCTGCGGCTCGCCGATCGCGCGGGCCTGAAGGAGCACGGACTCGGTGCTTCGCAACTCTACGTGCTGCACGAGTTGAAGCGCGATTCCCCGCTGTCGGTCAAGGACCTTGCCGAGCGCATGGCCACCGACCAGAGCACCGTCTCGGTCGTCGTCGCGAAATTGATCGAGAAGGACTTCGTTGCGCGCGAGCGGTCGGAGACGGACGCGCGGCGGCTCGATCTCACGCTCACCGCCAAGGGCCATCTCACCGTGAGGAAGCTCCCGCAGCCGATCCAGCACCTCATCGTCGAAGGCGTCGATCGTCTGCCGCGAGCGCGCGCGAAGGCCCTCGCCGAATCGCTGAGAGACATTTGCGAGGCGCTGGGGATCGATGACGCACATCCGCCGCTGTTCATGGAGAACGGCGTGAAGCCGAAGGGGGCGAAGGAGACGGGAGGCACGCGCAAGCGGGCAGCGAAGCGCAGCGCCCGCGTCAGGTAGGGCTTCGGAACTGCACGAGCCCGCAGCTTCAGCGTGCTTCCGCGCCGCTCGCGTGCTGGTTCAACGGCGTTCCGGCGACGTAGGTCGTGAACTGCGCGCGTTCGGAGTGGCCCGGCGAGACGCAGACGAGCTCGTAGACGGCGTCGTTCAACATCGTCTGCACGACGGCACCTTCGGCGGCCGGGATGGTGACGGGCACGGACGACGTCGTGGTCCGTAACACGAGATCGTGGCTCGAGGCGGTTTCGTTCCTGATGTGGAATGCGGTGTGCGCGCGCGGGATCAGGCTGCGCATCGAGATGCCGGAACTGCGCAAAGTGACGAACTGCGTTCCCGGCGCGACCGCGCCCGCCGGCGCCGGGCTGCCGGACGTGGTGATCATCGGGCGAGCGTCCATCGTGCCGGTGAGCGTCGGCGCCGGCCGCGGATCGGCAGGCGCAATGGTGGCCGTGCCGCTCTCGCGAGAATCGCGGCCGCATCCCAGGACGAGCAGCAGAAGCCAGAGCTTTCTCACCGCACGGCAGTCCTTTCAAGATGTATTCCGGCAGCCGGAATGCACGTTGCTGGTATGCCATTCATTCGGCAGATTGTCGTCTTGCATCCGCGTATGCGAATATAGCGCGCAGATCGCCGATGACTCCCGTCGTTCCGAAACGCATGAATCTCTTCGAGCGCTACCTCTCGTTGTGGGTTGCGCTCTGCATGGTGGCGGGGATTGTCTTCGGCAAGCTGCTCCCCGGAGCGGTGCAAACCCTGCAGCAGCTCGAGTTCGGCAGCGGGAGCCAGATCAACGTCCCGATGGCCGTTCTGATCTGGCTGATGATCTATCCGATGATGCTCAAGATCGACTTCGGGTCGATCGCGAACGTGGGGCGGCGGCCGAAGGGTCTGATCATCACCATCATCGTCAACTGGCTCGTCAAGCCGTTCTCGATGGCGCTCTTCGGGTGGCTCTTCTTCCAGCACCTCTTTCTGCCGCTGATCGGGCAGGAGCTGGCCAGCCAGTACATCGCCGGCGTGATCATCCTCGCCGCGGCGCCGTGTACGGCGATGGTGTTCGTCTGGTCGTACCTCTCGGATGGCGACCCGGCCTACACACTCGTGCAGGTCTCGGTGAACGATCTGATCATGCTGGTCGCGTTCGCGCCGATCGTGAAGTTTCTCATCACGGGCGCGGCCGGGCTCGAGGTGCCGTTCCGCGTGCTGCTGTATTCGGTGGTGATCTTCGTGGTGATTCCCCTCGCGCTCGGGGCCATCAGCCGCGTGCTGCTGATCCGGCGGAACGGCGCGGAATGGTTCGACCGGTTCATGACCCGGCTTCATCCCGTGACGGTGCTGGCGCTCCTGGCCACGCTGGTGCTGATCTTCGCGTTCCAGGCCGACAACATCACCACGCGCTGGTTCCACGTGATCCTGATCGCGATCCCGATCCTGCTGCAGGTCTACTTCAACTCCTCGCTCACGTACGGCCTGATGAGGTTGTTCCGCGTGCCCTACCCCGTCGCCGCGCCGGGTGCGCTCATCGGCGCGTCTAATTTTTTCGAGCTGGCGGTGGCGACGGCGATCGCGCTCTACGGTCCCGCCTCCGGTGCGGCGCTGGCGACGGTGGTCGGCGTTCTCGTGGAAGTGCCGGTGATGTTGTCGGTGTGCCGGATGTGCATCTCGACACGACACTAGTGCTCGTCTACGGCCGGGGCGTTCTCTCCGCGCGGACTTCCTCCCGCCGTGCGGCGCGCATCATTCCCCGGCACGCTCGCAGCGCTCCGGAGTCGACGTTCTCCTCGGAGATCCCTCGCGCGCGGAGGGCGGCGCTCACCGCGGCATAGGCGATCGTGTTGCGGATTGCCGAGCCGCTGAACCGGGAACCGGCCGAACGTCGCGTCATCACATCGCCCATGTCGCCCGTGCCGCTCATGTGGCCTATGATCCGTTCGCGTCGCCGGCCGCGATGTAGCAGTCGTCACAGGGTCGCGGTCATCGCGCAACGCGACGCGAAACCGCCATGCCAGTCACAGATCTTCTAGCCGGAGCGGTGGTCGGCCTCACGGCGGGCTACTTGCTCCTCTTCGGCATCCTGGCGACGTTCGTCCCTGCGCGGGCAGCTCGCTACCTGTTGGGCTTCGCGCGCTCGTTGCGCATGCATGTGCTCGAGCTCACGATCCGCCTGGTCGCAGGCATGGCCTTCGTGTGGAATGCCCATCGGATGATGTACTCCGGAGTCTTTCACGCGTTCGGCTGGATCCTGATCGTCACCACTCTCGGCTTGGCAGTTCTTCCCTGGCGGTGGCATCAACGCTTTGCCGAGCGATCGGTCCCTCGCGCGTTGCGTTTTCTCCGTCCGATGGGCTTGGCGGCCGCGAGCGCTGGCATCGCGGTGGCATGGGCTCTGGTCACGCCTTAGCCGCTGATGATCGACGTAACCGGCTTGTCCTATCACTATCGTGGAGCGGCGCTGCCGGCGATCGAGAACCTGACATTTCGCGTCGAGCGGGGAGAGATCTTCGGCTTTCTCGGTCCGAGTGGAGCCGGAAAGAGCACCACGCAGAGGATTCTCATCGGCCTTCTGCGTGACCACATTGGTACGGCCCGCGTGCTCGGTCGCGACGTCCGCGAGTGGAGACGCGATGACTATCGGCGCATCGGCGTCTCGTTCGAACTGCCGAACCACTACCTCAAGCTGACCGCGGCCGAGAATCTGCGTTACTTCGCCGCTCTCTACGGAGTGTCCGCGGATCCTTCGATCGTGCTCGACGAGGTCGGGCTCGGAGACGACGCGGGAAAGCGGGTGGGCGAGTTTTCGAAGGGCATGCGCAACCGTCTGAACGTGGCCCGCTCGATGCTCCACAATCCCGAGCTGCTGTTCCTCGACGAGCCCACCTCCGGCCTCGATCCGGCCACCAGCCAGCGCATCCGCGACGTGCTCCGCAGGCGTCGCGATTCCGGAGCGACGATCTTCCTCACGACCCACGACATGCGAACGGCCGACGAGTTGTGCGACCGGGTGGCCTTTCTCTATGGCGGTACGGTCCGGCTGATCGACGCGCCTCGAGCGCTCAAGCTGAAATACGGCCGCCGCGTCGTGCGGGTCGAGAACGAACGCGGTGACGCGCGCGAGTATCCGCTGGACGGCCTCGCCGACAACGCCGGGTTTCTCGGTCAGCTGCGCGAAGGCACCGTGCGCACGATACACACGCAGGAAACGACGCTCGACGACATCTTCATCGCCACCACCGGCGGAAAGCTCGACCGATGAGTCTCGGCGCCGCGATCCGAAACGACGTGGTCCTGCAGATCCGATACGGTCTGTATGCGGTCAGCGTGGTCATGATCGTGTTCTGGGGCGCATTGCTGGGCATGGCCGGCCGCAACCTATCGCTCTCGACCGTTGCACTGCTCCCCGCGCTCGTGGTCGTGAATCTGCTGATCACGACGTTCTACTTCATGGCGGCGCTGGTGCTGTTCGAAAAAGCGGAAGGGGTTCTCGCTGCCCTCGTGGTGACACCGCTGGGAAGCAGCTCCTACCTTCTTTCGAAAACCATTTCGCTGACCCTGCTCGCGACGGTCGAAACGTTTGCGATCGCCGCGATCGTCTTCGAGGACATCCGCTGGCCTTCGGCCATCGCCGGATCCCTCCTCCTCGGATTCTTTTACGCGTGCGCCGGTTTCGTCACGGTCGTTCCCTTCTCATCGATCAATCGTTTTCTGCTGCCCTCGGTCCTGGTCGTCTCCTTTCTCTTTCTTCCTCTGCTCGGTCACTTCGAGCTCGTCCCGCGATGGTTGATGCTCCTCCACCCCATCGAGCCGGCGCTGCGCCTCATGACGGGCGGAGGCCTGCCCGCTGCCGCCGCGGCATGCGGCTGGTGTGTGGCGGCATTCATTCTCGCGAGACGCGTCTTCGATCGTTTCGTGGTGCAGGCGTGAGCCCGTATCGCGCACTGGCCCGCGCCGATCTGAGAAACATCGCGCGGGATCCGCTGCTTCTGTGGGTCGGAGCGCTGCCGTTCGTCCTGGCGTTGTTTTTCCGACTCGCTCCGCTCTTGCGCGACATCCTGCTGGCTCGTTTCGCGTTCGATCTCGCGACGTACTACCCGTTGATCGCGAGCGCGTTTCTGACCTCTGCACCGGGCATCGCAGGGATGGTGGTCGGGTTCCTGCTCCTCGACGAACGGGACGACGGGGTGCTGATGGCCATCGCCGTCACGCCGCTGCACCCGGCGGCGTACCTCGCCTATCGAGTCGCCGCACCTCTGCTGGTGGGGTTCGCGACGACCGTCGTCGCCTATCCGCTTCTCGGCTTTGTTGCGCTGCCGGCCGCCGATCTCGTCGCAGTCGCCGCGGTGGCCGCAATGACCGCGCCCGTCACTGCGCTCTTCCTGGCGATCTTCGCCGAAAACAAGGTGTCGGGATTCGCGGTCGTGAAAATTCTGAATGTGGTCGGGATCGCACCGGTGGCCGCGTGGTTCGTCGATGAGCCGCTGCAATGGCTGGCCGGAATCGTTCCCTCGTATTGGCCGATGAAGATGCTGTGGCTCGCGGCTGACGGGAGACCGTATGGCTCGTACGCGCTCACCGGCGTCGCCGTGACCTGCGTGGTCCTCGCTCTTCTCTCGAGGATCTTTCGCCGCCGCATGGCCGCGTAGCGAAGCCGCGTCAACCTCAGCGTCAGTACAATACGTCGCGATGATCGAGTGGCGATGAACAAACCCGATCGCATCCTGCGCGAGATCGGGCGGCGCGTCATGAAGACTCGCCTGTCCGGCACGCCAGCCACGTCCGCCGCGGCCGCGGAGGCGATGCAGCGCTCGTGCGGCGAGCTCTATCGCATTCTGGAGACGGCCATGGGGCCGCACGG
>CAMPKJ010000121.1 GCA_946887105.1 uncultured Acidobacteriota bacterium | reverse complement strand
CGGCGCTTTCGAGCGCGCGCGTCAACGCATTTCCGTCGCGCGGATCGTAGACGAACGCACCGTCTTCATCGACACCGCTGCCGCTCGCGACGATGCACGCTTTTCCGAACGACTTCGCCAGAACGATCGCGCCTGAGCCGAGCACGCGCGCGTACGGAAACACCGCCGCGTCGGCAGCGTTCATGTAGAGCTGCACGTCATCGTCGGCGATCGTCTCGAGGTGGAGCGAGATGCGAGGATCGCCCGCGGCTTCCGCGCGGATCTCCTCTTCCAATCCTTCTCCAGACGGTCGCCCCGCGAGCACGAGCCTCGCATCTTTCGTCCGAAAACGTTTGAACGCGCGAATGAGCTCGATGACACCTTTGTATCGACGTATCCATCCGAAGGACAGGAAGACCACCTCGCCGTCCGCGATCCCGAGCGCGGCCCGCGCGTCCGCACGCGAGACGGTGTCCGGGTAGTAGCCGGCGTAGCTGCCGTGCGGGATGACGTGGACGTTGCTCCGGCCCATGCGCATCGCCGCGACGTGGTCATGAACGACGATCGCATGCGCGAGCCGCGCGAGCACGAACGTCGCGACGCGATCGATGAATGGATGCCTTCCGTTCGGATTGGTCAGGTCGTGCGCGGTCCAGAGAATCCGCGTGCGCATGCCGCGCGCGATTGCGAGCCGCAGTGCAAAGAACGCGATTCGCGCGAGCGATACGACCGGACGGCGCGAGGTCAGGAAGGGCCGGACATTCTGCACGTGAACGACATGCGGACGTCCGCGAAAGAAGAGCCGCCGCACATCCGGCTCTTCCTCGAAGACAGACACGCCGAGCGCTTCCAACTGCGCGACGAGGAGCTTCTGGTATGGGTTGACCGCCCAGCGCGAGATCATCACCACGCGCAATGGCGCAACGCTCATTCGGCGTCTTCGTTCCAGAGCAGCTGGAACTCGAGCTCGTGACTGCTCCCCTGCCGTTCGTGCTCGATGTTGAACGTGACCGAGGCGGGGATGCGCAGGCGCTCGCCTCCGACCTGGATCGCGAATCCCTTCCCTGCTTCGAGAGCATCGGCGAGGCGGCGGAGCTTGTCGACGAATTGGCGGCGGGAGTACGTACGGACCAGATCGCGCGATTTCTTCTTCATCGGCGCAGGATAGCGGGTTTATTCGTCGAGGAGTGCCTGCACCGTGCGCACCACTTCGTCCGCGACCGCGGGCACGTTGCCGTCGTAATAGCCGCGGATCACGCCGTCTTTATCGGCCACGGCGAACTTGCCGCTGTGCAGGAGCGCTTCACCGCCGGGCATCGGATCGCCCGCGGCGAGCTTGAAGCCCTTCACGCTCAGGTCGACGATGGCGTCGCGTTCGCCGGTGAGGAACGTCCAGCGCGGATCGTTGCGGTTGCGTTTCGCGTACGCGGCGAGAACGGCCGGCGTGTCGCGCGCGGGATCGACGCTGATCGACACGAAGCGAACGGCCGCGTCGCGATCGATCTTCGGCGTCAGCGCGCGCATGTTGTTGGTCATGATCGGGCAGATGCCCGTGCAGTTGGTGAAGATGAAGTTGTAGATGGTGACGCTGCCCTTCATCGCGTCGAGCTGCACGGCCCGGCCGGTCTCGTCGACCAGCTGCGCGTTCGGGACGGGATAGAGCTTGGGCAGCTCGGGACCGGGCTGGCAGGCGGTGGCGGTGAGGATCAGCAGCGCGGCGAGGCTAAGACGACGCATTGACGACCAGGAGCAGCATCACGGTGATGAGGTAGAGGTTCGAGATCATGAAGAGGCTGCGCGCGTTGCGTGCGCCGCGATCGAAGAAGAAGCGGATGGTCGCGGCGAGCAAGGCCACG
This sequence comes from uncultured Acidobacteriota bacterium, assembly GCA_946887105.1. Next base: position 12,101 of record CAMPKJ010000121.1, on the reverse strand, counting down.
CCGGCGGCGGCGGCGCCGATGAAGTGCACGGTGCCGGTCAGGCCGAGGAGCGACGGCGCGACGCTGATGGGAATCAGCGCGAGCGTGTAGAAGATCGCTTGTCTCGCCACCGCGGCGCCGTCCGCATCGCGCACGGCCAGCATGGCGAAACCGCCGCGCGCGTAGTCCTCGCGGTGCAGCCAGCTGATGGCCATGAAGTGCGGGAGCTGCCAGAGGAAGAGAATGCCGAAGATGATCCAGCCGCCCACCGAGAGCTCGTTCGTGGCGGCGGTCCACCCCATCAGCGGCGGCACGGCGCCCGGGATGGCGCCGATGAGCGTGTTGATGGTCGAGATCCGCTTCAGCGGCGTGTAGACGAAGATGTACGTCGTGAGCGTGAACGCGCCCAGCGCCGCGGTCAGCCAGTTCACGAACAGTGCGAGGTACACCGTTCCAATGACCGCGATCGCGGACGAGAAGATCAGCGCCGCACGCGGAGTGATGCGGCCGGCCGGCAGCGGACGCGTACGCGTGCGGTGCATGCGCGCATCGTGTTCGCGCTCCATGTACTGATTGAGCGCGTTCGTGCCGGCGGCGACGAGCGCCGTGCCGAGGAGCGCGTGCAGCATGAGCGCGCCGTCGACGTCGTTCGGAGCGAAGAGGAATCCGGCCGCGGTGGTGATCAGCACCATCAGCACGATGCGCGACTTCGAGAGCTGCAGGTAATCGCGCGCAATCGCACCGGCGGACGGGTGCGTCTCGAGAACGGCGCTGCTCATGCCGTGACCTCGATCAGCGCGTGTTGCCGCGACGTGCTGCGCCACGACAGCGTGCGCGCGGACAGCGTCAGCACGAGCGAGAGCGCCAGCGTCGAGGCGCCGAGCATCACGTGCAGGCTGGTGATGTGCGGCTGCTTGGCGCTCCAGATCACATAGCCGCCGAGCAGCACCTGCGCGGCGACGACGGCCACCAGGAGGTGCGCCAGCGCGCGCAACGGATGGTCGCGGTGGTAGCGCAGCAGGCGGATGGCCACGGCGATCACCGCGGCGGCGACCACGAATCCGCCGGCGCGATGCACGTACGCGGCGACGATCTCCTGCGACAGGAAGTTCGGAACGAGCTTCCCGAACGACAGCGGGAAGTCAGGGATGGCCAGTCCGGCGCCGAGATGGCGCAACACCGCGCCGGCCACGATCTGCAGATACACCAGTGCGGTCAGGCTCCAGGCCATGCGCACCGGCGCGTCGCCTTTCTCCATGGTGCGCAGCTCGTGATACCAGCGCGAGGTGAAGAAGGCGATCGAGACGTTGATGCAGAAGAAGATCTCGGCGAGGGCGGCGTGGGAGATCGAGACCGCTTTCGGGAGCAGCAGAATCACCGTGATGCCGCCCAGCAGACCCTGCACGATCACCGCGGCCAGCGAAAGCCAGCCGAGGGTGCGCACGAACTTCTTCGGCTCGCGGCGCTGCAGCCAGATGGCCTGGATGATGGTCAGGAAGCCGACCGTCGAGGCGATCAGGCGATGGCCGTGCTCGTAGAAGATCCCGCCCACCCACTTGCTGAGCGGAAAGGTGAACATGTTCTCGCCGTAGGTGGTCGGCCAGTCGGGAACGGCCAGGCCGGAGCCGGTGGAGGTGACCATGGCGCCGGCGAAGATCAGGAAGAGCGTGGACGAGGCGACGAACTTCGTGAAACGGCGGAGGCCTGCGGGCGATTGGCTCGCGTATCTGTTGGTGATGGGCTCGAGGGCTTTCATGAGGAACGGCGAACGGCGAGCGTCATCCGGAGATGCTCGTCGCGACCGGAGTCTGAGAAGCCAGCCACGCCTCGAATTCTTCCTTCGTCTGCACGTGGTACTCGCCCCGCATCCGGTAATGGCCCAGACCGCAGAGCTGAGCGCAGGCGATTTCCCACTTCTCGGCGCCGCTGGTCTTGACGGGCGTGAAGTGTACAGGAACTTGCATGCCCGGGATGGCGTCCTGTTTCACGCGCATGTACGGCAGGGCGAAGCTGTGGATGACGTCCTTGGAGCTGATGTTGACGATCACCGGCCGGTTGACCTGCATGTGGAACTGGTTGAGGGAGACGATGTCGTCCTTGGCGTGCGGATCGTTGACGTCGAGACCGACCGGGTTCGAGGAGCTGACCAGGCTGACGTCGCTCTTGCCGAAGATGTTGTCGGGACCGGGATAGTGGACGTTCCACGCGAACTGCTCGGCGATGATGCGCACCTCGAGCGGGTTCTGGTCCGGTCCGGGAGGGCTGGTCCAGCGCGCCCACAGCGGAATCGAGAAGACCACCAGCAGGACCACTTCCACCACCAGCACGCCGAACTCGGCGTAGGTGGAGAGGTGCGACTTCGTGCCGTGATAAAGCGCCTTCGGCTGCTTGGAGCGGCGGAAGCGCACGAGCATGAACAGGAAGACCAGACCCCATCCGACGAAGAGGATCAGCATGAGCCAATGCACGTTGGCATTCAGGCGATCGAGCTCCGCACCGTGCGCGGAGTAGTCGGGCGGCATCCAGTGATCGAGCCATTCCTTCATGAAAGCGGTCCCTCCCTGTCATAACGATGGATCACGCGAAGCGACTCGCGAAAACGCTTCTGCTCGCGAGCACGCCGCCAGAAGCTCCAGAACATCGCGGCAAACCCAACCTGCACCACCGCCACCAACCCGAGCAGCACCCAGATGCCGTTGTTCACGCCCTTGACCATCGGATCGTCGGGAGCGCCGAAGCAGACGGGGCAGGCCAGGGCGGTTGGTGCGAACGTGAGGATCGCGAGTGCCGCGATTGCTACGCGAAGATGGTTTGGCTTTGGGCTTTGGGCGTTCGGGAGTTTTCGTGCTGGCGACAGGTGTCGCGAGAGCGGCAACTCCCAAACGCCTAACGCCCTGCGCCTAACACCGGTCCTCACGGCAACTCCTTCAACTTCGCAAACGCCTTCTTGCCGTAGATCATCAGGCCGACCGCGCTGGCCAGGAAGACGATGGCCAGGCCGAGGCCGAGGTTGCTGCGCTCCTGCGCGAACTCGCGAATGCCCCACAGCGCGACGTAGAGCGAGAGGACTACGGTCACGATGATGAAGATGATGTGGAAGGCGCGCAGGGACATTGGGTTTCCTAGTGAGACGTTTCAGCAGGCGGGCGGGCCGCCTCCTGTTTGTTCGTGGCGTCGTGTCCCGGCCACTCGCGCTCGGCGTCGTAATGGTGGTGCCAGGGGCCCCACAACAACATGCCGAAGAAGAACACGGTGAACAGGAGCACGGCGAAAATCAGCTTGCGCTCGGAAATGAGATGCATGAAGAAGGCCGCCACCAGCGAGCCTTTGACGGTCGCGACGGCCAGGCCGAGCGCGATCGCTTGCCAGCTCGGCAGTTGCAGGCTGGAGATGCCGACGGTGATCAGCGTGAGGATGCCCAGCGCGCCCAGCACCATCAGGTAGCGGCGGATCTCCTTCCGGATGGCCTCGGGACTGTTGTCGTGCCCGTCGTGAATGGCGCCGTGGTCGTCCGGATGTTCGTGGGAAACGTGCTCTGTCGTCATGCGGCTCCGCTCCTACAGCAGATACAGGATCGGGAAGAGGAAGATCCAGACCAGATCGACGAAGTGCCAGTACAAGCCGGTCACTTCCACGCGGTTGGTGAATTGATCGCGCTTGGCCGCATACCACTTGTCGGCGGTCAGCAGCAGATACGCGAATACGACCATGCCGCCGATCACGTGCAGTCCGTGCAGGCCGGTCATGACGTAGTACGTGGCGAAGAAGTTGTTCGTGCTCGGGTACTGGTGGTGCGAGAACTTCGTGCCGTACTCGATGGCTTTGATGCCCAGGAAGCCGAAGCCGCAGAGAAGAGTGAGAAGAAGGAAGAGCTTCGCTTTCTTCAACTCACCGAGCCGCAGGTAGGCCCACGCCAGGATGACCGTCACCGAGGATCCGATCAGCACGAACGTGTTCACGGTGGCCAGCGGAACGTTGAGGATCTCCTTGCCGTGCGGCCACGACGGCGCGCTGGTGCGCAACAGGACCAGCGTCGAGAACAGCGCGCCGAAGAGCATCACCTCGGACGCAAGAAAGAGCCAGATCCCGAGTTTCCCGTTGTACACGCCCGTGTCCGGGCGCGGATGCACGGTGTACGGGATTTCGATCTCGTGCGAATCCGCGTGCGCGTGTGTATGTCCGTCCATGTCGCTCAGCTCTCCTTCTGCGCGACCGCGGCCGCCGCGAGCATGCCGCCGCCCGTCTCCGGCGAATGCGCGTCGTCAGGCACGTGCTGCGGCAGGTAATCGTCGGCGTCGTGACCGGGAACGCTGTACTCGTACGGCCCGCGATAGACCTGCGGAAGGACCGCGAAGTTGCCGTGCGCGAGCGGAGGCGACGTCGTGGCGGCCCAGTCGATCGTGGTGGCGTGCCAGTGGTTCGCGCCGACGCGCTTCCCTTTGAAGATGCTGTAGAAGAAGTTGATGATGAACGGCACCTGTGCGGCCAGCAGCAGGAACGCCGACACCGACATGAACACGTTCGTGTGCAGGATCGGCTTCGCGTGCGCGTACTGCGCGCCGCCGTCATAGAGGCGCCGCGAAACGCCCGCCAGTCCCTGCACGAACATCGGCGCGAACACGCCGTTGATGAAGATCAGCGAGGCCCAGAAGTGCACCTTGCCCCAGAACTCGTTCATGTTCCGGCCGGTGGCCTTCGGGAACCAGTAGTAGATGCCGGCGAACATGGCGAAGATCGTTCCGGGCGCGACCACGTAATGGAAGTGGCCGATGACGTAGTAGGTGTCGTGCAGGTGAATGTCCGCCGCCGCGAGACCGAGCGGCAACCCCGTCAATCCGCCGATGCCGAACATCGGCAGGAACGCCAGCGCGAACAGCATCGGGACTGTAAACCTGATCGATCCGCCCCACAGTGAGATCAGCAACGCCGTGAGGATGATCACCGACGGGATGGAGATGATCATCGTGGTGGTCTGGAAGAAGGCGCTGATGACCGTGCCCATGCCGGTCATGAACATGTGGTGCGCCCAGACCACGAAGGACATGAAGCCGAGGAAGATGCCGGCGCCGACCAGCGAGCGGTAACCCCACAGCGGCTTGCGGGTGTTGTTGGCGATGACTTCCGAGATGATGCCCATGCCGGGAAGAATCAGCACGTACACCTCGGGATGCGCGAGGAACCAGAACAGATGCTGCCACAGCAGCGGATTGCCGCCGCCGGCGTTCGCGAGCGGCGTGCCGCTGACCACGAGACCGCTGGGCATGAAGAAGCTCGTGCCGGCCACGCGATCCATCAGCTGCAGGATGGCCGCGGCTTCGAGCGGCGGGAACGCGAGCAGGAGCAGGAAGGACGTGATGAGCTGCGCCCAGACGAAGAACGGCAGGCGCATGAACGACAGCCCCTTGGCGCGGAGCTGGAAAATGGTGACGATGAAGTTGATCGACCCGAGGAGCGACGACGTGATCAGGAAGATCATGCCGATGATCCAGATGGTCTGGCCCTGGGTGGCGATGACGGACAGCGGCGGATACGACGTCCAACCGGAGTTCGGCGCGCCGCCGGGCAGGAAGAAGCTGAACAGCATCAGCAGGCCGCCCGGCAGGTAGAGCCAGTAGCTCATCATGTTGAGCTTCGGGAAGGCCATGTCGGGCGCGCCGACCTGCAGCGGCACGACGTAGTTGCCGAACGCGCCGACCGCGAGAGGCACGATGGCCAGGAAGACCATCACCGTGCCGTGCATGGCGCCGAGCTGGTTGTAGAACTCCGGGAGCATGATCCCGCCCGGCGCATTGGCCTGGCCGAGAAACTTCGCGATCCACATCGGGAACGGCTGCCCCGGCCACGCCAGCTGATAGCGCATCAGCAGCATCATCGAGAAGCCGAGCAGGAGGAACGTCAGCGCCGTGACGGCGTACTGGATGCCGATCCACTTGTGATCGGTCGAGAAGACGTACTTGCGGATGAAGGGAACGTGATGTTCTCCCTCGTCCCTCCCCTCTTCCTGCGAGACGCGGATGGCTTCTTCGAGCGCGCGCTGTGCGTCGCGCGCGCGCATCCACTGGTTGCCTACTCGCACTTGCCGTTTTGGTGGCATCGTTGCTCCCCTCGGAGTCGCAAAGTCTCAAAGTCTCAAAGTCTCAAAGGGGCCGCGCGTCTCAGGTTTTTCCTTTGAGACTTTGCGACTTTGAGACTTTGCGACTTCGAATCGAACTATCCCTTGAACGTGAACGCGACCTGCTTCTGCTCTTTCGGCCCGACCGTGATCTGCTGCTCCTGCTGGCCGAACTTCTCGTGCCACGCCACGAGCGTGTAGCTGCCCGGCGGGAGGTTGGCGATCGAGAAGGTGCCGTTCATCTGTGAGACCGAGTGATACGGGTGCGGCAGCACGGCCATGTACGACTTCATCCAGCCGTGCACGTCGCACTTGATGCGGAACGGCTTGACTTCGGCCTTGTCGAATTTCTTGGTCGAGACCATGCCCTGCACCGGCTGGCCTTCGTTGAACTGCGAGTTCACTTCCGGCATGGCGTGCACGTTGTGCAGCGTGGCATCGCTGTTCTTGATCTGAATGGGCTGGCCGACCTGCACCGCGGTGACGTGCGGGATGTACTTGCAGCCCTTCTGGTCGAGCAGCGCGGCCTGCTGCGGCGCCGGATAGCTGCCCGGGACGTCTTTGACGTAGACGATGACGTTGGCGAGCTCGCCGCCGGCGCCGACGACCACCTCCTCGTCCGGCTCCGGAGTGGGATGCTGCGAGGCGCAGAACGGATCGGCGCCCATCTGCAAGGCGGGCATCTTCGGAGCCGCGCCTTCGAACTTCACGGTTCCGGCGAGCGTCGCCGCATCGGCGACGGCCACCGGCGCGGCCGTAGCGGCGCCGCCGCTGCTTTCGCCGCCTTCGGCAGCGGTGGTGGGAGCGGCATGATCGTCTTCGCCGAGCTCTCCTTCATCGACGACTTCCTTCCCGCCGCCACAGGCGACGGCGAGAACGAGCGTGAGTACGAACATCAGATTGAGAAACTTCCTGAGCGACATCGATTATCTCCTCGAGGTATTTGGGGCGGCGGGCGGTGTGGCGGATGCGCGCCGCACGACTTCTCCGGCCGGCGTAGCGGGCGGAGTCTGTGGTGCTTGCGGGATGGGCAGGAGCGGGCGGACGTTTTCTTCCTGCGCCGGACGCACGCGGTCGACGCCGATGCTCCAGATGTAATCGCGCAGGTAGTTGGTGAGCGCAACGGCGTCGGCCATGGTCTTGCGCATGGCCGCTTCGTTCTCGAAGTGCGGGAGCAGCGCGGCCCTGCTGGCGGCGAACTGCGGCGAGTCGAGCGCCTGCGCGAGCGGCGACTGGAATCCGCCCGTCTCCGGATCGCGCGGGAAGTTCGTGGGCATGCGCGTGCCGGGGATCATCTCGTCGGGACGGCGGATCCAGTCCGCGATCCAGTCATGGCGCAACCGCAGTTTCGAGAGCGTGAGATTGGGCGCGAGCGACTGCGTGTCGGCGACGTTCGGGATCGGCGGATTGGCCGGATCGACCGGCGTCACGGCGTGGCACTGCTGGCAGCGCAGCATGTTGAAGACTTCGCGTCCGATGGCCACGTTCTGCGCGGACGGCGTGGCGTACTGGTGCGTGTCGAACTGCGGCTCGTCGCCTTCCGCGGCGAAGCCCGCCACCAGCGTGGCCGCCGTCTGATCGCTGAAGTGGAACGTCGGCATGCGCACCGACATCCAGGGACGGATCTTCATCACCGTCGGATCCTTGAGGAACTGGAACAGCCACGGCGACTGCGCGCGCTCGCCCTGCGGCGTGAGGTCGGGCGGCAGGAAGTTCGGGTCGCTGATCAGCGCGGCGATGGCCCGGCCGCGGCGATTGACCACGTGGCATCCGCGGCAGTTGTTCTGGGAGATGATCTTCCGCTCGTGTTCGACCTGGCGCAGGCGCGGATTGTTCGCGGCCATGCGATTCAGGGCCACCTTCTCCTTGGTCAGGCCGAGCACGACCGTGGTGATCAGCCGCGCTTCCTCCGGCGAGAGGTGGAAGTTGGGCATCTTCAGCTTGTCGTTGTACGGCTTGGTGCGGCGGTCGTCGTAGACGCGCGGGCTGCGCACCTTGTTGTAGATCCACGACGGCACGGTGTGCTGGACCTCTTCCTTCTTGTCGTCCCAGTTCACGTAGCTGTGCGTGTGCGTGGCGTCGCCGAAGAAGCCGAAGTCGAAGAGGTGCAGGTTCTTGGAGCCTTCGATGGTGAGTTCGGTGCCGATCGGCTTGAGCCCTTCGAAGCCTTTGATGTCGTGGCAGGAGTAGCAGCCGTATTTCTCGATGCTGCGCTGCCCGAGGTAGATCAGCTGGTCGTCGAGCGACATGCCGTTCAGGCGCGCGTCGGCATCGTTCGAGGTCAGTGAATTGACGAGATAGCCCTTGGCGAGCTCGCGCACGACCTTCGGATCCGGCGGCCGGATCTCCTGTCGCATGAATGCCGGCTTCTGCAGCGAGAGCAGATACGAGGTGATGTCGGCCGCTTCCTGATCGGTCAGGCGCAGGCTCGGCATCGGCGCGTTCGGATCGTACGCCTTCGGATTCTTGACCCAGTTGAAGACCCAGTTCGCATTCGTCTTCGAGCCGACGCCGGTGAGGTTGAAGCCGAAGTGGCGCTCGAGCGGGAAGTCGTCGCGATGGGCGACGCGCACGACGCCCTTGTCGTCTTTGATGGTGTCCTGCGCGATGTGGCAGCCCATGCAGCCGATCGACTCGACGAGCTGCTTGCCGCGGCCGGCGTCACCGCTCGGACCGGCGGGCCACTGGCGGTGCGTCGACTTGGCGAAGAGATACGTGACGATCGAGTGGATCTCGGCGTCCTGCAGTTTCACGTTCTGCGCGCGTTCGTGCGCGGGGACGGTCGGACCGACCATGTTGCGCTGGTAGAAGAACGACGGCATGCGCGTGGTGGGGCGGAAGCGCGGCGGATTGGCGATCCAGCGGAATGCCCACTCCGGCGTGGTCTTCTCGGCGATGCCGTCCAGCGCGGGGCCGGGCTTCTGCAGCTCGGCGAAGCGCCAGTTGTCGATCTTGTGGCAGGCGTGGCAGCCGTACAACTCGACCATGTGCATGGCCTTGTTGATCTCTTCGCCGTCCGCCACTTCCATCTGTCCTGAGTGGCACTTCACGCAGCCGGCCTGGTAGAACTGGCGCGGATACATCGGCGTGTCGAGGAACGGATTGACCTCGCGTGCCCAGTTGCGCTTCTTGTAATCCCACGGACCGGGCAGCAGCGCGACCGTGGCCTTCTCCCAGCGCATTTCCATACGCCGGCTGGCGGGCGTGTGGCCGGCGCGGCCGAACTCGGTCGCGCGATCCTGTCCGCGATGGCAGACCGTGCAGCCGTATTCGAGGATCGGATGCGGCGAGGCGGACCCGACGAACGTGTCCAGTTTGGGGTGCGTGCGGAACGGATTGAGGATGTCGTTTTTGGCGTTGGCGATCCGCTCGAGCTGCGCCACGCGCTCTTCCGTCTCGGCGCGGCGCGAGGGCTGGATGAGGTTCTTGTCGAGCCTTCCGCGCAGGTCGGCGATCAGGCGCTCCGCTTCTTTCTTCGATTCGAAGCCGGGGCGGTCGATGGCGCGATGGCAGGTCTGGCAGCGGTCCACGCGCGGCACCGACATGTAGTTCATGTCGATGAAGAGATCGTTGAGCACCACCTGATCGATCTTCAGCGTGGGATTGATGAAGTCGAGCATCGGCGCGTTGAGGATCAGGTTGTTCCGCTCCATCGCCACCATCGTGCGCTGCTTGTTCAGCAACTCGATGCCGGCGGTCAGCTCCTTGCGCCGCTCTTCGATGTCGTTGATGCGCGCCAGGAACTTTCCGACGCGCGCGCGTGCGGCGTCGCGGTCGCGCGTGACCTGCTGCAGGCGCAGGTTCAGGCGGTCGACCCGCGCGGTCAGGTCGTCGAATTCGCGCTGTTTCTGCGGCTGGTCCTCACGATGCTGGACGATGGACGCCTCGAGCTCGTAGCGCTTGGCGTCCAGGAGCGCCTTGGCGAAGCGATAGTCCTGGTCGGCGGCGTAATGCACGCCTTCCCAATCCTCGAGCTCTTTCTGCGCCGCGAGGTACTGCCCGCGATTGCGCGCGATCTCGATCTGCCCTTCCTTGACCTCCTGGTCGAGCGCCGCCAGCTGCTTGCGCGTCTCGGCGTCGTTGCGCGCGCGCAGTTCCGTGTCGATGCGCTCCTGCTGCAGGCGGTTGAACTCGAGCTGGAACCACTTCCAGCCGCGCACGTAGTCGTAGAACACCATTCCACCCGTGGCCAGCAGCAGGACGATGCTGGTCAGCGCGAAGATGAGGTTGAGCTTCCCCATCGAGTAGTTGTGCGGAATGGGCTCTTGCGGCTTCATTTTTTGGCTTCGCCAAGGCGTTGGGCGTTGGGCTTTAGGCGTTTGGGCCTTCTCGCGAGAGATGCCAAACGCCTAACGCCTTCCGCCTAAGGCCTAGATGTTCAAGAACAGCTCCTGTATGTGCACCAGGTACTTCAAATTGAACAGCCACCTCAACACCATCTTGATGGGCAGCGACATCATGGTCAGAAAGAGGTACGCGCCGACGTAATAGCGCGCCGCGCCCATCTTCAGATAGAAGCGGCGGAACGGGCCGAGGGCCAGCGCGATCGGCAGTCCGAGATAGGCGAGCACGAGGATCAGTCCCGGGGCCTCGCGGATGAGCCAGAGCCTCGGCAGCGGCATGGCCAGCATCTTCACCCAGAAGAGCTCGGAGAGATCGATGTTGACCAGCGGCTCGAGCTTGTTCGGATCCCAGAATTCGTACGGTCCGTAGAAGCTCCAGTTCGGACCGCGCAGGAACGTGCCGGTGATGATCAGGAACGACCAGAGCACGAGGAATCCGTACAGGAAAACGCCGATCTCCCACTTCCGCTCGCGGAAGGAGTAGTAGCCGTTGCCCTTCGGATTGGTGTCGATGTACGGGATGGCCATCAGGCCGACGATGATCAGCGTCGGCAGGACCACGCCCGCCAGCCAAGGATCGAAGTAGACCAGCATCTCCTGCAATCCGAGGAAGTACCACGGCGCCTTGGCGGGATTCGGAGAGGTGGTCGGATTGGCCGCTTCTTCGAGCGGAGCGCGCAGGCCGATGGACCAGACGATCATCACGATGGTCAGGGCGATCATGCACAGCAGTTCGGTATAGACGAGGTCGGGCCAGGTGAAGAGCTTCTCGTCCGACTCGGTCTTCTCGTAGGGAATGCCGCCGGCCAGGATCGCGCGATCGTTGTAGTACGCCTTCTTGAGCGCGATCCAGGTGAAGATGCCCAGCAGGAAGATCATCGCGCCGATGGGCACGTTGTCCGGCTTGGCGGCGATCGATTTGAAGTTCGGGTCGAGGAACGACAGCGCGAATCCGGCCAGGCTGAAGATCAACAGCCACATGCCGACCTTGCCGTCCCACAGGCGCGGTCCGAGCTTCGCGCAGCCCCACATGATCAGGAAGTACGCGACCGCCAGGTACATCAGCACCGGGACGAAGATCCCGGCGATCGCGCAGATCACGCCGAAGACGATGAAGCCGATGCCGCCTTTGTCCTTCAGCCGCCCGTCGAGCAGGTTGAAGTAGACGATGAAGGCGAAGACCGCCGACAGGAGGATGAACGAGATCGAGGCGATCGACAGAACATTGATGAAATTCTTGAGGAACGTCATCGCGATCGCTCCGTCCTAAAGCGGACCAGAGATCCCTCCATCCTTGCGCACGCGCCAGAAGTGAATGGCCATCAGGAAGCCGGCGGCCAGAGGAATGACCATGCAGTGCAGCACGTAGAAACGCAGCAGCGTGGCCGCGCCGATCGATCTGCCTGCGATGAGCGCGAATCTCGCGTCATCGCCCGCATGAATGAGCGGCACATCCCCCAGTTTCATCAGACTCGACATCGGCCCCTCGGTACCCGCTCCGGGGGACGCGCGAGCCATGTTCGAACCGACCGTGATCGCCCAGATGGCGAGCTGGTCCCACGGGAGCAGGTATCCCGTGAAGGAGAGGAGCAGAGTGAGGACGAGCAGAATCACGCCGACGTTCCAGTTGAACTCGCGCGGCGGCTTGTACGAGCCGGTCATGAAGA